>JAJAZC010000128.1 GCA_026785885.1 Rubrivivax sp.
CCCACCCCCGGGGGGGCAGTCGTTTGGGCCCCCACTGTCCCCCGGGTTTTGGGGGCCGGGCAATTGCTGGCAACACAAATCCCGGCGCTGGCCCAAAACGCGGTGCCCACGGCGGCGCAAAGCCGCGCGTTGCGCAACGGTGACTACATCGCTGCGGTCGTCAACCAGGAGCTGGTGACGGCCGGTGAAGTCGAGCGCCGCATCGAACGTGCGCAAGCCGAAGCCAGCCGTGCCGGCCAGCGCCTGCCGGCTGATGCCGAGCTGCGCCGCCAGGCGCTGGACGCGCTGATCGACGAGCGCGCGATGATCGGCATGGCGCGCGAAAGCGGCATGAAGGTCGACGAGCAGGAGCTGGATCGCGCGGTCCAGAATATCGCGCAGCAAAACCAGGTCACGCTGCCGGTGCTGCGTGAGCGGTTGCGTGCCGAGGGCGTCGACTACCCACGCTTTCGCGCCAACATCCGCGACCAGATTCTGTTGGAGCGGCTGCGCGAGCGCGAGGTGTACCAGCGCATTCGTATCAGTGAAGACGACATCGACAAGGCCCTGGCCGAGCGGCGCGCCGCGGCCGGCGCGGATGCTGAAGTCAACGTTGCGCAGATTCTCATCAGCGTGCCCGACGGCGCCGACCCGGCCACCCTGGCCGCACGGCGCGCGGTGGCCGAATCTGCTTTGGCGCGGGTGCGTGGCGGCGAAGACTTTGCCAAGGTCGCACAGGCGGTATCGGAGGACGGCAACAAGGCCCGCGGTGGTGAGATCGGCTTGCGCCCGTCGTCACGCCTGCCCGATCTGTTTGTCGAGGCGACACGGGCGCTCAAGCCGGGCGAGATCACGCCTGCGCTGGTGCAATCAGGCGCCGGCTTTCATGCCCTGAAGCTGATCGAGCGTCGCGATGCCGGCCTGGGTCGCGTCACGCAGACGCGTGCGCGCCACGTGTTGCTGCGCACATCGGCGCAGCTGAATGCCGAGACAGCCGGCCGGCGGCTGGCGGAGTACCGCCGTCAGATCGAAAGCGGCACACACAGCTTCGAGGACATCGCGCGCCAGTTCAGCGAAGACGGCAGCGCGGCAGCCGGTGGCGACCTCGGCTGGTCGGCACCGGGCGTCATGGTGCCGGAGTTCGAAGCGGCCATGAACGGGCTCGCGGTCGGCGGGCTGTCCGCGCCGGTGGTGTCGCGCTTCGGCGTGCACCTGATACAGGTACTGGAGCGGCGCGACGTGGCGCTGGAGCCCAAGCAGGTTCGTGAACAGGCGCGCAATGTGCTGCGCGAGCAGCGCTTCGAGCAGTCCTATCTGGACTGGACGAAAGAGTTGCGCTCGCGCGCCTACGTCGAGTTCCGCGAGCCGCCGCTGTAGGCGCGGCGGCTGTCGAAAGCGCGGCTCTGAGCAGCCATCTTGCGCGCAAGCGCTTTGGCCAGCACTTTCTGGTCGACCACGCCGTCATCGACGGCATCGTGCGCGCCATCGACCCACAGCCCGGTCAGGCGCTGGTGGAGATCGGCCCGGGGCTGGGTGCGCTGACGCTGCCGCTGCTGGCGCGCTGCGGCGTGCTGACCGTGATCGAACTCGATCGCGACCTCGCTGCGCGGCTGCGTCGGCGTCCCGGCCTGGCGGTGGTGGAGGCCGATGTGCTTACGGTCGACTTCCGCGACCTCGCAGTACAGCACGGCGGCCGGCCGCTGCGTGTGGTGGGCAACCTGCCCTACAACATCAGCACCCCGATCCTGTTTCACCTGCTGCAGTACACAGCCCACATCGAAGACCAGCACTTCATGCTGCAAAAGGAGGTTGTGCAGCGCATGGCCGCGGCACCCGGCAGCAAGGCCTACGGGCGACTGAGCGTGATGCTGCAGTGGCGCTACCGCATCGACAACGTGCTGGATGTACCGCCCGAGGCCTTCGACCCACCGCCGCGCGTGGAGTCGGCCGTGGTGCGCATGCTGCCGCTGCCGCTGGACGTGTCTGTCGACGCTGCACGCCTGTCGGAATTGGTCACCACAGCGTTCTCACAGCGTCGCAAACTGCTGCGCCACACGCTCGGCCGCTGGATCGAAGCGCAGGGCACCAGCACGGCTTTCGACCTGCAGCGCCGCGCCGAAGAGGTGCCGGTTGCGGAGTACCTGGCGCTGGCCAGAACGGGCCGTTAATCCGGGTCGCGGCAGTCAGCGACCGATGCCGTCGAAGAACAAAGCCACCTTCGCCAACCAGCCCGGCCAGCGAAGGCGCCATATCAAGCCCGACGAGCGTAAATCCGGCTTCGCCCCGTACGCCGCCTGCGCATCCGGGCGGCAGCGACCGAAGCAAGCGCAGGGGCTTTAGGTCAGGCTGCGGTGAGCCAGGCCGCGGTATCGAATGCGCTGCTCATCAACGGCATATTCATGCCGAAGTTCGGGTTGGTGCCGTTCTTCGGCACCGCCTTGACCGCCGGCTTGGCAACAGCAGCAGTCGTCGTCTGGGCCACCTCGGTAGCCCGCTCCCATGACCCGATTTCCAGGGAGCGGGCTACTGAAAAGAATAGAAGCACCTGAACGGTATTCGCCGTTCGCCCCAAAACTCAGCGGCGTCGCGAAAGACCTCCAGCAACTGCTCACGCGATTCACGGTCGAAACGCGGGTTGTCGGGCAACTGCTCGAGCACGACGACAAAACCCGGTTGCTGCCCGGCTTTGTGCACGAAGTCGGTCATGCAGTCGAACAGCGCGTCCAGATTTTTGCCGAAGTGCGCAGGGAACGTAAAGGCCGCGGCGATGCCGTCCAGCACGTCCTGCTTGGTCTGCGCGCTCGAAAGGTTGGCGTACAAAAAATGCTGCCCGGCAGCTCGCGCAGCGGACATCAGATCGTCGACCCGATAGGCACGGATGGCCTGCACAAGATTCGGTCGGATGGTCTGCAACTCCATGGTCGCGATCCTCCTTGTTGCTCGTTCGGAAGGGATGATTTGGGTGGTGGCGTTCACGGTGCGATGCGCTTAAAACTGGCGTAGTGATCGTCGGTGTAGAAACAGGCTTCGGGATCGGTGGGCGGTTTGCCACCGCAGACAATCCGGCGGGCGCCGCGGTCCCGCGAACCCGGGGTCCGGACCGTGTACTCGCGGTAGTGACCCCGCGCCTGCCGCGGCAGCAACCTTTCACGGTTGCCGAAAACGGTGCCGTCTTTGGAAAAAGGAAATGGGCCGCCTGCAAGGATGAGCCGGTGAGTTGCCCGGGCTTCACTGGGCAGGCTGGCCAGACCAATGCTGGTGGCGGTGCTGACGGTGGAGCCGGGCTGATCCGGCCTGCGGGCCCAGGTGTTAGCGCCGGCTGCCAAGCACGAGACCACCACAACGGCAGCCCCCCACTTGTGCAGTGCCCACCGCAGCCTGCTGCTCGGCGGGACCAGACCGGTCCGAAACACGGGTTAACCCTGTTAAATCAAACGAGAATGTTAACTGAGCCCCCCCAAAAACTCAAGATACTGCCCTGGATTGGGGCGGTCGAGCGAGGGGATTAGTAGGCGCTCACACGAGCTGTTGGCGCAGCCAGATGGGACTTGTGACGGTCCAGGGCGCGCGGCAATGAGCCGCAATTCGAGTGCCGGGCTCTCCGGCCGGCGAACGTCAGGCCACTGGGCCTGACGTACGTCCCGCCTCCCCTTGCAGGGCGCGCCCGTCGCGCGAGACGCGTCGGGCTCTTCGGCTTGGCGAACGTCAGGCCACTGGGCCTGACGTACGTCCCGCCTCAGCATCTGCGACGGTGACGGCGGTCATGTTGACGATGCGGCGGACCGTGGTGGATGGCGTCAGGATGTGCACCGGTTTGTCCGCGCCCAACAGCACCGGGCCGATGGCGATGCCGCCCCCGGCCGTGATCTTGAGCAGGTTGTAGGCAATGTTGGCGGCGTCGATGCCTGGCAGTACCAAGAGGTTGGCCTCGCCGGTCAGCGTGCTGCGCGGCATGACCTTGTGACGCGCGGCGGCGTCGAGCGCGACATCGCCGTGCATCTCACCGTCGGCCTCCAGCCAGGGTGCCTGGTCGCGCAGCAGCGCCAGTGCGCGCCGCATCTTGACGGCGCTGGTGTGGTCGCTGGTGCCGAAGTTGCTATGCGACAGCAGCGCCACGCGCGGCTCCACGCCGAAGCGCATCATTTCTTCAGCCGCCATCACGGTGATCTCCGCCAGCTCTTCGGCCGTCGGGTCGGCGTTGACGTGGGTGTCCACCAGGAACACCTGGCGCCCCGGCAGCATCAACCCGTTCATGCAGGCGTAGACGCGTACGTCCTGCGTCGTGCGCGCGCTGCCGCCGGCGCGCTTGCCGATGACCTGATCGATGTAGTGCAGGTGCGTGGCGGTGGTGCCCCAGGTGCCGCACAGCAGGCCGTCGACCTGGCCCTTGTGCAGCAGCATCGCGCCGATCAGCGTGAGCCGCCGCCGCATCTCGATCTTGGCTAGGTGCACCGAGACGCCTTTGCGTTCGGTCATGCGGTGGTAGGTCATCCAGAAATCGCGGTAGCGATCGTCCTGCTCGACATTGACGACGTCGTAGTCCGTGCCCTCCTTCAAGCGCAGCCCGAACTTGAGGATGCGCGAAGCAATCACCGCCGGCCGGCCGATCAACGTCGGCCGCGCCAGCGCTTCGTCGACCACCACTTGCGCGGCGCGCAGCACGCGCTCGTCCTCGCCTTCGGCATACGCGACACGTTTGTTCAGCGCCTTTCGGGCTTGCTCGAAGATCGGCTTCATCGTCGTGCCCGAGGCATAGACGAAGCTCTTGAGCCGCTCGCGGTACGCCGGCATGTCGGCAATCGGCCGCATGGCCACGCCCGAGGCTGCTGCGGCTTCGGCCACCGCCGGCGCAATCATCATCATCAGCCGGTGGTCGAAGGGCTTGGGGATCAGGTACTCGGGCCCGAAGCTCAGCGTCGCGCCGACGTAAGCCGCCGCCACGACATCGCTTTGCTCGGCCTGCGCCAGCTGTGCAATGGCGTGCACTGCGGCGATCTCCATCGCGTCGGTCACCGTGGTGGCACCGCAGTCCAGCGCGCCCCGGAAGATGTACGGGAAACACAGGACGTTGTTGACCTGGTTCGGGTAGTCGGTGCGGCCGGTGGCAATGATCGCGTCGGGCCGCGCGGCCCTGGCGGCTTCGGGCGAGATTTCGGGCGTCGGGTTGGCCAGCGCAAAGATCACCGGGCACGGCGCCATGGCGGCCAACATTTCGGGCTTGAGCACGCCTGCCGCGCTCAGGCCCAAAAAAATGTCGGCGCCGGGCAGCACCTCGGCCAGCTTGCGCAGCGGCGTCTTCTGCGCGAAGAAGGCTTTGTCGTCGTCCATCAATTCGGTGCGGCCTTCGTAGACCACACCGGCCAGATCGGTGACCCAGACGTTCTCGCGCCGCAGACCCAGCTTCAACAGCAAGCCCAGGCAGGCCAGCGCCGCGGCACCGGCTCCACTCGCCACCAGCTTGACCTCGCCGATGTTCTTGCCCACGACGGTCAGCGCGTTGATCACCGCAGCACCGACGACGATGGCCGTGCCGTGCTGGTCATCGTGGAAGACCGGAATCTTCATGCGCTCACGCAATTTGCGCTCGACGTAGAAGCAGTCCGGTGCTTTGATGTCTTCGAGATTGATGCCGCCGAAAGTCGGTTCCAGCGCGGCGATGATGTCGACCAGTTTGTCCAGATTCTTTTCGTTCAGCTCGATGTCGAAAACGTCGATGCCGGCGAACTTCTTGAAGAGCACCGCCTTGCCTTCCATCACCGGCTTGGCCGCCAGCGGGCCGATGTCACCCAGGCCCAGCACCGCGGTGCCGTTGGTGATGACGCCGACCAGGTTGCCTCTCGCGGTGTAGCGAAAAGCATTGGCCGGGTCGGCCACGATCTCTTCACAGGCCGCGGCCACGCCGGGGCTGTAGGCCAGCGCCAGATCGCGCTGGTTGAGCATCTGCTTGGTGGCGCTAACGGCCAGCTTGCCCGGGGTCGGAAACTCGTGGTACCTCAGCGCCGCGCGGCGGAACTCGGCCGCCCGCTCGAGCGCTGGATCAGCCGCCGGATCAGACGCCGGATCAGACGCCAAATCAGGAGCAGCGACAGACGCAGCGACAGACGCAGGAACAGGAGCTGGATCGAAAGCAGGATCCAATGCGGCATCAGGCGCAGCAGTGACCGCGAACGCCGCTTGCGGCGGCCCGGCGGGGGCAGCACTCTTGTCGTCGGCAGCGGCCATATCGGGGCTTTCCTCGTTGCACTGCATCGGGCTTGCAGCGGGCGCGAATTGTAGGTGCGGGTCCGCTGCACTATGGCCTGTTGCCGCTGCCTGCAAGCGCGCCACGGCAAGGCCCATACAACCTTCGCGACGGCCGTTGCGCATGCACCCGCGACGGCCCGCGGCGCAGCAGCGACACTGCAGACCCTGCCCCTGCTGCCCACCCCGGCCAGCGATGACCGACCCCGCACCCGACATGCCGATGCCCTTGAATTGCCCCCCTGGCCATAGCGAGGCGCCCACCGCCAGGGCCGCCTTCGGGTGCCGCGCCGGGTGCAGCGAAGACGGCCTCCGCCATGGCCGGTGAATTCGATCTGATCGCCAAACACTTCATGCGGCCAAGCCACGCGCCGGGCACAGGCGTGATGGAGGGCATCGGCGACGACTGCGCCCTGTTGCAGCCGGCGCCCGGGCAGCAGCTGGCGGTGTCCAGCGACATGCTGGTCGAAGGCCGGCACTTCTTGTCCACCGTGCAGCCCGAGCGGCTGGGCCACAAGGCGCTGGCCGTCAACCTGAGTGACCTCGCGGCTTGCGGTGCGGAGCCGCTGGGCTTCACGCTGGCACTGGCGCTGCCGCGCAGTGATGAGGCCTTTGTCGCGGCACTGGCGCGCGGCCTCTTTGCGCTGGCCGATGCGCACGGCATCGCGCTGATCGGCGGTGACACCACGGCCGGGCCTTTGAACCTGTGCATCACCGCCATCGGCCAGGTGCCGCCGGGCCAGGCACTGCTGCGAAGCGGCGCGCGGGCGGGCGACGAGCTGTGGGTCAGCGGCCTGCTCGGCGATGCGCGGCTGGCGCTCGAGGTCTTTCGTGGCACGTTGGCGCTGGACGCTGTGTATTTCGAGTCCGTGCGGCGTGCGATGGAGCAGCCTGAGCCGCGTGTCGCATTGGGGCTGGCGCTGCGCGGCTTGGCCAGCAGTGCGATCGACCTGAGCGACGGGCTGCTCGGCGACCTGGGCCACGTGCTACGGCGCTCGGGCTGCGGCGCGGTGGTCGACATGCCGGCCTTGCCGCGCAGCGCGGTGCTGGCGCGCCAGACCGCAGCGCTGCAGCAGCTGTGTCTTCTGGCCGGTGGTGACGATTACGAGCTGCTGTTCACGGCCGCTGCAGCGCGCCGCAGTGAGGTTATTGCGGCGGCCGCCAAAGCCGGTGTCGCGGTCACGTGCTGCGGCCGCATCGTCGCCGGCGCTGGCTTGCACGTCATGCTGGCACCCGGCCACACGGTGGCAGCAGCCACGCTGGGCCTGCGCGGCTTCGATCACTTCGACGGCAGTTGAGTCATGCCCGCTACACGTGCTGACTTCGCTTTCATGCGCCGCGACCCGGCGCATTGGATCGCCTTCGGCCTGGGCAGTGGGCTGGCGCGGTGGGCGCCGGGCACGGTCGGTACGCTGTGGGCCTGGGTTGCGTTTCTGGTGCTGGAGCGCTGGCTCGGCGCCACCGGCTTTGGCGTGCTGATCGGCACCGGCACGCTGCTGGCCGTGTGGGCCTGCACGCGCACCGCACAGCACCTGGGCACCGCGGACCCGGGCGCAATCGTCTGCGACGAGGTGCTGGCCTTCTGGACCGTGCTGTGGGTGCTGGCGCCGGCTTCGTGGTGGACGCAGGCGGCCGCCTTCGTGCTGTTCCGCTTTTTCGACACGGCCAAGCCGGGCCCGGTGGGCTGGGCCGACCGCTATTTCAAACAACACGCCGGTCAGCCCGGCATCGGCTGGCGGCAGGGGTTGGGCATCCTGGTCGACGACTTCGTTGCCGCGCTGTGTACGCTGCTGGTGATGGCCGTCGTCGTGCGGTTGTGGGACTGAAGCTGCAGCGCCATGGACATCCTCGACTTCTCTGAGCAGGCCGCCACGCTGGCCAGCGCGCTGCGCCGCCGTGCTTGGCGCCTGGCCACCGCCGAGAGCTGCACCGGCGGCCTTGTTGCCGCTGCCTGCACCGCGCTGCCCGGCAGCAGCGACTGGTTCGAGCGCGGCTTCGTGACCTACACGAACGAAGCCAAGACACAACTGTTGGGGGTCGACGCAGCGCTGTTTGCGCAGGTCGGCGCGGTCAGCGAAAAAGTCGCGCGGGCGATGGTGGCGGGCGCGCTGCAGCACGCGCCGGTGCAGCTGGCCCTGGCCGTCACCGGCATCGCCGGGCCGGGCGGTGCGGTGTCCGGCAAGCCGGTGGGCACGGTCTGGCTGGCCTGGGGCACCGCGCATCAGGTGCAGGCTGAGCGGCTGCAACTGCCGGGCGACCGCGATGCGGTGCGCAGCGCCAGCGTCAAAGCCGCGCTGCGGCGTCTGATCGAAGCCGCGACGTGAAGGTGCTGCTGTGCGGCGCATTCGACGCCGCTGAGCAGGCGGCTTGGCAAACCGCACTGCAGCAGGCAATGCCGCAGGCCCAATGGCTGGACTTGCCGGCCGCGCAGGCAGTGCCGGTCGATGTGGTGGCTGCGGTGGTCGCCAACCCGCGCCGCGGCAGCCTGCAAGGCCTGCCGGCACTGCGACTGATTCAAAGCTTGTGGGCGGGGGTCGACCGTTTGCTGGCCGACACCACGCTGCCCGTCGGCGTGCCGATCGCGCGCATGGTCGACCCGGCGATGAACGCCGCCATGACCGAGACCGCGCTGTGGGCCGTGCTGTCGCTGCAGCGCGGCTTCTACGCCTACGCC
The DNA here is from genome assembly GCA_026785885.1 of Rubrivivax sp. Classification (GTDB taxonomy): domain Bacteria; phylum Pseudomonadota; class Gammaproteobacteria; order Burkholderiales; family Burkholderiaceae_C; genus Rubrivivax. The sequence continues at coordinate 8,894 of JAJAZC010000128.1, forward strand.
CGCCAGCAGCACGCGGCGCAATGGCTGCAGCACCCGCAGCGCCGGGCCGATGCGCTGCGCGTGCTGATTCTGGGCCAGGGCCAGATTGGCCGCGCAGTGGCGGCGCGGCTGGCGCAGCAGGGCTACGCCGTCAGCGGCTGGCGGCGCGACGGCACACCGTTGCCGCCGCTGCTGGCGCAGGCCGACATCGTGATCAACCTGCTGCCGCTGACACCGCAGACCCGCGGCTTGCTAGACGCCGCGTTCTTCGCCGCGTTGCCGCGCGGTGCCAGCGTCGTCAACCTCGCGCGTGGTGCGCATGTGGATGACGACGCATTGCTGGCGGCTTTGGATCATGGCCATCTGCAGCACGCGGTGCTCGATGTCTTTCACGCCGAGCCGCTGCCACCCGGCCACGCGTTCTGGCAGCACCCCAGCGTCACGGTGCTGCCGCATGTGGCCGCGCAGACCGATCCCAGCAGCGCGGCCGCTGTGGTGGCGGCCAACCTGCAGGCGCTGCAGGATGGCGGTGCGCTGCAGCACCTGGTGGATAGACAACGCGCCTACTGATAGCTGGCCGTGCGGTGCCGACGACAATCGGCGGCAGCCGCCGCAGCGGCCGCTGCGGCTGCTGCAGCCCCTGTTCCGGTTCCCCATTGCGCCGCGCCGCTCCACCCTGCGCCGCTGTCCTGCTCCGCCCGCCGCCGTTTACCCTTTCTCGACTTCAACGATTGCCTTATGCCCGCCACCGAACGTGTGCTCTCCGTGCACCACTGGAACGACACGCTGTTTTCCTTTCGCACCACGCGGGACCCGGCTCTGCGCTTTCGCAACGGGCACTTTCTGATGATCGGTTTGCCGGTCAACGGCAAGCCGCTGCTGCGTGCTTACAGCGTGGCCAGCCCCAATCACGCCGAGTACCTCGAATTCCTCAGCATCAAGGTGCCCGACGGCCCGCTCACATCGCGCTTGCAACACCTGGTGCCGGGCGACGAGGTCATCGTCGGCAGCAAGCCCGTGGGCAGCCTGCTGCTGGACGATTTGCGGCCCGGGCGGCATCTGTACCTGCTGGCCACCGGCACCGGCCTGGCGCCCTTCATGAGCATCCTGCAGGACCCGGAAACGTACGAGCGTTTCGACAAGGTCGTGATGGTGCACGGCGTGCGCATCGTCAGCGAGCTGGCCTACGCGCACTTCCTGAAGCACGAGCTGCCCGAGCACGAGTTTCTCGGCGAGTTGGTGCACGGGCGACTGATTTACTACCCGACCGTCACGCGCGAGCCCTTCCGCCACCAGGGCCGTCTGACCGACCTGCTGCGCACCGGGCAACTCGGCCGCGACATCGGCCTGTCGCCGCTGGACCGGCGGGTTGACCGCGCGATGATCTGCGGCAACGCCGCGATGCTGGCCGAGTGCAGCGCGCTGCTGGATGCGCAGGGCTTCGAGATCAGCCCACGACAGGGCGAGCTGGGCGACTACGTAATCGAGCGCGCGTTCGTCGACAAGTAGACGCGCATGCAGCAGATCAGGCAGCAGATCAGGCAGCAGGTCCAGCAGCAGCCCGCCGACCCAACGGTAGGCGGCAGCGAGCGCCGCGCCGCTCAGGGTCGCAGCGCCAGGCGGCCGGTTTTGCTGGCCGCTGCTGCCTGCAGCATCTGCAGCACCCAGCGCCGCAGCGCAGCCCAGGGCTCGTGCGGCCACTGCGGGTGCTTCAGGCCCTTGACGATGCCGTCGCAGATGCCGGCTGCATCCAGCAAGCGCGCCACCTGGTGGCCGGCCAACAGCGGCAGCACCCGCTCCAACAACTTTTCTTTGGTACCCCAGACGCGTGCGTCCTTGATGGCCAGCGGCAGCGGCTTGCCGGCCTGCAGCGCCGCGTGGCCGCGGGCCAGTGCGCGCACGTCTTCGGCCAACGTCCAGTGCACCATCACGGCCGCTTCGCCCTCGGCGCGCAGGCCGTCCAGCATGCGCAGTGCGCGCGCGGTCTGGCCGGCCCATACCGCCTCAGCCAGCTTGGTCACGTCATAACGTGCGACGTTGAGCACCGCGGCTTCGACCTGCTCGTAGCTCAACTCGCCGGCCGGGTGCAGCAGCGCCAACTTTTGCAGTTCTTGATGCGCAGCCAGCAGGTTGCCTTCGACGCGATCGGCAAAGAACGCCAGCGTGCGCTGCCCAGCTTCACCCGCGGCCACCCGCTGCTGCTGGCGAGCCAGCCGCTGCGCCAGCCAGGCCGGCAGCGCGTGCCGCGCCAAGGTTTCGACCCGCAGCGTGGTGCCGGCAGCATCCAGCGCGTTGAACCACGCCGCCTTGCTTTGCTGATAGTCCAGCCGCGGCAGCGTCACCAGTGTCAGCACATCGTCGGGCAGGCGCGCACAAACGCGCTCGCAGTAACGCTGCAAAGCATCGGATCCTTCCTTGCCGGGCTTGCCGCCGGGGATGCGGATCTCGATCAGCTGCTTGTCGGCAAACAGGCTCATGGCCTGCGCAGCGCCCAGCACGCCGGCCCAATCGAAGTGCGCACCGCTGACGGTGAAGACCTTGCGTTCGATAAAGCCCGCAGCGCGCGCCGCGGCACGGATGGCGTCGCCCGCTTCCTGCGCCAGCAGCGGCTCGTCGCCATGGATCGTGTACAGCGACTTCAAGCCCCGGGCCAGGGCCGCATCCAGCTGATCGGCGCGCAGCTGCATGGCGGCTACTGCCTGACCGTGTGCGTGAGCGTCTGCGTAACCGTCAACGTCGCCAGCCGGCGCATGACTTGCGCAGCGATGTCGGATTGCATCTCGCGGTACAGCTCGGCTTCTTCGGCCTCTTTGGCCAGCGCCGCGGTTTCGCTGTAGCTCAGGTCGCGCGAGACCTGCAACTCGGCACGCGGGATCAGCTCGCGCCCAGCCGCGTTGCGTACGCGGAAGTGAAAGCGCAAGCGCAGCTGCAGCTCACGCACCTGCGCTGCGGCGGTGCTGGCCACGACGCTGCGCTCGCGCACATCGTCCAGCACCAGCAACACCAGCTGTGCCCTGTCCGGTGCATCCAGCACCTGCACCTGTTGCTGCAGCTGGCGCTTGAGCTCACCGTGCAACGGCGAGCGCGGCGCAAAGCCGGTCAACGCGATGCTGCTGAAGGCCACCCGCGGCGGCTGGCGCAGCTGAAAGCCGCAGCCGGAGAGCAGCGCGGCCGAAGCCGAGGCAGCCGCCGCCGCGCCCGCCACCAGCACCACCCGTCTAGACAACCACATTGACCAGCCGCCCCGGCACGACGATCACTTTCCTCACAGCCTTGCCATCGCTGAACCGTGCGAACTCGGGCGACGCAAGTGCTGCGGCCTCGATCGCGCCGCGTTCGGCGTCGGCCGGCACGTGGATGCTGCCGCGTGTCTTGCCGGCGACCTGCAGCACGAGCTCGATGCGGTCCTGCAGCAGCGCCGCTTCATCGACCTCGGGCCAAGGCGCGTTGATGATGTCGCCGTGGCGCGCGGCAAAACCCATCTCGTGCCACAGCGCATGCGTGATGTGCGGTGCGGCCGGGTACAGCGTGCGCAGCAACAGGCTGAAGGCCTCGTGCAACAAGGCGGCGTCGGCCGGCGTGGCGCCGGGTGTCGCGCTGGGTGCGGCGTCAAGTGCGGGGGCAGGTGTGGCGTTTGGTGCGGCATCGAGTCTGGCGTCGAGCTTGGCATCGTCGATGGCGTTGAGCATCTTCATCGCGCCGGAGATCACGGTGTTGTATTGCAGGCGCTCGAAATCGTGGCTCACCTGGCGCAGCAACAGGTGCATTTCGCGCCGCAACGTGGTGGCTGCGGCCGACGCGCCGGTGATCGCCGGCACGCTGCCATCCAGGCCCGACAAGACACCCTGGGCGCGCAAGCCCGCGGCCCACAACCGGCGCAGAAAGCGGAAGCTGCCCTCGGCCCCGGAGTCGGACCACGCTGCGCTTTGATCCGGCGGACCGGCAAACATCGTGAACACACGCGCCGTGTCGGCACCGAACTTGGCGATGATGTCTTTGGGCTCGACGACGTTGTTCTTGCTCTTGGACATCTTCTCGATGCCGCCCAACATCACCGGCAGGCCGTCCGCACGCGCCGTGGCGCCAGTGGGTTGGCCGCGCTCGTCGTACAGCACCTCGACCTCGCTGGGATAAAACCAGCGTTTTTTGCCGTCGGCTTCATCGCGGTAGAAGCTTTCATTAAGCAGCATGCCCTGCGTGAACAGCCGCGTGAAAGGCTCGCCGAAGCGAACCAGGCCGAGGTCGCGCATGGCTTTGGTCCAAAAGCGCGCGTACAGCAAGTGCAGCACCGCGTGTTCGATGCCGCCGATGTACTGGTCCATCGGCATCCAGTAGTCAATGCGCTCGTCGACCATCGCGTCGTCGCTGCCCGGGCAGCAGTAGCGCATGGTGTACCAGGCGCTGTCGACGAAGGTGTCCATGGTGTCGGTCTCGCGCCGCGCCGGCTGGCCGCATTGCGGGCAGGAGACGTTCAAGAACCCGGCGCACTTGTTCAGCGGGTTGCCGCTGCCATCGGGCACGAGGTCCGGCGGCAGGATTACCGGCAGGTCTTTCTCGGGCACCGGCACCGAGCCGCAGCCGGGCCGTCCTTCGCTGCCATCGCAATGGATGATCGGGATCGGCGTGCCCCAATAGCGCTGCCGGCTGATGCCCCAGTCGCGCAAGCGCCAGGTGGTTTGTCTATCGCCCAGGCCCAGATCTTTCAGCGCCTGGGCGATGGCCTCCACCGCCGGTGCGCAATGCAGGCCGCTGAAGTTGCCGCTGTTGATGGTGACGCCGCGCTGTTTGTCGGCATACCAGTCCTGCCAGCGCGCGTAGTCGTAGGGCTCGCCGTCCACATGCACGACCTGCAGCATCGGGATGCCGTACTTGCGCGCAAAAGCAAAGTCGCGCTCGTCGTGTGCCGGCACCCCCATTACGGCACCGTCGCCATAGCCCATCAACACGTAGTTGCCCACCCACAGCGGCACCGGCTCGTCGGTCAGCGGGTGCAGCACGCTCAAGCCCGTGGGCAGGCCTTCCTTTTCCTTCAGCGCCAGCTCGGCTTCGGTGGTGCCGCCTTGTTTGCAGCGCGCGATGAAAGCAGCCAGCTCCGGGTTGGCTAGCGCTGCGTGCGTGGCCAGCGGGTGCTCCGGCGCCACGGCGCAAAAGGTCACGCCCATCAGCGTGTCGGCACGCGTCGTGAAGACGTGCATCAGACCGCCCTGAATCGGCTCGCCGTCAGCGCCCGTGATGTTGTGGCGGAAGGCGAATCGCACGCCTTCGCTCTTGCCTATCCAGTGCTCCTGCATCAGGCGCACACGCTCGGGCCAGCCGGCGAGGTAGTCCGGATACGTGGGGTCGTTGACACCGGCCAGCAGCTCGTCGGCGTACCGCGTGATGGCCAGGTAGTAGCCCGGGATCTCGCGCTTTTCGACGGTGGCGCCGCTGCGCCAGCCACGGCCGTCGACGACCTGTTCGTTGGCCAGCACGGTCTGGTCGACCGGGTCCCAGTTGACGATCTGCGTCTTCTTGTAGGCGATGCCCTTGTCGAGCATCTGCAGAAAGAACCACTGGTTCCACTTGTAGTAGCTGGGGTCGCAGGTCGCGAGCTCGCGGCTCCAGTCGAAGGCCAGGCCCAGCGGCTTCATCTGGCTCTTCATGTCGGCAATGTTGGCGCGCGTCCACTGCTCGGGCGGCACGTTGTTGGCCATCGCCGCGTTCTCCGCCGGCAGGCCAAAGGCGTCCCAACCCATCGGCATCAACACGTTCATGCCCTTCATGCGCAACTGGCGGCCCATCATGTCGCCGATGGTGTAGTTGCGTACGTGCCCCATGTGCAGCTTGCCGCTGGGGTAGGGCAGCATGCTGCAGGCGTAGAACTTGGGGCGCGCCGGGTCTTCGGTGACGCTGCTGGCGCCGCTCAATTCCCAGTGCAGCTGGGCGGCAGTTTCGACCTCGGCGGGCACGTACTTTTCGTTCATCCTCCGATTGTAGGGACGGCTACTTTGGCGCCGTGGCTCCTGGTGGCGAGGCGGCCGCTGGGTCGGCTGGCTCGGCGGCCGTCTCGGTAACAAAGCCGATGCGCGTGAGCCCCGCCGCCTGCACCCAGCCGATCAATTCCGCCACACGGCCGTAAGGCACGCGGCTGTCGGCGCGCAGTTGCACCTCGGTGGCCGGATTGCGCCGCGCGGCTTCGCGCACCTGCTGCACGATGCTGTCGCGCGCCTGCTCCGGCGCCAGCGGCTGCTCACCCAAGTACAGCCGGCCCTCGGCGTCGATGGCCACCGCCACAAAGGCCGGTGCATTGCTGTTGGCAGCGGCATCGCTGTGCGGCAGATCGAGCTTCAGGCTGGTCGTCATCAGCGGCGCGGTAATGATGAAGATCACCAGCAGCACCAGCATCACGTCGATCAGCGGCGTCATGTTGATATCGCTCATCGGCTTGCTGCCGGGATTGCGTTCAAGGCGGCCAAACGCCATCTCAGGGCTCCGCGGAGGACAGCACGACTTCACGCAGGTCGTGTGCAAAGCCTTCCAGCTCGGCCTCGGACGCTGCGATCCACTGGCCGAACACGTTGTAGGCCAGCACCGCGGGCACGGCCACGGCAATGCCGGCGGCCGTCATGATCAGCGCCTCACCGATCGGGCCGCTGACCTTGTCGATCGTGATGCTGCCCGCTGCAGCCATGCCCGCAAGTGCGTGGTAAATGCCCCAGACGGTGCCGAAGAGTCCGACGAAAGGTGCCGTGCTGCCGATGCTGGCCAGCAGCACCTGGCCGAACTGCAGGTGCGCCAGGCCGCGGTGCAGCGCGTCGCGCAGGCGCCGCGTGAGCTGGCTCTCAACGCGACCGCTGGCTTCCAAAGTGAGTGGCTGCGGCTGGGCAGTGGCAGCGGCCAACAGCGGCTGCAGCACACGCTCGCGGTCCAGCGCGGCCAGCCGGGTGCGGCCATCGTCCAGCGTCGCAGCGTCCCAGAAGGCCGGCACCGCGCGGTGGATATCGGCTGTGGCGCGCCTGAGCACCCAGCCCTTCCACAGGATCAACACCCAGACCGCCACCGACATCAACAGCAGCAGTAGCGCCACGGCACGGCCGACACCGTCGGTGCTGAGCCAAAACTGTTGCAGACCGTGGAGCGCCATGTTCAGCCCGTCTTTGTGCTCTTCAGCGTGTCTGCGTGTCAGCCCGTCAACTTGTCAGCTTGTCAGCCAGACCACCCGGCAGGCCGAGCACGTCGGCCATGCCGTACAAGCCCGGGCCGCGTGCTGCCACGTAGCGCGCCGCGCGCAGGCTGCCTTCGGCATAGTTGGCGCGGCTGCTGCTCTTGTGCGTGATCTCGATGCGCTCGCCGGTGCCGGCGAACAGTACGGTGTGCTCACCGACGATGTCGCCCCCGCGGATGGCGGCAAAGCCGATGTCGCCGCGGCGGCGTTCGCCGGTGTGGCCCTCGCGCGCAAAAACACTGCGGCCCTGCAGCGCAACGCCGCGGCCCCGGGCGACCGCCTCACCGAGCGCCAGCGCGGTGCCGCTGGGTGCGTCGACCTTGTGGCGGTGGTGGGCCTCGATGACCTCAACGTCGTAGCTGTCGTCCAGCGCCCGCGCTGCGGCTTGCAGCAGGCCCAGCATGACGTTGACGCCGACGCTCATGTTGGGCGCGAAGACGATGCCGATGTGCTGCGCCTGCGCAGCCAGCTCGGCACGCTGCTGGGCTGTGAACCCCGTGGTGCCGACGACTGCGCGAACGCCAGCCGCGCGGCAGGCGGCCAGGTGGGCCAGCGTGCCGTCGGGCCGCGTGAAGTCGATTAGCACGTCGGCGCCGGCCAGGCCTTGCTGCAGGTCGGCAGTGACCTGCACGCCGCTGTGGCGGCCGAGCGCAGCGCCGGCGTCCTGCCCGAGCCCGGCGCTGCCGGGCACATCGAGCGCACCGCTCAGGCGCAAGCCGGTGTCGCCCAGCACGGCCTGCACCAGCAGGCGACCCATGCGGCCTGCGGCACCGGCCACGGCAATGCTCAGTACCGAATTCAGCACCGGGACCGCGGGCGCCACGGCTGCTGCCACTGCCCGCTCAGCTCAGCTCGGCTCAAGCGGCGGGTACTCGCGCACCAGGCCCACCGGTTCCGGCGCCGGAGCCTCCCGCCGCACCGGCGGCGGCAGCGCCTGGCGCTCAGCATCGGTCAGCTCCAGCTTGGGCGCGCGTGGGTCCTTGATGCGGCTGATGGAGGCCACGAAGTCGCGTTCTGCGGGCAGCTCGGGTGCGTCGATGTTTTTGACGACATCACCGTCGAAGGTCACGATGACGCTGCGCCGCTGCAGTTGCGCGCCTGGCCGGCGCAACGTGAAGATGTAGTCCCAGCGGTTGGCGTGAAAGGGGTCGGTCACCAGCGGCGTGCCCAGAATGTCGCGCACCTGCAGCCGCGTCAGCCCGGGTTTGACCAGCACGGCCTGCTCCTGCGTGATCGCATTGCCCTGCACGATGTCGATGCGGTAGGGCGTGATGAAGCCGAGGAAGCTGTCGGTGCGCTGCAGCGACTGGCAGCCGGCCAGCAGGGCCACAGCGGCCAGCGTGCACGTGAGGGACAGAGGTCGCGGCAAGCGAAGCGAGCCGGGCGAGCTGGGCAAACTGGGCATGGGGCGCGGTGGGTGCGTGGCAGCCGCTGGGGCCGTGAGGCTGTGCAAGCCGGGAGTGCTGAACGGGCCGGAAGGGTTGGGGCGATCGAGAAGGGCCGAACGACACCTCAGGGAACAAGCCGCCGCGGCCAATCTTGCTGGCTATGATGGCCGAATTCTAGCGGGGCAGCCTCGCAGGGCCTGCCCAATCCGGCGCAGCGACTGCCAAGGCCGTGTCATTTAGGGGGCGCAGTGAAACACGCCGAAGAACTCAAGCACAGCGGCCTCAAAGCGACGCTGCCGCGCATCAAGATCCTCGAGGTCTTTCAGCGCACCGCGCGGCGCCACATGACGGCCGAAGACGTCTTCAAGGCCTTGCTGACCGAGGGCGCCGACATCGGGCTGGCAACCGTGTACCGCGTGTTGATGCAGTTCGAGCAAGCCGGGTTGTTGACGCGCAGCAACTTCGAGTCGGGCAAGGCGGTCTTCGAGCTCAACGAAGGCCAGCACCACGACCACCTGGTGTGCCTGGACTGCGGCCGCGTCGAGGAGTTCTTCGACGCGCAAATCGAAGCACGCCAGCGCGAAGTCACGGAGTCGCGTGGCTTCGCGCTTCAGGAGCATTCATTGGCGCTGTACGCGCGCTGCACCAAACCGCATTGCGAGCACCGGCAGAAGTAGCAGCTTGCCGGCCGCGCCTGACGGCATGCTGCCTTCGGCCTTCGGCAATCGGCAATCGGCAATCGGCAATCGCCATGCGCGCCGCCGCTTACTCGTCGGGCGTGCTGCGCTCCATCGCCAGCTGGTGGCGCTTGACGAATTCCTGATAGGTGTCGATGCCGCGCAGCTGCAGCACGGTGTTGCGTACCGCGGCCTCCACCAGCACCGCCAAGTTGCGTCCGGCGTCCACTGCGATCACGACCTTGCGCACCGGCAGACCCAGGATGTCCTCGTACAGCGGTTCGTAAGGCAGGCGCTCGAACTCGCGGTCCATCGTTTCCTTGCGCACCAGGTGCACGATCAGCTTCACGCGCATCTTGCGGCGCACCGCCGTCTCGCCGAAGATGGCTTTGATGTCCAGCAGGCCGATGCCGCGTACCTCCAGCAGGTTCTGCAGCAGCTCGGGGCACCGGCCTTCCAGCGCGGTCTGGCTGGTGCGGTAGATGTCCACCGCGTCGTCGGCCACCAGGCCGTGGCCGCGCGACACCAACTCCAGCCCCAGCTCGCTCTTGCCCAGGCCCGACTCGCCGGTCAGCAGCACACCCAGGCCCAGGATGTCCATGAACACGCCGTGGCGCGTCGTGCGGTCAGCGAAGTGCAGGCCCAGGTAACCACGCACCAGGTCGATGACGTGGCCGGCCGACTCGTGCGTCACGAACAGCGGGATCTCGGCGCGGTCGCACATGGCCACCAGGCGGTCTGGCGGCGCCTGGCCGTCGGCGACGATCAGCACCGGCGGCTCCAGCGTGACGATGCGCGAGATGCGACGCTCGGTGTCTTCGCCCGACGCGTCGTTGAGGTAGGCCACCTCGCGACGGCCAACGATCTGCACCCGGTAGGGGTGGATGTAATTGAGGTAGCCGACGAGGTCGGCCGCCGAGCGTGCATCGCGCACCGCGGCATCGTCGAAGCGCCGCTCGGGGTGGGCATGGCCGGCAATCCAGTTCCAGCGCAGCGCTTCGCGGTGGGCCTCGAAAAGCGCCTCCGCACTGATGGAGGTAGGTTTCAACGTACCGCCCGCGTCACGATCAAGGGCTTGCGCGGAACCGGCTTTGCCGGACCGCAGCAAGAGCCCTCCTCCGAAAGCAGCGAACGCAGTGAGCGTGGGGGACCCATCAAGCCACAGATTTGAGCGGTTCCCAATCGGCGATGAGCTTGTGTACGCCGGCCGCGTCGGGCTCGGTCTTCAGGCGCTCACGCAGCTCACGGTCGGACAGCATCTCGGCAATTTCTGACAGGATTTCCAGATGGCGCTGCGTCGCAGCTTCGGGCACCAACAAAAAAATCAGCAAGGTCACCGGCTCATCGTCGGGTGCGTCGAAAGGAATCGGCTGCAACACCCGCACCACGGCGGCCAGCGGGTTCTTCAGCCCTTTGATGCGACCGTGCGGAATGGCCACCGCGTGGCCCAGGCCAGTTGAGCCCAGGCGCTCGCGTGCAAACAGGTTGTCGGTGACGGTGCCGCGGGCGATGGCGTGCTGGTTTTCAAACAGCAAGCCGGCATGCTCGAACACGCGCTTTTTGCTGGTCGCATCCACGTTCACCAGTACGTTGCTGGCAGGCAGGATGGCGGCAAGTCGGTTCATCGGAGCATTCCTGTCCGCCCAGAAAGCGGCGAATACACCGTACCGGACGAAGCTGTGAGATCAACGAATCATCATAGCAACGGCCTCCGAGCCAACAGGGGATGGCCGGGCCCCTGGATCGGGTGCTTATGTGGTTTGTTGCGGCGCCATGGCAACAAACATACCCGACCATGGACGGGAAAAACCAAAGCGGCCCGAAAAGTGCCGCTTTGGTTGCCGGTGTCTGGATTGAAAGTCAGGGCGTGCTGGCTTCCAGACGCTTGGGCGAGATGTGGTGGTGGTCCTGCAGCCGATCTTTGTGGCGCACCACCTGGCGATCAAGCTTGTCCATCAACTGGTCGATCGCCGAATACAAATCCTCGGCTGCTTGTTCGACAAAGATGTCGCGGCCTTTGACGTGCAGCGTGACCTCGGCGCGCTGCCTTCGTTCCTTCTCCTTCAGCTTCTCTACTGTCAGCAGCACGGTCACATCGACGACTTGGTCGAAGTGCCGGGTCACACGCTCCAGTTTGGTGAGAACGTACTCGCGAAGTGCGGGTGTGACCTCGAGATGATGGCCGCTGATCGTCAAGTTCATTAGAACCTCCTTTGCTGGGGGACTACGGGGTGTTCGAGCCTAGGCCGGCACACACGCAGGGCGGAATGCCAAATCCAGTGTGCTCCCGTTGTTGGAGCATGACAAGCAGGTGACCGTGACCGCGTCGGGGTGGCTCGTCTGAGAGCTTGTACGTGAACAGGAAGCGGGGGCGTCGTGTTCACGGACAAGCTCTTATGCTGCGACTTGCTCCACGACCGCCTTGCTGCGCACCGATGAATGCCGACCTGTTGATCCGCCGAGCCACGTTGCCCGATGGCCACCACGACGTGGACGTGCTGGCGCTCGCTGGCCGCATTGCAGCGGTCGGCGCGGCCGGCGAGCGCTTGGCCGCACCACCCGGCACGCCCGAGCTCGACGCCGCGGGTGCTTTGCTGAGCCCGCCTTTCGTCGATGCGCACTTTCATCTCGACGCCACGCTGAGCCACGGCCTGCCGCGCATCAATAGCAGCGGCACGCTGCTCGAAGGCATCGCGCTGTGGGGCGAGCTGAAGCCGCAGTTGACGGAAGAAGCCATTGCCGAGCGCGCGCTGCAGTATTGCGATTGGGCGGTGGCGCGCGGCCTGCTGGCCATTCGCAGCCATGTCGACATTTGTGACGAGCGGCTGCTGGCCGTGCGCGCGTTGCTGGCGGTGAAAAAGCGTGTTGCGCCTTACCTCGATCTGCAGCTGGTGGCTTTCCCGCAGGACGGTCTGCTGCGTTCACCCGGCGCCTGGGCCAACCTGCAGCGCGCACTGGATCTGGGTGTCGATGTGGTGGGCGGCATTCCGCACTTCGAGCGCACGATGGCTGAAGGCGCGCGCAGCGTCGAGCTGTTGTGTGAGCTGGCCGCTGCGCGCGGCCTGCCGGTGGACATGCACTGCGACGAAAGCGACGACCCGCTGTCTCGCCACATCGAGACGCTGGCGCTGCATACGCAGCGGCTGGGCCTGCACGGGCGCGTCACTGGATCGCACCTCACGTCCATGCACTCGATGGACAACTACTACGTCAGCAAGCTGCTGCCGCTGATTGCCGAGGCCGGTGTCCATGCGGTGGCCAACCCGCTGATCAACATCACGCTACAAGGCCGCCACGACCACTACCCCAAGCGCCGCGGCATGACGCGCGTGCCTGAGCTGATGGCCGCCGGTGTCAACGTCGGCTTCGGCCACGACTGCGTGATGGACCCCTGGTACGCGCTCGGTTCGGCCGACATGCTGGAGGTCGCTTCGATGGGACTGCACGTCGCGCAGATGACCTCGGCGCAAGGCCAGCGCCAGTGTTTCGATGCCGTCACCGTCAACAACGCGCGCATCCTCGGTCTGCAGGGCTACGGCCTGCTGCCCGGCTGCCGCGCTGACTTCGTGCTGCTGCAGGCCGGCTCGCCCGAAGAAGCCATTCGGCTGCGCGCGCAGCGCCTGGCGGTGGTGCGCGGCGGGCAGGTCGTCTCGCGCATGGCGCCTGCGGTGGCTGAACTGGCTCTGCCAGGCCGCCCGACGCGCGTGGATTTCAGGTGCCAGCCGCAGCCGGCGCAGCATGCGGGCACCGGCAACCCGTCACTAAAATGAGCCGCACCCAGCCAAGAGCGAGCGCGCGCTCGAAGACGATGAAACTGCTCGGATCACTGACCAGCCCGTACGTGCGCAAAGTGCGCATCGTGATGGCCGAGAAGAAGCTCGATTTCCAGCTTGAGCTCGAAGACGTCTGGGGCCAGGACCACATCCTCAAGAGCAACCCGCTGGGCAAGGTGCCGTGCCTGGTGATGGAAGGCGGCGAAGCGATCTTCGACTCCCGCGTCATCGTCGAGTACCTGGACACGCTGTCGCCGGTGGGCAAGCTGATTCCCCCCACGGGGCGCGAGCGTGTCGAGGTGCGCACCTGGGAAGCGCTGGCCGATGGTGTGCTCGACGCCAGCATCCTGGCGCGGCTGGAAGCGCACTGGGCCGGCCGCGCAGCAGGCGAGCGGTCGCAGGCCTGGATCGATCGCCAGATGAGCCGCGTGATGGCGGCGCTGCAGTCGATGAACCGGGGCCTGGGCGACAAGCCCTGGTGCAACGGCAACCACTTCACGCTGGCCGACGTGGCCGTGGGCTGCGCTTTGAGCTACCTGGATTTCCGTTTTGCGCAGATCGATTGGCGCGGCCTGCACCCCAACCTGCACAAGCTGCACGACAAGCTCGCGACGCGGCAAAGCTTTATCGACACGGCGCCGCCGGTCGGCTGAAGCCGGGGGCTGAAGCCGCGCGCGGCCGGGCCGGCTGGACGGCAGCGGCGGTTTATGCGGTCGGTTCTGCCACCGCGTCTATTGCGCTTGTGGCTGCGCTTGTTGCTGCGCTTGTTGCCGCGCTTGCCGCTGTGCTCGTCCTTGGGCTCGTTGCCGCACCCGCCGCGACCGCTGCAATCCCGGCATCGGCCGGCTGGAAGCTGCAGCTGCGCGCCAGCGGCCAGTACAGCTTGAACACCGCATGCGGCCACTCGCCGCGGCCCTGAATGGCTGCCAGCAAAGCGCCGGGTGCAACGAAGCTAAGTTGGTTGACGAGCAAGCGCACGCCGTGATCGGCGTTGCGGCGCACGATGTGCGCGGCGGTGATCTCGTTCGGGTGCTGCAGCCCGGCGGCCTGCACCAATTCCTGCAGCGCGCGCAGCGTGTTCTGGTGGAAGCGCCAGACGCGGTCCATCTTGGTCGGCACGTCCAGCGCCTGCTGGCGCTTGGCGTCCTGCGTCGTCACGCCGGTGGGGCAGGCGCCGGTGTGGCAGGCCTGGGCCTGTATGCAGCCCAGAGCAAACATGAAGCCGCGTGCCGCATTGCACCAGTCGGCGCCCAGCGCCATCGCGCGCGCGATGTCGAAAGCACCCACCACCTTGCCGGCGCAACCGATGCGGATGCGGCTGCGCAGGTCGAGCCCGCTGAGCGTGTTGTGCACCAGCAGCAGGCCCTCCTGCAACGGCGCGCCGACATGGTCGGTGAACTCCAGCGGCGCCGCGCCGGTGCCGCCCTCGGCACCATCGACGACGATGAAGTCCGGCAGGATGCCGGTCTCCAGCATCGCCTTGCAGATCGCAAACCACTCCCAGGGGTGGCCGATGCACAGCTTGAAGCCGGTCGGCTTGCCACCCGAGAGCTGCCGCAGCCGCGCGATGAACTGCAGCATCTGCACCGGCGTGCTGAAGGCGCCATGGCCGGCCGGGCTGATGCAGTCCACGCCCACCGCCACACCGCGCGCGGCGGCGATCTCGGGCGTGACCTTGGGGCCCGGCAGCACACCGCCGTGGCCGGGCTTGGCGCCCTGGCTCAGCTTCAGCTCGATCATCTTGACCTGCGGGTCCAGCGCGTTGGCCGCAAAGTGCGCTTCGCTGAAGCTGCCGTCGTCATTGCGGCAGCCGAAATAGCCGGAGCCAATCTCCCAAATCAGATCGCCGCCGTGCACGCGGTGGTGTTGGCTGATGGAGCCCTCACCGGTGTCGTGCGCAAAGTTGCCGCGCTTGGCGCCGCCGTTGAGCGCCAGGATTGCGTTGGCGCTCAACGCACCGAAGCTCATGGCCGAAATGTTGAATACGCTGGCGCTGTAGGGCTGCGTGCAGCCGGTGCCATCGTGTGGGCCGGTGCTGTGCCCCGTGCCGCCGCCGATGACGATGCGGAAGTCGTGGCTGGCCACCACGGTGGGCGCCATCGAATGGTTGATCCACTCGTAGCCGATGGCCTGCACATCCAGCTGCGTACCGAAAGGCCGCTTGTCGGGCTCGCCCTTGGCGCGCTGGTAGACCAGGCTGCGCTGCTGGCGCGAAAACGGCGCCGCCTCGTGATCGCTTTCAATGAAGTACTGGCGAATCTCGGGCCGGATGAATTCGAGCAGAAAGCGCAGGTGGCCGATCACCGGGTAGTTGCGCAGCACCGAGTGGCGCCGCTGCAGCGTGTCACGCAGGCCCAGGCCGGTCAGCAAAAGCAGCACGAGCGTCATGCCGCCGCCGATGCCGAACGCGATGTGCGTGAAGGCGAACAACAGCGTGCCGATGGCACACGCCAGCCACACCGCATAGCGCACCGGGAAGTGCCGGTTCAGCCTGTCCAGCCACTCGTGCATGTCGCTTGTCCTCGTAGAACCCGGTATCAACAAACGGGGTTGGATGGTAGTTCCAGCAAGGCGCGGGTTCCGCAGCGACTAACCTGCGTTTGGCCTGCCAGTTCTGCTTCCGGTTTGAACCGGCGCCGTAGACTGCGGCGGCCGGACGCAAAGGCACACTCGAACGCAAACAAGAGAGCCGGCGGCAGCCGAAATCCGCGACATATGCAAGGGCAACTTTTCACCCAGGACTTTCTGCGCCAGGGCATTTGTGAGACGCCGCCCTACCAAGCCCTATCAGCCGCGGCCCTTGCAGCCTTCAAGCAACAGCTGCGCGCTATCTTCGTCGGCCGAAACCGTGATGAATGAGGCGCAGACCGAGCAGCTCGTCATCGAACGGGTGCTGCTGGAGCTGGGTTGGGGCGGCGATTACCTTCCGCAGGTCAACTTGAGCGGCAAGCGCCGCGAAGACGTACCCGACATTCTGCTGTTCGCCGACGCAGCAGCTATGCAACGCGCGCAAGATGAGAAACACGACGACCGCCGCTACCGCCACGGCCTGGCACTGCTGGAGGTCAAACGCTGGCTGCGCCCTCTGGACAGGGGCACTCTGGACGAGCCGCTGGATCCCGGCGCACCCAGCTCGCAAATGCTGCGCTACTTGAGCCGCGCTGACCTGGCCAGCGACCGAGCCGTCAAGTGGGGCGTGCTCACCAACGGCGGCGTTTGGCGCCTGTACTGGCAGGACGCCCGCTCACGCGCCGAAGAATTTTTGGAGCTGGATCTGGCGGGTTTTCTCGACGTCAGCGGCGTGCAGGCGGAGCTGGATGACATCGAGCCGGCCCACGGTCTAAAGCTGTTCTTCCTGCTGTTCAACCGCGCTGCGTTCCTGACCCAGGCCTGGGACTCCGATGCGCGCAGCTTCCACGCCTATGCGCGTGCGGAGGCGCGGGCCTACGAAGAAAAGGTGTCGGCCGATCTGGGCCGGCGCGTCTTCGATGACATCTTCCCCACGCTGGCGCAGGCGCTGGCGCGTGGCGATTTAGAAGCGAAGAAAGAGCCCGTCGGCTACGGCTCCGGCACACGTCAGCGTTATACGCGCGAGTATCTGGACGAGGTGCGCGAGGCGACGCTGATCCTGCTGTATCGGCTGCTGTTTCTGTTCTATGCCGAAGACCGGCGATTGTTGCCCGTGGGCGATGAGCGGTACCGCGCGTACAGCGTGCGAGCGTTGCGTGAACGGGTGCGCGACGACATCGACGCAGGCAAAGCCCTGTCGAGCAAGCGCACCAACATTTGGCGCGATCTGCAAGGCGCGTTCTGGCTCATCGACGAAGGTGACGACACCATTGGCATTCCTGCCTACAACGGCGGCCTGTTCAACCGTGGCCGCAGCCTGCTGCTGGAGCGCACGCGCGTGCCCGACGCGGTGCTGGCGCCCATCATCGACGCACTGAGCCGCCGCACCGAAGACCTGCTGCGCGGCTGGATCAACTACCGCGACCTGAGCGTCAGCCACCTGGGCAGCATCTACGAGCGGCTGCTGGAGTACCAGTTGCAGCACGAAGTGAAGCCGGCCGACCTGCACTACAGCCCCGAGGTCGACCGCGTGCTGGCCGTGCCCGCCAGCTTTGCGCGCAAGGTGTCGGGCAGCTACTACACACACGACGATCTGGTGCAGCTGATCCTGCGCGAAAGCGTGGGCCTGCTGGTGGCCGAGCGCGTCGCCACCTTCGACAAGCAGGTAGACGCCTGGAAGAGAAAGGGCTCGCTGAACCCGCCCGAATGGGACCGGCTGGACGCCGCCGACCCGGCGAGCACGATCTTGGAGTTGAAGGTCTGCGACCCCGCCATGGGCAGCGGCCACTTCCTCATGGCGCTGGTGGACTTTCTTGCCGACCGCGTGCTGGAAGCCGCCACTGCAGCGCAGCAGCGCGTGGCCGAGCAGCCTTGGGCCGCCCACCTGGTGGAGCGTGGCCGGCCTTGGGAAAGCCCGCTGCTGGCGCGCTTGGCCGCCGTGCGCCAGGCCATCAAGGCGCAAGCCAAAGAACACGGCTGGGCCGTGGCCGACGCGCAACTCGATGACCGCCACATCGTGCGGCGAATGGTGCTGAAGAAGTGCGTCTTCGGAGTCGACAAAAACGCCATGGCTGTGGAGCTGGCGAAGACCGCGCTGTGGCTGCACACCTTCACGGTGGGTGCGCCACTGAGCTTTCTGGATCACCACCTGAAGCACGGTGACAGCCTGCACGGCGAGCGGCTGCCTGCGGTGCAGCAGCAGATGGGCGCACTCGGCCTGTTGTTTCAGCAGGCCGAATTGCAGCGCCTGGAGCTGGCAGCGAGCAATTTGCAGCAGGTCGCGGACTTCACCGATGTCGATATTGCCGAAGCGCAGCTGTCGCAGCGCCTGGCTGAAGAGGCGCAGGAGCAGGTGGCGCCTATCCACGAGCTGCTGGACTTTTGGCGCGCAATGCGCTGGCTGGCGCCGGGCTGGCCGGTGGACAAGGCTGCGAAGCTGCGCAAGCTGGGCGACGAGGCGCTGCGCAGTGCTCTGCAACCTCTGCTGGACCCGACCCGCAATCTGGTTGCCACGCTGGCCGCAGGCACGGTCGAAGGTGACGGCGCTGACGTCGAGGTTGCGCGCGCACTGCTGAAGCAGGTGCAGGCGTTGGCAGTGGAAGAAAGCTTCTTTCACTGGTGGACTGCGTTTCCGACCGCGTTTGCCGGCAAGGACCCGGGTTTCGATGCGGTGATCGGCAACCCGCCCTGGGACCGCATCAAACTGCAGGAAGTGGAGTGGTTTGCCGAGCGCGCACACGACATTGCCGCGCAGCCGCGTGCCGCCGATCGCAAGGCGTTGATCGCGGCGATGCAAAAGAAAAACGCGCCGCTGGCCGACGAGTACGCGCGCGCGAGCGTGCGTGCCGAGGCCAACGCCCGTGTGCTGGCCAATTCCGGTGACTACCCGTTGTTGGGCGGCGGTGACGCAAACCTGTACAGCCTGTTCGTCGAGCGTGCTCAAGCGCTAACAAAACCGCAGGGCGTGATTGCGCTGCTGACGCCCAGCGGCATCGCGGCAGATAAGGGCGCCTCGGTGTTCTTCCGTGGCATCGCGACGACGCGGCGACTGGGCGCGCTGTTCGACTTTGAAAACCGCAAGGTGTTCTTTCCTGACGTGGACACAAGATTCAAGTTCTGCACGTTGGTCTTTGGTGGGCCTTCGCGTACGTTCGAACGCACGCGCTGTGCATTCTTTCTACGTTCAGTTGCAGAACTTGAGCAGGGTCAGCGCACGCTGGCGCTAGCGGCGAAAGACTTTGCTTTGATCAACCCGAACACGGGCGCAGCGCCCATCTTTCGAACGCAGCGTGACGCCGACATCACCATGCGCATGTACGGGACGCACCCAATACTGATCAGGCACGGGGGCGTCTCGCAGTCGCGTGGTCAGCTGCCAGATGCGAAGACGTGGCCGGTTCAATACGCCCGAATGTTCGACATGACAAACGACTCAAGCCTTTTCAAGGTGAGCCGTGAGCTATCGGCGCTGGGCTTCGAACCCGCGCCACTGGGACGCTGGCGCAAAGAGGCACATGAAGCGCTTGCCCTGTACGAAGGCAAGATGGTGCAGATGTACGACCACCGTGCGGCCGACGTGGTCGTAAATCCTGCCAACCTGAAACGCGCTGCGCAGCAGGAGTCTGTGCATTCAGCTGAAAAGCAATCACCGGACCGGTACCCAAAACCGCAGTACTGGATCCTGCGAGACAAGATCCCTAAGGCCATCGCATTGGACTATTGCCTGGCGTACAAGTCGGTCACCTCGCCCAGCAATGTGCGGACCATGATTGCGGCGGTCTTGCCTGCGTGTGGCACCGGCAACAGCATGGCAATGCTGTTGCCGGCCGTTGGTGGTGAGGCCGCTTACCCACGGTCCCTTGCGCTGCTGCTCGCGAACATGAACGCGATGGCCTATGACTTTGCTCTGCGTCAGAAGGTGCAAGGTCAAAACCTCAACTGGTTCATCGTTGAGCAAAGTTGTGTCGTCGCTGCAAACCGCTTCGACGACCCGTTGCCTCCAGCCTTTACACAGCACCTGCGCGAAGTCGGCCTGATGAACGGTCATCACCCCACACCCTCCATCGCCGACTTCGTGCTGCCGCAGGTGCTGGCGCTCAGCTACTCCGCTCACGACCTGGCGCCGTTTGCGCGCGATTTGGGCTACGTCGACGACAGTGGTGTTGTGCTGCCGCCGATTCGCTGGGACGAGGAAGAGCGCCGCGGCCGACTGTCGGCGCTGGACGCGCTGTTCTTTTGGCTCTACGGCCTCGGCCTGGACGACGCGGCCTACGTCATGAACACCTTTCCCATCGTGCGTCAGCAGGACGAAACCGCTGTCGGCCGTTATCGCACTGGCGACGACGTGCTGGCGCTGCGGGCGTTGCTGCCGCAAAGTTGAAAACCGAAGCAATGGGCTCCGTCGGTCTTGTCACGCCACAGCAAATGCATTTCAGCGCGTCGCTGCCGCTGAAGAGCGGCGCGCGCTTAAGCGCCTACACGCTGAGTTATGAGACCTACGGCACGCTCAACGCGGATCGCAGCAACGCCGTGCTGGTGTGCCACGCACTCAATGCCAGCCACCATGTTGCGGGCACGCATGCCGACGGCAGCGTCGGCTGGTGGGACAACCTGGTCGGCCCCGGCAAAGCGCTGGACACGCGGCGCTTTTTCGTCATCGGCGTCAACAACCCGGGCTCGTGTTTCGGCTCCACCGGGCCGATGCACACCGACCCTGCCAGCGGCCGGATTTACGGCGCCGGCTTTCCGGTCATGACGGTGGAGGACTGGGTCGACGCGCAGTCGCGGCTGGTGCAGCAACTGGGCATAACGCAACTCGCCGCCGTGATCGGTGGCAGCCTGGGCGGCATGCAGGCGCTGGCCTGGGCGCTGCGCCACCCGGCGCGGGTGCGCCACTGCATCGCGGTGGCCACCGCACCCAACCTGAGCGCGCAGAACATCGCCTTCAACGAGGTGGCGCGGCGCGCCATCGTCACCGACCCCGATTTCCACGGCGGCAACTTCTACGCCCACGGCGTGGTGCCGCAGCGTGGCTTGAGCGTGGCCCGCATGCTCGGCCACATCACCTACTTGAGCGACGACGCGATGGAAGCCAAGTTCGGCCGCGCGCTGAAGAACGGCTGCTTGAGCTACAGCACGCAGGACATCGAGTTCCAGATCGAAAGCTACCTGCGCCACCAGGGCGACAAGTTCAGCCACAGCTTCGACGCCAACACCTATCTCCTGATCACGCGCGCGCTGGATTACTTCGACCCCGCGCTGGCGCACGCCGGTGATCTGGCGCAGGCCTTTGCGGTGGCGCGCGCGCAGCGTTTTCTGATCGTCAGCTTCACGACCGACTGGCGCTTTGCGCCGTCGCGCAGCCGCGAGATCGTCAAGGCGCTGGTCGATAATCGCATCGCGGTGAGCTATGCCGAGATCGACGCGCCGCACGGCCACGATGCCTTCTTGCTGGACGACGCGCGTTACCACGCGGTGCTGCGCGCTTACTTCGAGCGCGTGGCCTCAGAGGCCGAGGTGCCCCGGTGAGCGAGCGCAAAGACCTGGAGCTGATTGCGGAACTCGTGCCCGCCGGCAGCCGCGTGCTCGACCTCGGCTGCGGTAACGGCGAATTGCTGGCCTGGCTGCAGCAGCACAAGGGCTGCAGCGGCTACGGCATCGAGATCGCCGACAGCAACGTGCAGGGCTCGGTGCAGCACGGCATCAACGTCATCCAGCTCAACCTCGAAGAAGGACTGGCGCTGTTCGACGACCGCAGCTTCGACGTCGTGCTGCAGATCGGCACGCTGCAGCACCTGCGCAACACCGAAAGCATGCTCAAAGAGACGGCGCGTGTGGGCCGCATCGGCATCGTCGCGTTTCCGAACTTCGCGCACTGGCCCAACCGGCTGCATGTGCTGACCGGCCTCATGCCGGTGACGCGCGCCTTGCCTTACCAGTGGTACGACACGCCCAACATCCGCGTTAGCACCTTTGCCGATTTTGAAGTGCTGGCCGGCAAGTGCGGCCTGGCCGTGACGGACCGCTTCGGGCTGCAGCGCGGGCGCGTGGTGCGGCGCTGGCCCAACCTGCGCGCCAGCATGGCGGTGTTCAAATTTGAGCAGCGCTGAAGCCGTGCGCTTGGTGCACGTGCAAGCGGCAAAGAACGGTTTAACCGCCTGCCGGCAACTGCACCGTGAAGCAAGCCCCTTGGCCGGGCTGGCTTTGCACGGTGATGCGCCCGCCCATGGCTTCCAGCAGCTGCCGCGTCAGCGCCAAGCCGAGGCCGCTGCCGGCCACCGGGCCGCGCTCGGCGCCCAGCCGCTCGAAGGGGTTGAAAAGGCGCAGCTGCTGTTCTTCACTGAGGCCGGGGCCGTCGTCTGCAACCTGCAGCAGCACCACGGCACCGGCGGCGATGTTTGCATCCGTGTCGGTGTCGGCATCTGCGCGTGCCTTCTGACGTTGCGCGCTGACCCGCACGCCGCCGCCCGGTCGGTTGTATTTGATGGCGTTGGACAGCAGGTTGATCAGCACCTGGCGCAGCCGCCGCGGGTCGGCGCGCACGCTGTACGCGGGTGCGTCATCGGCGCCATCGCTGGCACCGGCAACGCCACCGACGCTGCTGGACAGCACCACGCCGCGCGCCTGCGCAACCACGCTCAGCATGGTCCAGGCTTCATCAACAGCCGCGCCCAGCGGCACCGTCTGCAGCGCCAGCGGCAGGCGGCCGGTCTGCACGCTGCTCAAGTCCAGGATGTCGTCCATCAACGCCAGCAGGTGGCGGCCGCTGGTCAGCACATGGCTGACCCAGTCCTGGCGCTGCTGTGCCTGCGGCTCCAGAGCCAACAGTTGCGCAAAGCCGAGGATGGCGTTGAGCGGCGTGCGCAATTCGTGGCTCACGCGCGAGAGGAACTGCGACTTCGCCAGATCGGCCGCGGCGGCGCGGTCACGCTCGTGGCGCAGCGCCTCGGCCTGGCGTTCAGCCGTGACGTCGGTGTGCGTGCCGACCATGCGCAGCGGCGAGCCGTCGGCGCTGCGGCTGATGACGATGCCGCGCGAGAGGATCCACTTCCAGCGCCCATCGGCACAGCGCACGCGGTGCTCGCTGTCGTAGCTGGGCGTGCGGCCGGTCAGGTGCGCGTTGCGCTGTGCAAGCACGCGCGGCAGATCGTCGGGGTGGACCAGCGCGTCGAGGGCCTGCGGGCTGTCGGGCAATTTATCCGGGCCCCAGCCGTAGAGTGATCGGCAGGGCGCGCTCAGCGTCTGCACGTCGTCCTGCACCTGCCAGTCCCAGACACCGTCGCCGCTGCTCTCCAGCGCCCGTTTCCACAGCTCGCCGTTGGCCAGCAGCGCAGCTTCGGTGCGTTTGGCTGCGGTGACGTCCAGCAGCAGGCCCACGCGCACGCGCTCGCCGTTTTCGTCGGCAGCCGGTGTGCTCAGCACCTGCACCCACTTCTCGGTGCCGTCGTCCAGGCAGATGCGGTGCTCGCCGGCCAGCGGGGCGTTGTCGGCAATCGCCGCTTCGGTTTGTGCAAAGGTGCGCTCGGCATCGCCCGCGTGGCGGTGGCGCGTCAGCGCGTCTTTGTCGGTCAAGGCGTCCTGCGGGCTGATGCCGTAGAGCGCGCGTACGCCCTCGCTCATGAAGGTGTAGTGGCGGCTGCCCTCGGCGCCGTAGCTGGCGCGAAAGACCGCACCGGGAATCAGCGCCACCAGCTGCTGCAGCTGGGCCTGGCTGTGTTGCAGCCGCTGGCGCTCCCGCACCCGCGCGGTGATGTCCTCGAGCGTGCCTTCGTAGTAGCGCACCGTGCCGTCGGGCGCCCGCACCACGTGGGCGTTTTCGCTGACCCAGATGCGTTCGCCGGTGGCCACGCGCCGTGCTTCGTACTCCGCCGCGGTGATCCGGCCATCACGCTCCGGCTGGCACAGCAACGCGTGCCGCTGCGCAGCATCGACGGTCCAGCTGGCGGCACTGTCGGTCAGCGCGGCCTGCAGTTCGACCACCGTGCCGAAGCCGTGCAAGCGCGCCAATGCCGGGTTGGCAGCCAGCAGCGTGCCGCCGGGTGTCGAGCGAAAAGCGCCCACCGGCAAAAAATCAAACAGCGACAGGAAGTCATCGCCGGTCGCACCGGTCACCCCGGATATCGGCAGGGTCACCGCGATCAATCCAGCGTCACTTCGGTGCGCACCGCGCCGGCGCGGTCGGCCACGGCGCTGAGCGCGATGGCCGTGCCGCGGGCGCCGCGCACCACCCATTCGGCCACCGCGCGGTCGGCGGTGATTTCGCGCGCCGGCAAAGAAGCCTGCAGCGACGACTTGGGCGCATGGCCCTCCAGGTGCGTACCTTCGATTCGCTCTTTGCCGCTGGCCAGCGTGCAGCCTGGCGGCAGGTGGATCTGGAACACGGTGCCGCGCACGGTCTTGCGCTCGCATGCGCGCTGCGTCACGTAGGACGGCAGGTAACCGCTGTTGGCCACCGCAAAGCGCACACGCCACGTATCCGGCCCGAGCGCGCGCACCTCGGCACGCAGCACCTCCAGCTTGGGCAGGCACAAGGCCAGCTCCATCAGCCACGGCGGGAAGCGCGCGGCCTCGCGTTCGCGCAGTGCCGGCGGCGGGTTGCGCCAGTAGTTCATACGGTCCCAGCCGCCGAACTCCACCATCCCGAGCTGCGGGTGGCGGTACGGGTACCAGTCGACATGCGCCTGGCCGCCGCACTGCTCGTCGCTCCATTTCAGCAGCTTCAGATCGTCTTCCACCGGGTGCTCGCGGTACCAGTCGATCCACTTGTAGCCGGTGATGCCGGCTTCATTGTTGGGCGACCAGATCTCCACGGTCCAGAACAGCGCACCCAGGTGCTCGTAGAGCCAGTCCTGCGTGCCGGTGATGACCTGCTTGGGGTGGTACTTGAACTCGTGCCAGATGCTGATGGCCGGGTAACCGGTGAGCTGCGCGCCGCGCTCGGACAGGCGCTTGATCATCCACAGGTCCTCCGGCGTCATGTCGTCGTCGCTGTGCGTGCTCATCGGCCGCAGGATCACGCCGCTGTGGGTGTGAAAGCTGACGGCGGCGCCGATGTTGGGGTGCTGCGTCACGAAGTCGACCATCGCCCGCACCTCGGGCTCGCTGGTCGGGTAGGGGCCGGCGCCGACCTGCTCGAATTCCTGGCGCCACTGCGTCGGGAAGTTGCGGTTGAGATCCAAGCCCTCGCGGTCGGCGTTGACGCTGATCTTGATGCCGTCGAAGTTCTTCAGCGTGCCTTCCGGAACGATGCGGTAGTAGCTGCCGCCGAATTCGCCCGGCTCGCGCGGCACCATCAGCCGCGGCTCGGTGGCGTGTTTCTTGTAGGGCCCGTGCGGATCAGGGATGCGCATGCTGAGCATGCGGCCATCGCCGTCGACGTCTTCGATCGTCAGGCCCTCGGCCGCCTCTTCGTCGAAGGGATAGGGCCGCGTCGACGAGCGGATGTGCCGCGGCCGGTCAGCGAGCGCGAGTTCAGCACCGTCGGGGTTGAGCCGCGGCACCAGGTACACCACGCGCGTGTCCAGCAGCTGCCGCGCCTGCGCATCGCCGCTGTCGTAACCGCTGACGAGCTGGTGCAACCAGTACAGGCACGCGGTGCAGGCTGTCAGCTCGGCTGCGTGGATGTTGCCGTCGGCCCAGAACGCCGGCTTGTCGGTGTCGGCGCCGGTGGCGGTGTTGGTCAGGACCACCAGCCAGATGTCGCGGCCTTCGTGGCTTTTGCCGATGCTGCGCAACTGCACCAGCCGCGGCACCGCAGCGGCGTAGTCCTGCAGCAAGCGGGTCAGTTCAGGGTGGCGGTAGAAGAGGTCGAAGCGCGGGACGGGAATGGCGGGCATGGGATGTCGATCAGCGGCTTGGACAGTGCGGGCAATGCTATCCGCGCACCCAGCTGCAAGGCCCGGCCGCGACGGTGCGGCCGCCGAGCAGCACGCGCATCTCACCCGGCTGCATGGCCTGCCAGCGTTCACCCTGCGTCAACGGTGTGGTGGCGACGATGGCCACACGGTCCTGCGGCGTGGTGTGGGCCGCGAAGTCGACGCTGAGGTCCTCATCGGCCAAGGTCGCAGCGCCAAAAGGATGAGCGCGCTCCAGCACATGCAGCTGCGTCGAGCAATGCGCCCACAGCGCCTGCCCGTTGCTCAAGAGCAGGTTGAAGCTGCCGTGGCGCGCCGGCAGCGGCAGCAGCTCGCGCAGCGTGCAGCTCAGCTCGTCGATGCTGGGCACACCGGCGTGGGCCTTGGCCAGCTCCTGCATCAGCCAGCAGAAGGCATGTTCACTGTCGGTGCCGCCCACCGGGCGAAAGGCGCCGTGCAGCGGCGGCATGAATCCTTTGAGATCGCCGTTGTGCGCAAAGACCCAGTAGCGACCCCACAGCTCGCGCACGAAGGGGTGGGTGTTCTCCAGCGCCACGCGGCCCTGCGTGGCTTTGCGGATGTGCGCCACGACGTTGTCGCTCTTGATCGGGTAGCGCTTGACCAGCTCGGCCACCGGGCTGGTGCGCGCGCCGTGGTGATCGATGAAGTGGCGCAGGCCGCGGTCTTCGAAAAAGGCGATGCCGAAGCCGTCCCGGTGTTCGTCGGCGCGGGTGGCCAGGCCGGCAAAGCTGAACATCACGTCGGTCGGGACGTTGGCGTTCATGCCCAGCAGCTGGCACACCGCGCGCGCCTTCAGCGGGTCTGCACCGCCGACATCAGGATCACGTTGGGGTCAGGGACACATTCGCCGTCGAAGACCAACTGAGACCAGAAGGTGCAGCGCGCGGCAGTGATGGCGGTGATCACGTCGGCACCCGCGGTGATGTTGCCGAACACCGCGTAACCACGGCTGGCGCCCTGGCGGTCCAACCGGCTGCCGTTGTTGGCCAGGTTGATGAAGAACTGCGAGGTGGCCGAATTGGGCTGGTCGGTGCGCGCCATGGCGATGCTCAAGCGCACGTTGGACAGGCCGTTGCTGTCCTCCAGCGCGATCGGTTGGCCGGTGATCTTGGGCAGCGGCGGCGTGCCGCCAATGGCCAGCGGCGCCGCGTACGCGCCGCCCTGCAGCACGAAGCCGGGCGAGTGCCGGTGGATCACTGTGCAGTTGTAGAAGCCGTTGTTGACGTAGTTCAAAAAGTTCACCACCGTCAGCGGCGACTGCGTGCGGTTGAGCGTCAGCACCACATCGCCGTTGACGCCCGAGCCGTTGGCAAAGCGCAGCGTGACCTGCGGGTCCTGCGCCCCGGGCGCCGGTGCGGGCAGCGGCGCCGAGGCCACACACACGGGTGCTGGCGGCGGCAACGGCAGGCCGGGGTTGCCGTTGTCGTCGCCACCGCCGCCGCAGGCGGCAATGGCTGCAGTGAAGAGCAAAAGCGCGACACGGCGGGTGTCGCAACGGCGGTTTGACTCTGCGGCGATTTGGGTCATGGCGCTTGCCTTCCTTGTCGGTACTGAGCTCATTCGAACATTAACTTGGTGATCCCGCGCCAGGTGAATATCCGGCCCGGGTTCTGCGTTTCTTCCAGCATGCCCGACATACGCCGCAGGATGCGCGGGCTCTTGTTGGCGCGCCAGACAACGACGTCTGCAATCCAGGGCCGGTGGTTGACGTGGCTGGCGGTCTCGTACATGTCGAAGCGCGGCTTCAGTGCCGCCACCGTGGTCTCGTAGCGCTGGCGCACATCGGCATCGGCGGCGTCGCGTTGTTGCAGCAGCGCCTCGGCCGCCAGCAGGCCGGTTTCCATCGCCTTGCCGATGCCTTCACCGGTGAAGGCGTAGGTGCTGCCGATGGCTTCGCCGGTGGCCAGCAGGCCGGGCCGCGACCAGCGCGCACCGAGCATCGAGCAGCGCAGCGGTGCGCCTTTGATCTCACCTTGCAGCGTGCCGCCGCGCATCAGCTCGGCCGCCGGCGCGTAGACCTCGCAGAACGCATCGAACATGCCGCGCAGGTTGACGTTGTGCATGCGGCCCTTGCCACCAGCACCTTGCACATGGCTGCCGGTGAGGCCGGCGCCGATGTTGAACACGCCACCCGGGGCCGGGAAGATCCAGCCGTAGCCGCCTGTGAGCCGCGGGTGCCAGACGATCTGCAGCTGCGTGATCACCGAGGCCAGCGCGTCGTGTTTGACGTAGCCGCGCAAAGCCACGCCGCTGGGCGTGTGGCGCTCGCACAGGCCGGCTGCGATGAGCGCCTGCGGCACCGCGCCGGTGGCCAGCACGATCCAGCGCGCGGTGACCTCGTGCGCCTGGCCGCCGACCTTGAAGCGCGCGCCGACCACGCGCTCATCGCCCTTGCCACCCTCCAGCAGCGGCGCCTCGAAGCGCCACGGCGTCACCAGCCTGGCGCCCGCCCGCTGCGCAGCGCGCACCAGCACATGATCGAGCTGCTTGCGCGGCAGCACCGACAACGTCCCGGGCACATCCACCGTGGCACCGCGCGGGCCGACGCAGCGCACATGCCGCACCGGCTTGGCCAGCGCGGCAACCTCGTCGTAGACGCCCAGGCGTTTCAGCGCGGCGTGGCTGTCGGGAATCAAGCCGTCGCCGCAGACCTTGTCGCGCGGGAAATCGTGTTGGTCGGCCAGCACCACCTGCAGCCCGGCCGCGGCCAGCTTCTGTGCACAGGAGCTGCCGGCGGGGCCGGCGCCGATGACGAGCACGTCGCAGGTGGAGGGCAGTGTGGAGTTGGCCATCAGACGGCGCGGATTCTAGGCAAGGCCCGCGCGCTCTTTTTCAGCGCTCTTTTCCAGCGCAAACCGCTGCACTCAGCGGCGCGGTGGCCAACGCCACCACGCGGCCAGCACCAGCGCCAGGAACGCGCTGTAGGCCAGCACGAAGACCCAGCCCGGCGCTTCGTAAAACAGCAAACGCTGCAGCCAGTGCTCGATGAAGCCCTGGCTGTGCGCCGCCTGCCCGGCCCGCAGTCGCAGCCAGGCTTCGAGGGTGGTCAGCGGGCAGGTGATGGCAAGCCACGACTCGGCCACCACCACGCCAATCGCAAACAGGTGCAGCAGCCGGAACCACCAGCGGTTGACTGCAGCCCAGCCCAGGCCGTTGCCCAGCACGATAAGCACCAAGCCGCCGACGACGAACAGCACGATCGCGGTGTGCAGCAGCAGCACGGCGTCAGCGAGTGCGGCGTACAGGGCGGGGCCTGCGAACATGATGCCGAGCCTTTTGCCTTTTGCCTGCTGTCAGTTGCCGCTACGCAAACAGCGCCGCGGCAAGGCCTACCCGCCCTTCACCTTCAACCGCCAAGCATGCAGCAGCGGCTCCGTGTACCCACTCGGCTGCTCACGGCCCTTAAACACCAGATCGAGCGCGGCGCGGTAGGCGAAGCTGTCGTTCCGCCCTGGCTCGCATGAGCCAGCCATCGGCCGGTACAGCGGATCGCCGGCGTTCTGGCGGTCGACGATGGCAGCCATGCGCTGGAAGGTTTCATGCACCTGCGCTTGGCTGACCACACCGTGATGCAGCCAGTTGGCGATGTGCTGGCTGCTGATGCGCAGCGTGGCGCGGTCTTCCATCAGGCCGACGTTGTGGATGTCGGGCACCTTGCTGCAGCCCACGCCCTGGTCGATCCAGCGTACGACGTAGCCGAGGATGCCCTGCACGTTGTTGTCCAGCTCCTGCTGGCGCTCGTGCGCCGACCAGTTCGGATCGGCGGCCACCGGCACCGTCAACAGGCCGGCCAGCAGCGTGTCGCGCTGGCCGTCGATATCGGTCTGCTCCAGCGCTTGCTGCACCGCCGCCACGTCGACCTGGTGGTAGTGCAGCGAGTGCAGCGTGGCCGCTGTCGGGCTGGGCACCCAGGCGGTGTTGGCGCCGGCTTGCGGGTGCGCGATCTTCTGCGCCAGCATCGCGGCCATCAGGTCGGGCATGGCCCACATGCCCTTGCCGATCTGCGCCCGCCCACGCAGGCCGCACTGCAGGCCCACGAGCACGTTGTTGCGTTCGTAGGCAGCAATCCATTCGCTGCTCTTCATGTCGCCCTTGCGGCGCATCGGGCCGGCCAGCATGGCGGTGTGGATCTCGTCGCCGGTGCGGTCCAGGAAGCCGGTGTTGATGAAGGCCACGCGGCTGGCCGCCGCGGCGATGCAGGCCTTGAGGTTGACGCTGGTGCGGCGCTCCTCGTCCATGATGCCGAGCTTGACGGTGCTGTCCGGCAGGCCCAGCAGCTGCTCGACGCGGCCGAACAGCTCGGCCGCAAAAGCCACCTCGGTGGGCCCGTGCATCTTGGGCTTGACGATGTAGACGCTGCCGGCGCGGCTGTTGACGATGGCGCTGCCGTCCGCCCTGCCGTCGCCGTGACCGTCGCCGTGTCCGTTGCCGTTGCCAGCCAGCCGGCCGTGGCGCTGCAGATCGTGCAGCGCGATGGTGGTGGTGATGACAGCGTCCAGGATGCCTTCCGGGATCTCCCGAGCGCCGTCCTTGTCAGATTCCCACAGCACCGCCGGGTTCGTCATCAGGTGCCCGACATTGCGCAAGAACATCAGGCTGCGGCCGTGCAGCACCAGCTCACTGCGCCCGTCGGGCCTGAGGTAGCGGCGGTCTGCGTTCAAGCCGCGCTCGAAGGTTTTGCCGCCCTTGCTGACCTGCTCGGTCAGCGTGCCTTTGAGGATGCCCAGCCAGTTGCGGTAAGCCGCGATCTTGTCGGCGGCATCGATCGCGGCAACCGAGTCTTCGAGGTCAAGGATGGTCGACAGCGCGGCTTCCAGAACCAGGTCGCTGACGCCGGCCGCGTCGCTGTGGCCGATCGGCGTGCTGCGGTCGATGCGGATGTCGATGTGCAGGCCGTGGTGGCAGAGCAGCACCGAGCGCGGCGACGCCGCGTCGCCTTGAAAGCCGACCAGCGCGGCCGGCTCGGCCAGGCCGACGACACGGCCGTTCTTCAGCGTCACGACCAGGTGGCCCGAGCCGCTGGTGGTGTCGATGCGGTAGTGCGTGCTGTCGGCGTGGCTGCCGCCTTCTTTGTGATTCGCCAGCGGCACCGCGTCGTCCAGCAGCCGCCGCGCAAAGGCAATCACGCGTGCGCCGCGCAGCGGGTTGTAGCTGCCGGCGCGCGTGGCGCCGCCGTCCTCAGCGATGGCGTCGGTGCCGTACAGCGCGTCGTACAGGCTGCCCCAGCGTGCGTTGGCGGCGTTGAGTGCGTAGCGCGCGTTGAGGATCGGCACCACCAGCTGCGGCCCGGCCTGCAGCGCCAGCTCGGCATCGACCTGCGTTGCGCTGGCCTGCACGTGCGAAGGCGCCATCTTCAGGTAACCGATGCGTTCGAGAAACGCACGGTAAGCCGCGGGGTCGGCAATCGGCCCCGGGCGGGCGAGGTGCCAGGCATCGATGTCGGCTTGCAGCCGCTCGCGCTCGGCCAGCAGCGCGGCGTTGCGCGGCGCCAGATCACGCACGATGGCGCCGAAGCCGGCCCAGAAATGCGAAGCGGGGACGCCGGTGTCGGGCAGCACTTCGTCGTCGATGAAGGCCAGCAGTGCGGTGTCGACCTGCAGGCCGTGAAGGGTGGTGCGCATGGCGGGTGGTCCGGGGTTAAAGGCCGGGGTTGGAGGCCGGGATGGAGGCCAGGATGGAGGCGGGGGTCATGTCGGGGCTTATATCGGAACTGGTGCGGGGCAAGGCCTTAGGGCGGGCGCTCAGGGCAGGCGCTCAGGCGGGGCCGGAAAGTGGGTCAGCACATCACGCAGGCTGCGGCCGGTAAAGCTGGGCTCAGTGCCCAATTGCTCCGGCGGCGCGCCCAGGCGGTTGACCCACAGCGTCGTGTAGCCGAACCAGGTGGCGCCGATGGCGTCCCAGGCATTGCTGCTGACGAACAGGACGTCGCGTGCCGGCAGCGCGAGTGCGGCTGTGCCCAAGGCGTAGGCCGCGGGGTCGGTCTTGAAGCGGCGTGCCGGGTGCACGCTGATGACGTGCTGCAGCAGCGGCGCAAAACCCGCACTCTTGACGGCCACGGCCAGCATGCCGGGGTCGCCGTTGCTCAGGATGCCGGCGACCACGCCGCGCTTGTTCAGCTCAGCCAGCACGGCGTGGTTTTCTGCGAAGGCGCTGAGATGGCGGTACTGGTTCATCAGCCGCTCCTCATCGGCCGGCTGCAAGCTCAAGTTCAGCCGCGCTGCTGCGTAACGCAAAGCGCTGCGCGTGATGTCCCAGAACGGCCGGTAGCGCTGGCCGGCCGGCGCGCTCATCGTCACCAGGCGCGTGTATTCGATTTGTTTGTCGCGCCACAACTGGCTCAGGCGCTCGCCGTGCGCGGGAAACAGCTGCTCGGCCAGCAACGCCACGCTGTGCACATCGAACAGCGTGCCGTAGGCGTCAAACAGCACGGCCTTCAAGCGCATGCCAGCAATCTATTCGATATGCGCAGCGGCATTGAGTGCCTGCAACGCGGGGGATTTGTGCGCTTGATCACCATAATGCCGCGATGGATCGCTTGAAGCAAATCGAATCCTTTGCCTCGGTCGCCCAGAAAGGCAGCCTGACGGCGGCTGCGCAGGCCGAGGGCGTGGCCCCGGCAGTGATCGGCCGGCGCATCGACGCACTGGAAGAACGGCTGGGTGTGAAGCTGCTGGTGCGGACGACCCGGCGCATCACGCTGACCCACGAGGGCAGCGCCTTCTTGGAGGACTGCCAGCGTGTGCTGGCCGACTTGGCCAACGCCGAAGCCAGCGTCAGCGAAGGCGGTGTCAAGGCCAGCGGCCACTTGCGCATCACCGCACCGGCCGGCTTTGGCCGCCGCCACGTGGCGCCGCTGGTGCCGGCCTTCACCGCGCAGCACCCCGACGTAAGCTTGAGCCTGAACCTGAGCGACCGTGTCGTCGACATCGTCAACGAAGGTTTCGACTGCGCCGTGCGCGTAGGTGACCTGCCCGACAGCAGCCTGATCAGCGTTCGGCTG
Source organism: Rubrivivax sp. (assembly GCA_026785885.1). GTDB lineage: Bacteria > Pseudomonadota > Gammaproteobacteria > Burkholderiales > Burkholderiaceae_C > Rubrivivax. Next base: position 41,358 of record JAJAZC010000128.1, read on the forward strand.
GCCGACAACCGCCGCCTGTGCGTGGCCACGCCCGAGTACCTGCAGCGCGCCGGCGTGCCGGCCACGCCGCAGGACCTGATGCGCCACCAGTGCCTGACGCTCAGCTCCGACGCCAGCCAGACGCGCGGCTGGGCCTTTCAGGCCGACGGCCAGATCACCCACCTGCGGCCCGGCGGCCGGCTGGATTGCAGCGACGGCCAGGTGCTGCACGAGTGGTGCCTGCGCGGCCTGGGCCTGGCCTGGCGCAGCACCTGGGAGGTCGAGCAGGACGTGGTCGCCGGCCGCCTGCAGGCCGTGCTGCAGGACTTTGCCGCGCCGCCTAACGGCATTTACGCCGTCTTCCCGCAGCGCAAACACCTGCCGCTGCGCGTGCGGCTGTGGATCGACTTCATCAAACACAGCTTCGGCGATCCGGCCTATTGGGCCGGCGCGGCTGCGGCTTGAAAAACGCGCTGCAGCCGGCGATGAAAAAGGGGCGCCTGGTGCGCCCCTGATCGATGCTGCGATTTGCGCCGCCCGGCGGCACTGGCTCTACTTGGCCGTCTCGGCCATGCACTTCTTGATGTGACTGGTTTTGGCGGCACCGGCCAGCTTCTTGTCGGCCGCGCTCTTCTCGCACGAGGGGCTTGCGGCCATCGTGCCGGCTTCCTTCTCGCACTTCTTGACGAAGCTGGTTTTGGCAGCACCGGCGAGTTTTTTCTCGGAGGCTTTGGCTTCGCAATCGTTGGCGGCGAAGGCGGAGCCGGCAAACAGGCTCATGCAGGCGATGGCCGCGGCGATCAGGGTCTTGTTCATGAAGGATTCTCCTCGAGGGGATTGGTCGATGGTATTGCTGAGAGCTGTCACGGGCCATTTCAACTGAAGCCAGTCTGCGCGGCTACCGGCAAACGCACGGGGGTGCAGCAGCGACGACCGAGCCAGACCCGGCCGAGCTTGCCGGGCGCGCAGGGCGACACAGATATGCCGATGCCGGCCATCGCAGGGCCGGTTCTGTCAGGCCGGCCGCTGGACCGGCCCCGCGGGCAGCGCAGCCGCCTGCTCTTGCGCTGCATGCAGGCGGCGTACGAGCACGCGGATAAAGGCTTTGTCGAACAGGTGCCGCGTCGACAGCGACAGCCGCTCCAGACTGGCCGGCGTGAAGGACACCGTCGTCGCGGTCTGCGACACCAGGATGTCCACCGTGTGCAGCCGCAGCGCCGGGTTCGGCGCCAGGTAGGCCATTTCGCCCACCGAGCTGCCCGCGCCCAGCATGGCCACCGAGCGGCCGTCGCGAACCACCTGCACCTGCCCCTGCGTGACGATGTGAAAGCTGTTGCCGGCCTCGCCCTTGCGGTACAGCGCATCGCCGTAGCCGTGGCGGTTCCAGGTGGCGCGGTGCACCACCTCCCATAGCTCGACGTCGCCGAAGTCCGAGAAGAATTCGAGCGATCGCAGCAGCGTGAAGCGCTCCGAGTCCAGCACCTCCTGCAGCGGCCCGCGCAACTGCGGGCTCTGTGCAGCCAGCGTCGACAGCGCTTGCGAAAACTCCTCCCACGTCGCCGGGCGCAAGGCACGGTCCTTGGCCAGGCCGCGCTCGATCAGCGCCTGCAGCCCGGCCGGCACGCCGTCGCGCAGCGTGGCCAGCGGGGGCGCGGTGCCGTGGTAGATCTGCTGCATCATCGCCGGCTGTTGCACGGCGTCGAACGGTGGCCGGCCAGCCACCAGGTGGTACAGCACGGCGGCCAACGAATAGATGTCGGCACGGCAGTCCAGCGCGTCGCCGTCGAGTTGCTCCGGTGACATGTAGGCCAGGCTGCCGACACGAAACACCTGCGTGTGATCGGAGCGCAGGTTGAAGACGCTGCCGAAGTCGGTGACCTTGACCTCGCCAATGCGGTCGCCGATGAGCGTGACCAGCAGGTTGGCGGGTTTGACATCGCGGTGGATCAGGCCTTGGCGGTAGCAGTAGCCCAAGGCCATTGCACATTTAAAGCCAATTTCGATGATCTGCGTCAGCGGCAACAGCTTGTCGGCACGGCAGTAGCGGCGCAGCGTGACGCCGGGCACGTACTCCATCACCAGGTAAGGCGCTTCGGCGTCGGCCACCGCGTCGATGATGCGCACGACGCTGGGGTGCTGCAGCCGGCCGACCAGCGCGGCTTCGGCGGCGAAGAAACGCTGCTGGTAGTGCAGCTCGCGCGTGTCGGCCAGCAGGCCACCGCGGGCGCGCTTGATTGCCACGTCCAGGCCCCGGAAAGGGTCGTGCGCGAGGAAGACCTCGCTCGTCGCACCTTCGCCGATCTTCGCTTTGACGATGTACTTGCCGATGTGCGATGGCAGCACTACACCGGTCAGTGCGGAGGCTGGGGGTGCGGTTTGGGCAGCAGGCAGGACGGGCATGGGTGGGTGGCGGGCAGCGGCCGTGGCGCGACCGGGCCGCAAGCCGATGGTGGTGGCACGGCGCTCGGCGCATGCGGCGAACAAGCGGTGATGCACCGCCCAGATTCCAGCGCCGCGACCGCGCCGGCCGACATGCACCGGCCGACATGCACCGGCCGATTGCAGAGCGAAATTGCAGAGGCCGTTCGCGGAGCCCAGCGCACCGCCTGGTCCCGGCGCCCGATTGCAGCGCCTCGGCAGCACCGGCCAGCCGCGGCGTCACGCCCGTTCGGCCGCAAGGCCAAAAGTAGAATCGCGCCGATGATCCAAGCCAAGCGGGAGTTGCTGCAGGCGCTGCAGTCGGCGCTGCACGAGGCGCTGGCGCCACTGGCTGCCGAAGGCGGCCTGGCGGCGCCGGCGGCGGTGTTCGAGTCGCCCAAGCAGGCCAGCCACGGCGACCTCGCCATCACCAGCGCGATGGCACTGGCACGGCCATTGAAGAAGAACCCGCGTGAATTGGCCGAGCGTCTGGTGCAGGCCTTGCGCGCCCAGCCGGCGGTGCAGCGATGGGTGCAGGCGCTGGAGATCGCCGGCCCCGGCTTCATCAACCTGCGCCTGACGCCGGCCGCACGGCAGACGGTGGTGGCCGAGGTCCTGTCGCAAGCGCAGGACTTTGGCCGTCAGCCCAAGACCGGCCAGCGTGTGATGGTCGAGTTCGTCTCGGCCAACCCGACCGGCCCGCTGCACGTGGGCCACGGCCGCAATGCCGCTTTGGGCGACTGCATCTGCAACCTGCTGGCCAGCCAGGGTGCCGAGGTGCTGCGCGAGTTTTATTACAACGACGCTGGTGTGCAGATCAACAACCTGGGCCTGTCGGTGCAGAAGCGCCTGCAGGGTTTGAAGCCCGGTGACGACGCGTGGCCGGAGCAGGCTTACAACGGCGACTACATCGCCGACATCGCCGCCGACTACTGCGTGCGCAAGACCGTGCAGGCCGACGACCGCAGCTTCACCGCCAGCGGCGATGCGGATGATCTCGGCGCCATCACGCAATTTGCAGTGGCCTTCCTGCGCCACGAGCAGGACCTGGACCTGCAGGCCTTCGGCGTGCACTTCGACCATTACTTTCTGGAGAGCAGCCTGTACAGCGATGGCCGCGTCGACGACACGGTGCGGCGGCTGGTGGCCTCCGGCAAGACGTTTGAAGAAGGCGGCGCGCTGTGGTTGCGCACCACCGACTACGGCGACGACAAGGACCGCGTCATGCGCAAGCAGGATGGCACCTACACCTACTTCGTGCCTGATGTGGCGTACCACATCGACAAGTTCCAACGTGGCTACACGCAGGTCATCAACGTGCAGGGCACCGACCACCACGGCACCGTGGCGCGGGTCCGCGCCGGGCTGCAGGCGGTGGGCCTGGGCATACCCGCCGGTTACCCCGATTACGTGCTGTACAAAATGATTGCGGTGATGAAAGGCGGGCAGGAGGTCAAGATGAGCAAACGGGCCGGCACCTCGGTGTCGGTGCGCGACCTCATCGACTGGACCAGCCGCGACGCCGTGCGCTTTTTCCTCATCAGCCGCAAAGCCGACACCGAGTTCACCTTCGACGTCGACCTGGCGCTGAAGGCCAACGACGAAAACCCGGTGTTCTATGTGCAGTACGCGCACGCGCGCCTTTGTTCGGTGCTGGCCGCCTACACCGGCTTGCGCGACTTCGGCCAAGCTGATCTGTCCTTGCTCACCGCGCCCAGCGAAGCGGCGCTGATGACGAAGCTGGCCGAGTACCCCGACATGCTCAGCCGCGCGGCCGCCGAGCTGGCGCCGCACGACATCAGCTTTTATCTGCGCGAGCTGGCCCGGACCTTTCACGCTTACTACGCTGCCGAGCGTTTTTTGGTCGACGACGCCGCCCTGGCGCGTGCCCGCATGGCCTTGCTGACAGCCACCGCGCAGGTCTTGCGCAATGCGCTCTTTCTGCTGGGTGTGTCGGCCCCTGAATCGATGAATCGCGAGGCCGTAGCGACGGCGGAGGTGGCCCCATGAAGTTTGAGCGCGGCGGTTTTGCCATGGGCCTGGTGGCTGGCTTGCTGATCGGCCTGGCCTTGGCGCTGGGCGTGGCGCTGTACATCACCAAAGCGCCTGTGCCCTTTGTCAACAAAGTGCCGCAGCGCACCGCCGAGCAGGACAGCGCCGAGACCGAGCGCAACCGCAACTGGGATCCCAACGCCGGGTTGAACAAGTCGGCCGGCCGTGCAGCCAGTGCGGCTGGCGCGATGGGCGCCGGCTTGCCGCCCGGCCCGCCGGTGGCCGCGCCTGGCCCGGCCGTCACCATGCCCATGCCGGCACCCACCGCGCCGGCCATGGCCGCATCGGCAGCGGCCCCGGTCGGCCGCCCGGCACCGCGCGACCCGGCTGCCATCCTCTCTGGCGCGGCGCTGCCTTCACCCAGTTCACCCAACTCACCCACACCATCGCAGTCCACCGCCATGGCGGCTGATGCGTTTGTCTACTTCGTGCAGGCCGGTGCCTTCACGCGCAGCGACGATGCAGAACAACAGCGCGCCAGGCTGGCGCTGATGGGCCAGGCGGCCCGCATCACCGAGCGCGAGCAGGCCGGGCGCACTGTCTACCGCGTGCGGCTGGGGCCCTACCCAACGCGCAACGAAGCCGAGGCGTTGCAAGGGCGGCTGCAGGAGCAGGGCATCGAGGTGCAGATCGTGCGCGTCGAGAAGTCCTGATCCGTACCGGCCGCTGCCTGCACGGCGCGGAACTCGACCGGCAGGCCCGACTCCACCGGGGCCCCGGCCTCACTACCCTCTGTCCCGAAAGGACCTTCATGCAACGGCGCGATTTCTCTCGACAACTGGCCGGTGCCGGCTTTGGCCTGGCACTCAGCGGCATGGCGCAGGCCCAAGCTCCGGCGCAGGCACAGGCGCCCAAAGAGGGAACGCACTACGTCCGGCTGCAGACGCCCGCGCCGGTGTCGCTGCCGAGCGCGGACAAGAAGATTGAGGTCGTCGAGTTCTTCTGGTACGGCTGCCCGCACTGTTATGCCTTCGAGCCGACGCTGGAGGCATGGGTCAAGACACTGCCGGCCGACGTCGCTTTCCGCCAGGTGCCGGTGGGTTTTATGGCGCCGCACCAGATGCACCAGAAGCTGTTTTATGCGCTCGAAGAAATGGGCCAGTTGCAGGCGGTGCACCGCAAAGTCTTTGCGGCCATCCATCAGCAGAACCGGCGGCTCGGCACCGACGCCGAGATTGCAGCCTTCGCCACCGGCAGCGGCATCGATGCCAACAAGCTGGCCGAGTCCATGAAGTCCTTCGGCGTCACCACCAAAGCCAACCGTGCCAAACAACTGGCCGACGCCTACAAGATCGACGGTGTACCGGCCCTCGGCATCAACGGCCGCTTCTACACATCGGGCGCGCTGGCGGGCAACCATGAGCGCGCGGTGCAAATCGCGAGCTACCTGATCCAACAGTCGCGCGCCAAGGGCTGACCCGCCTGATCCGCCCAATCCGCCTGCAACCCGCAGGCGCATTTCGCCGGCCCCGGAGCCCGTGCAGCACGGGCTGACTTCACGCCGCGCGGGGCCAACCGCCACGGTGCCGTGGATATACTCCACTGCAAATTCCGTGCCGCCAAATGCCCCGCCATTCTCTTGCTGATTTGCTGCTCCGCGCAGCCGCCCGTTCTTGTTTCGGCTGGCGCTGCCTGTCGAGCTGTGGCGGGCATCTCGGCCGCGGCGGACCGGGCAAAGCGTTTCATACCGCGGCTGCTGTGCTGCTGACCGCGCTGATGCCATTGGTGCTGATGGCGCTGACCACGCCTGCACAGGCTGAGCGGGCCGATCGCAGCAAGCCGATGGTGATCGAGGCCGACCGTGATGGTGTGCTGGACCTGCAGCGTCAGGTCCTGGTCTACGCCGGCAACGTCGTCGTCAGCCAAGGCACGATGATCTTGCGTGCCGAGCGCGTGGAGATGCGCACCCTGCCCAACGGCTACCGCGCCGCCAGCGCGCTCGGCTCCACTGCGCGGCCGGCCAGCTGGCGCCAGCGCCGTGACGGCGTGGCCGACGAAACCGTCGAAGGCACGGCCGAACGCATCGAGTTCGACGGCCGTGCCGACACGTTGCGCTTTGTCGGCGGTGGCGCCGTGCGCCGTTTGCGGGACGGCACCGTCGCCGACGAAATCACCGGCGCCGTGATCGTCTGGGACAACAGCGCCGAGGTCTTCAAGGTCGAGGGCGGCGAAGCGACTGCCGCCAACCCGACCGGCCGTGTGCGTGCGGTGTTGAGCCCGCGCATCGAAGAGGCGGCGTCGGCGCCCGCCCCGGCCCCCCCCCCCCCGGCCCCCCCCCCGGGGGGGGGGGGCGGGCTGCGGGGGGGCCGGGGGGGGGGGCCGCCCCCCCCGACCCTCACACGCAAATACGGCCCCGCTC
>JAJAZC010000129.1 GCA_026785885.1 Rubrivivax sp.
CCCCGGCAAGAGCAGCGCGCTGAGCGCCGCGGTGAAACCCGGCTTAGGGGCCGCTGGGCGGGTGCTCATCGCACCCGCCGCTTCTTCGCTCGCGTCGCTGTCGTCTTCTTGAACGGGTTCATGTCCTCGACAGCGACCTTGGGCTGCCCTGGGCGCGTGAGCGAGCCTGCCAGGTCCGCAAGGCGCCGTGTCTTCGGCCGCATCACGACGGTGCCGTCACTGAGCATCGTGAAGGCCATCTTGTCGCCGGACTTCAGACCGAGCCGGTCGCGGATTTCCCGCGGTACTGTGACCTGACCCTTGGTAGTCATCGTGGTGGCGTCTGCCATGCGTGGCCTCCTGGCATTACGAAAGCGCGTGTCGTAATACTCTGGGGCCAATGTCGTCAACGCTGAGAGCTGTGCACCAGCCTTTGTTGCAGCCGGGCGAGGGGGCATCGCGTGGACGCACCGCGCCGCGTCAAGGGTGCGCTGGAGCCGGCTGCGCCCGCCCTTGACTCGACGCTGTGCGGTCGAGGCGTTACTGGCCGCAGCCGACGCGGCTTTCGGTTTCGACAGGCTGCTGGCCGAACTGCGCACCACGGTCATTGCCGACCTCCGGCGCTTTCCGCACACCGGCCTGCGCTATCTCGAACAACCGCCGCAGTCGGCTGAAGCCGGTGCGCAAGCGGTAGCTGCGGCCGGGCAAAAGCAGCCGCGGTGTCTTCCGATTTGCCTGTGGCGATGTCGCCACGGCAGCGCATTTAGGCACATGCGCTTCAGTGCGCTGACGCGATGACCTGTTGCACCAGCGGGTGGTGCTGGCCGCGGCGCGAGCAGATGGCGTGGATTTCTTCTTTCACGTCTTCGCAGCGCCCGAGCAGGCGCAAACCGCGCATCAGCCCGACGTCGCCTGCGCCCAGTTGGCTGACCGGGAAGACGCCCAGGCCCCGGGCTGCAAACACTGCGAGCAGGGCGCTGTCTTCGAACTCACCGACGATGCGCGGCCGCACACCCTGCATGACGAACCAGTGGTCCAGCGTGGAGCGCAGTGCCGAATGTCCCGTGGGCAGCAACACCGGCAGGCTGCCCAGCGACCGCGGGAAGCTGTCGCGCGCCGCTTTGGTGGCCAGCGCTGCCGGGCCGTACCAATCCACCGACGACTGGATCAGCCGCTCGCTGGTCAGGCGCAGGTTGGGGTTGCGCGGGGCCGCCTGGCCGGCCAGCACGACGTCAAGATGGTGCAACGCCAACTCGGCCAACAGTTGTTCGAATTCGCCTTCGTGGCACATCAGCCGCAGCTGCGGCGTGGCCAGTACCGGCTGCAGCAGCGCGTGCGCGGCCAGTTTGGAGATGCCGTCGGACAGGCCGACCGTCAGCCGCGCAACTTTGCCGCTTGCGGCTTCGCGCACCTCATCGGCTATGCCCTGGCCGAGATGGAAGATCTCCTCGGCCCGAACGAACGCGGCTTGCCCGGCCTCGGTCAGCGCCACGCCTCGACCTGACGGCTTGAGCAACTGGTGGCCCAGCGACTTTTCCAACTCGCGCACTTGCGCGCTGATGGTCTGCACCGCCATGTCCAGCCGCTCGGCTGCGCGGGCAAAGCCGCCCTCTTTGGTGACGACCCAGAAGTAATGCAGATGGCGGTAGTTCAGCATGGGCGGCCTGGTTCGGAAAAACCGAATATTAGGTGCGACCCGTGCTGGTTTGTTCGAACCGGTCGAATCCCGATACTCCGGTGCGAACCTTCATCCGCGGCTTTCCACCTGCAGGCGCCAACAACGCAAGCCAAAGTTTCTGCAACGACCATGGACACCTTCGCGCTTATCTTCGCCATCATGACTGTCGCCTTGGTCTGGGTGACCTACACCGCCTGGCGCATGGGCAATGAAAAGCGGGATGTCTCGCTGCTCGGCGTGTTCAGCGGCCTATTCGGTATGGGCACCGTAATCAGTGCCGTCCTCTGACCCACCGCCATGGAAACACTTATTCCGTTTTTCACCACCGATTTCCTGGGTAAGCCGGCCTGGATCTGGCTTGCCTTCATCGGCATCGTGGTTGCGCTGCTGGCCTTCGACCTGGGTGTGCTGCACAACGACGACCATGAGATCGGGGTGCGTGAAAGCCTGCTGCTGTCGGCCGGCTACATCAGCGTGGCGCTGATGTTCGGTGCCTGGGTCTGGTGGTACCTGGGCTCGGAAAGCGGCATGGACTACTACACCGGCTTCATGATCGAGAAGTCGCTGTCGATGGACAACGTCTTTGTCATCGCGCTGATCTTTACCTACTTCGCCATTCCGCGGCAGTATCAGCACCGGGTGCTGTTCTGGGGCATTTTGGGCGTCATCGTTTTGCGCGCCATCATGATCGGCCTGGGCGCGACATTGGTGAGTCAATTCAGTTGGGTGCTGTACCTGTTTGGCGCTTTCCTGATCTTCACCGGCATCAAGATGTGGATCATTGCCGACCACATGCCCGACATCGCAAACAACCCATTGTTGAAGTTTTTGAAGCGCAAGATGCGCGTGACCGACGGCCTGCGCGGCAACGCTTTCTGGGTGCGCGAGAAGGACCCAGCCACCGGCAAGCTCGAGCGTTTTGCAACGCCGCTGTTCCTGGCCTTGGTGCTGGTGGAAGTTGTCGACCTGATCTTTGCTGTCGACTCGGTGCCGGCGATTTTTGCCATCACCACCGACCCCTTCATCGTCTACACCAGCAACATCTTCGCCATCCTGGGGCTGCGCGCGCTGTACTTTGCGCTGGCAGCCATGATCCACCGCTTCAAGTACCTGAAGTACGCGCTGGCCCTGGTGCTGGTGTTCATCGGCAGCAAGATCTTCCTGGTCGGCATCATCGGCAAGATTCCGCCGGTGATCTCGCTGACGGTGACTTTCGGCCTGATTGCAGGCGGTGTGCTGGTTTCGCTGTGGAAGACACGCGGGTTGCCGGCACCGCCCACCGGGACGACCTGAGGGCTCGCAGTGCCGCAAACGAGCAGGCGCACCCGCTCACTCGAACGGGTAGCGCAGCTCGATGCGCGCGCGCATCGCATCCATTAGCGCCACCACGGCCAGCGTTTCTGCATGCGGCAGTTCAGGCACCTCGATCAAGCCGGCGCGCCAGCAGCGCAAGGCGCTGCGGATCTGGTACTCAAAGCCGTTGACATCGAACGGCGCCTGCACCGTCAGCGGCTCCTGGCCGGCGCGGTGCAGCGTGGCTGCGGTGCTCTGCCAGAAGCCGCCGTGCAGCGCAATGTGGCCCAGCTCACCGGTGATGCGCAGGCTGTTGTCGGCCATGCCGTCGAAGCCGCAATCAAATTGCGACAGCAGGCCGCCGCCCACGTCCAGCGTTGCCGGGATGTGGTTGTCGACCCCGCTGGGCGCCATCACGGCGTGCACCGCGGCGCAAGGTGAGGGCGCACCCAGCGCCAGCCGCCCGGCGGCCTGCGCCACCATGCGTGACGCGTTGATGTTGTAGATGCCGATGTCCAGCAGCGCGCCGCCGGCCTGGGCAGGATCGTGGATGCGGTGCGTGGCATCGAAGGGCCGGTGCACGCAGAAGCTCGACTGCAGCGCACGCAACGCGCCGATGCGGCCATCGCGCAGCCAGTCGCCCACCACGCGCCACACCGGCAGCCAGCGTATCCACACCGCCTCGACCAGCAAGCATTGCTGTGCTGCAGCCAGCGCAATCAGCGCCTGCGTCTGCTGCGTGTTGGGTGTCAGCGGCTTTTCACAGAGCACCGCTTTGCCGGCCGCCAGCGCACGCTGCGCCGCGGCGGCATGAAAGGCGTGCGGCGACGCGATGTAGACCGCGTCGATGGCCGGATCGGCCAGCAGCGCGTTCAGATCGGTGGTGGCCTGCGGCGGTACTTCACCGCTGCCTGCCCAACGCGCCGCGAAGGCCGCTGCACGGCCGGCATCACGGCCGCACACCGCCGCCAGCCGCGTACCCGGCACGCTGACCAGGGCCTCGGCAAAACGGTGCGCGATCGGACCTGGGCCCACGATGGCCCAGGCGCACGTGCGCCCGGCCCCCGATCCTCGACAGTGCAGCGTTGCAGTGCGCTGGTCGCGCTGGTCGCGCGGGTTGCAGTGACAGCATTGGGCTCGACGACCATGCGGCAGATTACTTGCGACTACCCAAACGCGCCAGCCGACGCATTGCTGCCCATTCGTGCAATGACCAAACCAGCCCGCACCCGGCGGCGCGGTTGCCTTGCAACAAGTCATGCCGCGCGGCTGACAAGCCCGCCAGGGCGGGCTGCCAGCCGCGGACCGTCAGGCTTGGCTGCGTTTGCGCGCCAGCCCGGCCACAACGCCCAGGCCGGCCAGCATCATGGCCAGCGTGTGCACTTCTGGCACAGGCGACACGTTCAGCGTGCCGGCGTAGCTGGCTGCGATCGGCGTGCCGTTGGCCAGGCCTGGGCCGGCAATGCCGGCGACGCGGATGGTCAGCGGGCCGCTAAAGGCCGTCAGGTTGAAGCGCGCGACTTCGGTCGGCCCCACCGAGCTGAGCGAGAAAGCCTGGCCGTTGAGCGTGGCTGAGGTGAAGTTGATGTTGTCGCTCTGGAAGAAGCCGATCGAAACCAGCGCGGCGTCGACGAAAGCACCGGTCGCACCCGTGAAGGTGAAGGTGTCGTTGAAGGCGCCGGCCATCAGATGCGTTAAGCCCCAGCCGGCCGAGAACGAACCCGGTTGACCTACCGAAGGCACGAGCGCGATGGTGCGGGTGATGTCCTCGGCAAACGATGCCGTCGCGCCGGCGGCCAGCAGGCCGGCGCACAGCAAGGACTTGAGTTTCATGATTTCGACTCCGGTAGAAGTTGCAAGGGTGGGTCGAGACCACAGGGCCTCGGTCCAACTCCCGGCAACCGCTGTACCGTCCGTTACGCCGCGCGCCGTTTGACACCGCGAATGCGGGAAAGTGTTTTCCCTCTAAACCGGGTGGGGCGCCTCAAGCCAATGCGCTTCGCCAACGGCGGTCGCGGTGTCGGGCAGGGGCGGGGTAAGGCCCGAAATAGGCGTCGCTATACTGAAATGACCCCGCTCATTTGGAATGTCCGATGCCGTTTAGCCCGTGCCTTGCACCCGCCACTGCACCGGGGCCGCGATGCCGTTGATCGCCTTGCCGGCTGACCATCCCGAGCGTTTTGCGCTGGCCGAAGAAGTCCACGCCCGTCCGCCCGAGCTGCTGCCCACGCCGGCCCGCGCCAGCTATCTGGCGGTGCTGGTCGACGCCGATGATCGCCTGCGCGAAAGCGCGCACTTGGCGCGGCTATGCGAGCGTTTTGCGGTGGCACCACCTTCGCGCGAGAGCACCCATTTCACGGCCCGTCTTGGTGCCATGCGCCTGACGTGGGAGCGCCACGGCGAGTTCTCTTCTTGGACGGTGATCGTTGCCGGTACCGAGCCAGTGCCGTTTGCCGAGCCGGCCACCGCGTTGCTGCCCGAAGGCTGGCTGCGCGGTCTGCCCGGCCTGACGGTGATGGCCGCGCACGCGGTGATTGCCGAAGCGCCGCCGCCGCCGCATCCACCGCCGGGTGAAAACGAGCTGTTGCCTTACTTCGAAGACCACCTCGTCGTCGGCGCCGAGATCGCCGACGGTGAAGCGCTGGCCTACACCGACTTCAAAATCCATGCCGATGGCTGCTCGCGCTTTCTGCTGCTGGGCCGGCAGCTGACGCCGCGGGTGGCTGGGCAGATCGTGCAGCGCCTCTTTGAGATCGAGGCCTACCGCATGATGGCTTTGCTGGCGCTGCCGATGGCGCGCCGCCAGTCGCCACGCATCGTGGCCATCGAGAAAGCGCTGGCCCAGTTGACCGACGGCATAGCGCGCGATGCCGGTGCGGATGAGTCGCTGCTGCACGAGCTGACGCGGTTGGCGGCCGAGGTCGAAAGCGGCCTGGCCGCCAGCCAGTTCCGCTTTGGCGCCTGTCGCGCGTACGCAGAGCTGGTGCGCACGCGCATCTCTGAGCTTCGCGAAGTACGCGTGGAAGGCATGCCCACCATCGGCGCCTTCATGGCGCGGCGCTTCGAGCCGGCGGTAGCCACGTGCCTGACGGTGTCGCAGCGCCTGCACGATTTGAGCGAGCGCGTGGCGCAGGCCAGCGCGCTGTTGTCGACGCGGGTGGACATTGCGCGTGAACGCCAGAACCAGGCGCTGCTGAGCAGCATGGACCGCCGCGCCAAGCTGCAGCTGCGGCTGCAGCAGACGGTGGAAGGGCTATCGGTGGCGGCCATCGTGTACTACCTGGTGGGTCTGGTGGCCTACCTGTCGAAGGGACTCAAAGCCGGTGGGCTGCCGATCGACGCCGACCTGATGGCTGCGCTGGCCGTGCCGCTGTTGGCGGTGGGCGCGCTGCTGGCGGTGCGGCGCGCGCGGCGGTCGGTGCGCGGCGCCGAAGCCCGACAAGAACAACAAGACCTTCAACACGACATCACCCGATGAGCATCCCGTTTCCTTTCAGCGCCATCGTCGCCCAGGACGAGATGAAGCTGGCCATCCTGATCGCCGCCGTCGACGCGCGTGTCGGCGGTGTCTTGATCTTCGGCGACCGCGGTACCGGCAAGAGCACCGCGGTGCGCGCACTGGCGGCCTTGCTGCCCAAGATGCGCACCGTTAGCGGCTGCCGTTACGGCTGCGATCCGGCGCAGCCGTTCTGTGCCGAAGCACCCTGCGCTGCACGGCAGGCCGGCAAGAGCGCGCTGCTGCCGGTGCCGGTGGTGGACCTGCCGCTGGGCGCCACCGAAGACCGCGTGGTCGGTGCGCTGGACATCGAGAAAGCCTTGACGCAGGGCACGCGCTCCTTCGAGCCCGGGCTGCTGGCGCGTGCCAATCGCGGCTTCCTATACATCGACGAGGTCAACCTGCTGGAAGACCATCTGGTCGATCTGCTGATCGACGTTGCGGCCTCGGGTGAGAACGTCGTCGAGCGCGAGGGCCTGAGCGTGCGCCACCCGTCGCGCTTCGTGCTCGTGGGCAGCGGCAACCCGGAAGAAGGCGAGCTGCGGCCGCAGCTGCTGGACCGCTTCGGCCTGGCTGTCGACGTAAAGACGCCCACCGATCTGGCCACGCGCGTGGAGGTCGTCAAACGCCGCGATGCTTTCGAGCGCGACCCTGTGGCCTTCACCGCGCTGTGGAAGAAAGACGAGGACAAGACCCGCCGCCGCCTGGTGGCCGCGCGTGAGCAGCTGGCCGATGTGGCCGTGCCCGACAGTGCGCTGCAGCGGTGTGCCGAGCTGTGCATGGCGCTTGGCACCGACGGCCTGCGCGGCGAGTTGACCGTGATGCGCGCCGCCCGTGCGCTGGCCGCACTGGAAGACAGCGCCACGGTGGGCGACGCGCAAATCCGCCGGGTCGCCAAACCGGCTCTGCGCCACCGCCTGCGCCGCGATCCGCTGGACGACACCGACGCCAGCGTGCGTGTGGACCGCGTGCTGGGCGAGCTGTTCCCGGACCGTGCGGCCTGATGCGGTGAGCGTGCGCGCCGACGCGGGGCTCGACGTGGGCCGCGACGTGGGCCGCAACATCAGCCGCGGCATCGGCCACGACGTTGGTCACGACATTGGCCACGACATGTCTGGCAGCGCGAGCTCCGACGCGGCGCAACCAGCCTTGGTGGCCGCAGCGCTGCTGGCTGTCGACCCCGCTGGCCTGGGCGGTGTGCGCGTGCAGGCGCAGGCCGGCCCGGTGCGCGACGCCTGGCTGCTGGCGCTGCGCGCTTTGCTGCCGGCAGCAACGCCATGGCGGCGGTTGCCGCAGCACATCGG
>JAJAZC010000130.1 GCA_026785885.1 Rubrivivax sp.
ACGAAACGGTAGCCGTCCCCGCAGCCCCACCCGCACACCCAGAGGCCGACGCCGACAGCGACTTCGACGTAACGGTAGACGTAGACGTAGACGTAGACCCAGAACCAGACGCAGGAGCAGACGCCGCTGCAGCCGGGGCGCTCGGCACCGGCTGCGCCAGCACCGGGGAAGCCAACGATGCCAGCCACAGCAGCCTTGCCACGCAGCTGTGTGAGCGCACGGCAGCGCCACTCAAAACCAGGCGCCGCGACATCAATAATTGCATCGGTCGAGATTGTCACGGCAGCCCCGCGTTGCTGGTCCCCGGCGCAACCCGCCTTGACCCTTCTTCACGCAGGCGTGGCGCAGCACGCGGCGGGCAGAATGCGCGCCAACCCTGGGAGACGCACGATGAAAACCCGCGCCGCGGTGGCCTGGAAGGCCGGTGCACCGCTGACGATCGAAACCGTCGATCTGCAGGGCCCGCGCGCCGGCGAAGTGCTGGTGGAGATCAGGGCCACCGGCATCTGCCACACCGACCAGTACACGCTCAGCGGTGCCGACCCCGAAGGCCTTTTTCCGGCCATCCTGGGCCACGAAGGCGCCGGTGTGGTGCTGGAAGTCGGCGCCGGCGTTACGACGCTGCGCGCCGGTGACCACGTCATCCCGCTGTACACGCCGGAGTGCCGACAGTGCAAGTTTTGCCTCAGCCGCAAGACCAACCTGTGCCAGCAGATCCGCAGCACGCAGGGCCGCGGCCTGATGCCCGACGGCACCAGCCGCTTCAGCATCGCGGGCCAACCGATCCTGCACTACATGGGCACCAGCACCTTTGCCAACCACGTCGTGGTGCCCGAGATTGCGCTGGCCAAAATCCGCAGCGACGCGCCTTTCGACAAGGTCTGCTACATCGGCTGCGGCGTGACCACCGGCGTCGGCGCGGTCCTGTTCACGGCAGCGGTCGAAGCGGGTGCGAACGTCGTTGTCTTCGGCCTCGGCGGCATCGGCCTGAACGTGATCCAGGGCGCCAGGATGGTGGGCGCGGGCCGCATCATCGGTGTCGACATCAACCCGGCACGTGAGGCCATGGCGCGGCAGTTCGGCATGACCGACTTCGTCAACCCGAAAGACGTGCAGGCCGCGGGCGGCACGGTGGTCGACGCGATCATCCAGCTCACCGACGGCGGCGCCGACTACAGCTTCGAGTGCATCGGCAACACGACGACGATGCGCCAGGCGCTTGAGTGCTGCCACAAGGGCTGGGGCAAGAGCGTGATCATCGGCGTGGCCGCGGCGGGGCAGGAGATATCGACAAGGCCGTTTCAGCTGGTCACTGGCCGCGTCTGGCTGGGCAGCGCTTTTGGCGGCGCGCGCGGCCGCACCGATGTGCCGAAGATCGTCGACTGGTACATGGACGGCAAGATCAGCATCGACCCGCTGATCACGCACACGTTGAAGCTCGACGACATCAACGAAGGCTTCGATCTGATGGCGCGCGGCGAAAGCATCCGCAGCGTGGTGGTGTACTGATGGCGGCGGGGCTGGAGGTGCTGAGCGAGCACCGCTGCTTCGGCGGCGTGCAGGGCTTTTATCGGCATGCATCCAGCACCATCGGCCTGCCGATGCGGCTCGGGGTGTACTGGCCGCCGCAGGCCAGCGTCGGCCCGGTGCCGGCGCTGATCTTCCTGGCCGGTTTGACCTGCAACGAAGAGACGTTTGCGATCAAGG
Organism: Rubrivivax sp.; assembly: GCA_026785885.1. Taxonomy (GTDB): domain Bacteria; phylum Pseudomonadota; class Gammaproteobacteria; order Burkholderiales; family Burkholderiaceae_C; genus Rubrivivax. Next base: position 1,708 of record JAJAZC010000130.1, read on the forward strand.
CCGGCGCACAGCGGGTGGCTTCGGTGCTCGGGCTGATGCTGGTAACGCCCGACACCAGCCCGCGCGACACCGGGGTGGCCGGCGCGGAAGCGGCCTGGGACTTCGGCCACGGCGCCGGCTTCTACCTGGACGCCACGCAGCCGCCGTGGTCGCGGCACTGGCGCATGGCCAGCTACATCACGCAGGAGCTGCCGGCGGTGTTGGCACAAGGTCTGGCGCAGGGTCTGGCGCAGAGCTTCGCGATGCAGCCGGATGCGCGCGGCCTGATGGGCCATTCGATGGGCGGCCACGGCGCGCTGACGCTGGCGCTGCGGCACCCCAGGCTGTTCAAGAGCGTCAGCGCCATTGCGCCGATCGCGGCACCGATGCAGGCGCCGTGGGGCGTCAAGGCCTTCAGCGGCTACCTGGGTGACGACCGCACGGCCTGGGCCGCGCACGACGCCACCGCGCTGGTGCAGGCGGGCGCGCGCTTCGCGGCCCCCCCGCCGTTGATCGACCAAGGCGAGGCTGACAAATTTCTGGCCGAGCAGCTGCAGCCCGAGCGACTGCAGGCCGCCTGCAACAACGCCGGTGTGGCGCTGCACCTGCGCCGCCATGCCGGCTACGACCACGGCTACCACTTCATCGCCAGCGTCATCGACGACCACCTGCGCCACCACGCCGCGGCGCTGATCGGCTGACGGCTGGCGCCGCCGCTCCCGACGCGCACACGCACACGCCGCCGACGCACATGCCGATGCACCTGCACATCGCCGACATCCGCCAGCAACTGCGCGCCCTCGGCGCCGCGCCGCCGCACGAAGCGCGCGTGCTTCGCCGCTGGCTGCGGGCGCAACCGCAGGACGGCGGCCGGCGGCGCATCGAAGACTTCATGCCGCTGCCGCTGCGCCGGGCGCTACCGGAGCTGACGGCGCAGATGAGCGGCATCGCGCGATTGCAATCGCAACACCCTGGCGCCGACGGTTCGGTGCGCCTGCTGGTGGCGCTGCACGACGGCCAGACGGTGGAGAGCGTGCTGCTGCCGCCGCAACGAACGGGCCGGGCCTACGGTCTGTGCATCAGCACCCAGGTCGGCTGCGCGGTGGGCTGTGTGTTCTGCATGACCGGCACTGGCGGGTTGCTACGCCAGCTCTCCAGTGCCGAGATCGCCGCGCAGCTGGTGCTGGCGCGCAGCACCTTCCCCGACCGGCCCGTGAACAAGGTCGTCTTCATGGGCATGGGCGAGCCGGCACACAACCTGGACGCAGTGCTGGAAGCCATCGATCTGCTGGGCACCCAAGGCGACATCGGCCACAAGAATCTGGTCTTCAGCACCGTCGGCGACGCGCGTGTCTTCGAGCGCCTGCCGCTGCAGCGCGTCAAGCCCGCGCTGGCTCTGTCGCTGCACACCACCAAGGCGGCCCTGCGCGCCGAACTGCTGCCGCGGGCGCCGCGCTGGGAGCCGGCCGATCTGGTCGAGGCTGGTGAACGTTATGCCAGGGCTACCGGCTACCCGATCCAGTACCAGTGGACGCTGATGGCCGGCGTCAACGACGGCGACGATGAGGTCGACGGCATCGTGCGGCTGCTCACCGGCAAGTACGCGCTGATGAACCTGATCCCGTACAACGCCGTGCCCGGCATGCCCTGGCAGCGCCCCAGCTGGGAGCGCGCCGCCGCGATGGCCCGCGCACTGCACCAGCGCGGCGTGCTGACCAAGCTCCGGCACTCGGCCGGGCAGGATGTGGACGCGGGCTGCGGGCAGCTGCGGGCGCGGGCGGGCCAGCCAGCTGCAGCCGCGCCGCCCCCTGCTCCCGCCGTTTCAACCGTGGTGATACGGCTGCATCCCCTGGCTGCCAAGCCAGGCTGACCCGCGTGCCGCCTGCGCCAGGCCATCCGCCCACGCGGCTGTCGCCACGTAACCCGCTTCCCTCCCGTTGCCAGTTGCACAGCCCCATGCCAGCATGGCCCCATGAACCAGACACCTGCTGCCATCACTGTCGACCCGCACCGCCGCGTCGGCCACGCATGTGTTCGGGACCTGCGCATCAGCGTGGGCGACGTACTCGGCTGGCTGGCGGCCGGCATGACTGCCGGGCAGATCATTGCTGACTATCCCGAGCTCACCGCGGCCGACCTCCAAGCTTGCCTGGCCTACGCCGCCGCGAGCGAGCAGCACGAGCTGCGCTTGCCGACTGCCGCTTGAAGCTTCTGCTGCACGAGACCGTGTCGCACCGGTCAGTACCGGCGCTACGTCACTTCATCACTTCCAGCGCGGGGAGCCGGTACGCCGCCCGAGGCGTCCTTACGCCAGCGCCAGGAACACGGCCAGCGCGCGGTTCACTGCCAGCGGCACGCTGTCGTCCACGCGGCCGAAGACGGGCCCCAGTCGCTGGCGCGCCACCGCTTGCAGCTTGTCGACCATGATTTGCGACGCGAGCTGCAGGCCGTTGCGCACATCGGGCAGCAGCGTGATGCGAAACAGCGGCGCATCGTGCCGCGCGCTGGTGACGGGCAAGACGACCACGGACGGATGCAGGTCGAACAGATTCAACTGGATCACCAGGGCCGGGCGCGGTTTGCCGAGATCGCCCTGCAGCGCGACGGTCGGCAGATCACCGCGGCGCATGGGCGTTTAAAGCGCGAGGCTGCGCGGTTGACGCTGCTCAACGCCAGCCGTCGGTGTCGGCCACGCCGCGCAGCCAGCCTTCCAACCCTTCTTCAGCAGCGGCTGCGGCCGGCACCAGCAGGCTCTGCGACTGGCGGCGGCACTTTTGGCTGAAGCCACGGCGGCGCGTGTCGGGCACCCAGATTTGCACCGGGCGAAGCCCGGCAGCACGCAGCGCTTCGCGGTGCTTCTGAACGCGTTGGGCAACGGGGCTGGTCATGGCATGTCTCGTTCAAACGCCGTTACATGCAACATCGCAACCAGCGGCTGTTGCCCTTGCAAGTGCCGCTCGACTCCGTGGCCTTGTGCTCACGGGGCCGCGGCGTACCCGCGCGGAATCGCCGCCAGTAGCCGCTTCGTGTAGTCCTCTTTCGGCGCGGCCAGGATCTGCGCCGCACTGGCTTGCTCGACCACCACGCCGTCCTTCATCACCAGCACTTCGTCGCTGATGAAGCGCACCACCGCAAGGTCGTGGCTGATGAAGACGTAGCTCAGGCCGAGCTCGTCTTGCAGGTCTTTGAGCAGATTCAGCACCTGGGCCTGCACGCTGACGTCCAGCGCACTCACCGCTTCGTCCAGCACCAGCACCTCGGGGTTCAGCGTCAGGCAGCGCGCAATGGCCACGCGCTGGCGCTGGCCGCCGCTGAATTCATGCGGGTATTTGCCGAAAGCGCGGCCGTCCAGGCCGACTTTTTCCAGCAGCGTGCGGGCGCGCTGTTCACGCTCGGCCAGGCCGGTGCCGATGCCGTGGATCACCATCGGCTCGATCAGCGTCTGGCCGATCGTGAAGCGCGGGTTGAGGCTCGCGTACGGGTTCTGGAAGACGATCTGGATACGCCGGCGCATGCCCTGGCGTTCACGGTCAGACAGCCTCAACAGGTCCTTGCCGTCGAAGATGACTTCGCCACCGGTCGGCTCGTGCAGGCGCAGCAGCGTCAGCCCCATCGTCGTTTTGCCCGAGCCGGATTCACCCACCACCCCCAGCGTGTGGCCGCGCTTCAGTTGGAAGTTGACGTTCTGCACGGCCTTGAACTCGCGCTTGCCGAACAGGCCCTGGCGCAGCCAGAAGCTCTTGGCCAGCGCGCGCACTTCCAGCACCACGGGCGCGGCTGCGTCCTTGGGCTTAGCCTGCTGCAGCGCCGCGCCGGTGGTGCCGGCCGCAAGCGCGAGCGCCGCGGCCATGTGGTCGTCGATCACCATTAACCGCGCCGGGTTGCCGTCCAGGCTCGGGCGGCAGGCCAGCAGCGCCTTGGTGTAGTCGTCCTGCGGGTTGCCGAAGATGCTGGCCACCGGCGCCTGCTCGCGGATCACGCCCTGGCGCATCACCACCACGCGGTCGGCGATCTCACCGACCAGGCCGAGGTCGTGGCTAATGAACAGCACGCTCATGCGGTGGCTGGTTTTCAGCCGCGCCAGCAGCTCCAGAATTTGGCGTTGGATGGTCACGTCGAGCGCAGTCGTCGGCTCGTCGGCGATCAACAGCTTGGGCTCGCAGGCCAGCGCCATGGCGATCATTACGCGCTGCTGCTGGCCGCCGGACATCTCATGCGGATAGCTGGCCAGGCGGCGCTTGGGCTCGGGGATGCCGACCTCGGCCATCAGCTCCTCGGCACGCTGCAGCGCGGCGCGGCGGTTGAGGCCCATGTGCTTGATCAGCGGCTCGCACAGCTGCTGGCCGACGTTGAACACCGGGTTCAGTGAACTCATCGGGTCCTGAAAGACACAGGCAATCTCACGCCCGCGCAGGGCCTGCAGATCGGCAAGCGTTGCCTTGAGCAAATCCTTTTCGCGCCACAGGATGCGGCCGCTGCGCTCGGCGTTGTCGGGCAGCAGGTTCAGCACGCTCATCGCGGTGACGCTCTTGCCCGAACCCGATTCACCGACCAGCGCGACGGTGGTGTTCTCCGGGATGTCGAAGGACACGCCGGTGTTGCCACGTCCCACGGCTTCTGCGCGCACGCCTTTGCCCATGCGGAAGGCGACCTTGAGGTCCTGGATCGACAGCAGCATAGAAGTCATAGCCCCCCCTTGACGCTTTGCGTCGTCCCCCCGAGGGGGAGCGAGCGCCTCCGGAACGGCCGCGCGGCGCTCATTCCAGCCCGCGCAGCTTGGGGTCGAGCGCATCGCGCAGCGCATCGGCCATCAGCGAAAACGCAGTCACGAAGATCGCCATGAACAGCGTGGCCGCCACCAGCTGCCACCAGTGGCCCAGGATCAGCTCGCTCTGTGCTTCGGCCAGCATCGTGCCCCAGCTCACCTGATCGACGCGCACGCCCAGGCCCAGGTAGCTCAAGATCACTTCGGCCTTGATGAAGCCCACCGTCAACAGCCCCATGCGCACCAGCACAACGTGGCTGACGTTGGGCAGGATGTGCCGAAACATGCGGCTCATGCGGCTGGCGCCGATGGCCTCTGCGCTGCGCACGTATTCGCGGCTGGCGTGTTTGATGAATTCGGCGCGCACCTGGCGGTACATGCCGGTCCAGCCGGTGAGCGCCAGGATCACGACGACGCTCTCCACTCCACGCCCGACCACGGCAGCAAAGGCAAAGATCAACAGGATGTTGGGGATCGATTCGAAGACGTTATAGACCCACTCCAGCAGGTCGCCGATCTTGCCGCCGAAGAAGCCGCCGAAAGCGCCCATGACGACGCCGATCAGCGTGGCCACCAAGGCCGCGGCAACGCCGACGAAGACGCTGATCTCGGTGCCCTTGACGGCCTTGGACAGCACGTCGCGGCCCAGCCGGTCGGCACCGAAAGGCAGCGTCTGCGCCTTCACCGTCTCCGTCGTCTGGAACTGGCGCGCGCGCTCGTCCCATTCCTTGTAGCGCGGCGCCAGCGGGTCGACGTCGGACAGATCCACGTTAGGGCCTGTGGGCACCTCGATGGCACCGGTGGCCTGCGGCGGCGCCGGGCCCAAGAAGGTCGGCGGTGCGTTGGGCACACCGACCTCGGCTTGCCAGTTGCGCGCCACCAACCCCAAGCTCGCCGCGATGATCAGCAGCAGGAACAGCACGACGACGACCAGGCTCACCAGACCGACGCGGTCGGCACGAAAACGCCGCCATGCGGCGTGCCAGACTCCTTCACTCCTTTGCTGTGCGCTGTCGGGCGCGCCATCGGCAGATAGCACCGCGCTCATTTCAGGACCACCCGTGGGTCAGCGATCTTGTAGGCCAGGTCGGTGAGCAGGTTGATGAACATCGTCAGCACCGCCAGGTAGATGGTCACGGCCTGGATCACCGGGAAGTCGCTGCGGTTGACGGCCAGCAGCACCTCGCGCCCGATGCCGGGTATCGAGAAGAAGACCTCGATCAGGAAGCTGCCGACGAAGATGCCGGGCAGCTGCAGACCGATGTTGGTGAGGATCGGAATCATCGCGTTGCGCAGCACGTGGCGGAACAGCACCACGCCTTCGGTCATGCCCTTGGCGCGTGCGGTGCGCACGTAGTCCTGGCCGAGTTCATCGAGCAGGAAGCTGCGGTACAGCCGCGTCGGCGGCGCCAGCCCCACGGCCACCGCCAGCATCACCGGCAGCGGCGCGTAAACGAACAGGTTGGTCCACACGCTGTCGCTCCAGCCCTGCACCGGAAACCAGCCAAGCTGAAAGCCGAAGACGTATTGGCCGATGATCACGTAGACCAGAAAACTGATCGACAGCGCCACCGTGGTCACGACCATGATGGCCCGGTCGGTCAGGCTGCCGCGCCGGTAGGCCACCCACATCGCAATCGGCAGCGCCAGCAGCACGTCCAGCACCAGGATCGGGATCATCACTGTCAACGTGGCTGGCAGCCGCGTGGCAAACAGGTTGCTCACCGCCTCGTTCGTGGCCCAGCTCTTGCCCCAGTCGAAGGTCACGATCTGCTTGACGAAGAGCCACAGCTGGTACCAGATGGGCTCATCCAGCCCGAGCTGCTGGCGGATGGCCTTGATTTGATCCGGGCTGGCGTTGAGCCCGCCCAGCACCTCGGCCGGATCACCGCCGAAGGCCTTGAACAGGAAGAAGACCAGCAGCACCACGCCGAGCAGCGTGGGGATCATCTGCCACAGGCGACGGATGAGATAGGCGAGCATGCAGTGGCGGTGCGTCGATGGCCGCCAGATCGTGGCAACGGAGGCACCCCGGTTTTTGGGATGCGCGAGTTTAGGGGCCGACCTTGCCGGGTCGGGCGGTGATTTCCCCCTGCCTCGGATGCCCATGCACACGCAAGCACCATGCCGCTTTCAAGGCCTGCGCCACTAGACTTCCGGCCTTCTTGGAAGCGCCTCTTCATCGCCTAAATCCAAGCCCACCTCCAGGCCCGCGCCGTGCTCGCACCGACTCGTCGTTTCGTTGATCCCAGCCGGTACATGGCCTGGTTGATGTGCTGCCTTGCGGCCACCCTGCCGCTGGTTGCGGCCGGACAAGCCGCCCCTCAGGCAACCGCCCAAACCGCGCCGCAAAAGGTGCTGCGCATCAGCTACAGCGGCAGTGAAAGCGGTTTCGATCCGCCGCAGCTGTCCGACGTGGTCTCAACTGCGGTCGTCGCCAGCCTCTTCGATGCGCCGCTGACCTACGACCTGCTGGCGCGCCCGGCGCGCGTCAAGCCCAACACCGCAGCCGCGATGCCGGTGGTCAATGCCGACCACACGCACTTTGTCTTCACACTGAAGCCGGGCATCCTATTCAGCGACGACCCGGCGTTCAAAGGCCAGCCCCGCGAGCTGGTGGCGGCCGATTACGTCTACAGCATCAAGCGCTACTACGACCCGAAGACGCGCAGTCCGTCGTTCTTTCATTACCAAAATGCCGGCTTGCTGGACTTGAGTGAATTGCGCCAGAAGGCGCTCGACACCAAGACGCCCTTCCCCTACGACACCGATGTCGCCGGCGCGCGTGTGCTCGATCGCTACCGCTTCGAACTGCGCACAGCCAAGCCCGCGCCGCGCCTGCCTTACGTGCTGGCCACCGCGGCACTGGCCGGCGCCGTGGCACGCGAGGTCATCGAAGCCGACCCCGAGCGCAGCATGCAGCGCCCGGTGGGCACCGGCCCGTTCACGCTGGCGGCGTGGACGCGCAGCTCCCGCATCGTGCTGGCGAAGAACCCGCTGTACCGCCACGGTGTGCACGATGAAGACGCGCCGGCTGATGACGCCGTGGCGCAGGCCATCGCGCAGCGACTGCGCGGCCGCGCGTTGCCGATGCTGGACCGTGTGGAGATCGCCATCATCGAAGAGGCGCAGCCGCGCTGGTTGGCCTTCTTGAACGGCGAGCTCGATCTGCTGAGCGTGCCGCCAGAGTTCATCGATCTTGCTGCGCCCAACGACCGGCTGGCGCCCAACCTGGCCAGGCGCGGTGTGCAGCTGAGGCAAGTCGTGCAGCCGACGACGCGCCACGTCTACTTTGGCATGGAGCACCCGATGGTCGGCGGCAACGCGCCCGAGCAGGTGGCGCTGCGCCGCGCGGTGGCGCTGGCCTACAACGCGCCGCGCGAAGTGGCTTTGATCCGCCATGGCCAGATGCTGCTGGCGCAGAGCGTGCTGCCGCCGATGGTCAGCGGCTACGACCCGACGCTCAAAAGCGAGATGAGCGAATACAGCCCGGCACGCGCCAAAGCGCTGCTCGATCTCTACGGCTTTGTCGACCGCAATGGCGACGGCTGGCGCGAGCGGCCCGACGGCAGCCCGCTGCTGCTGGAGCTGAGCACCGAAACCAGCCAGCTCGCGCGCTCGCTGCAAGGCCTGTGGAAAAAGTCGATGGACGCGGTGGGCGTGCGCATGGTGTTTCGGGTGGCCACCTGGCCTGAGAACATCAAGGCCAGCCGGGCCGGCAAGCTGATGATGTGGATCACCGGCTGGAGCGCCGCCATTCCGGATGGCAACTACTTCATGGACCTGATGTACAGCGCCAACAAGGGCCAGGCGAACTCAGCGCGCTTCAGCCTGCCGGCCTTCGATGCCATCCACGAACGCCAGCGTGTGCTGCCCGACGGCCCCGAGCGCGATGCGCTGATCCAGCAGGGCCTGAAGCTCGGCCTGGCCTACATGCCCTACAAAGCCAGCGGCCACGACAAGCTGACTTGGTTGATGCAGCCGCGTGTGGTTGGCTACATGCCGCACCCCTTCATGCGCGACTTCTGGCGTTATGTGGACGTGACTGCGCCCGCGCCAGCACCTTGATGAAAGCTAGCTTGCCATGACGATGCGACTATCGATTCCTGCGTGGCTGCGTGCTGCAGCCGCGGCGCTGGTTGCAGCGGCAGTCATGCTGCCCGCCAGCGCGGCGCCGGGGGTCGGGACGGGGGTCACGCCAGCTAACGGCAACGCGGCGCCGAAGATCCTGCGCTACGCCTTCCTGATTGCCGAGACCAGCTTCGACCCGGCGCAAATCACCGATCTGTATTCGCGCACCGTGGCCTCGGGGATGTTCGACGCGCCGCTGGAGTTCGAGTACCTGGCGCAACCCGCGCGCATGCGCCCCAACACGCTGGTGGCCATGCCCGAGGTCAGCGCAGACTTCAAGACCTTCACCTTCCGCGTCAAGCCCGGCATCTACTTTGCGGACGACCCGGCGTTCAAGTCGAAGGATGGTCGGCAAACAAGGCGCGAGCTGACCGCGGCCGACTACGTTTACAGCCTCAAGCGCCACTACGACCCGCGCTGGAAAAGCGGCAACCTCTACATCCTGGAAAACGCACAAATTCTGGGTTTGAGCGACCTGCGCAAGAAGCTCATCGCCGACAAGAAACCCTTCGACTACGACACACCCGTCGAAGGGCTGAAGACGCTGGATCGCTACACCTTCCAGATCAAACTCGGCACGCCTACGCCGCGTTTGCTCTACAACTTTGCCGACGGCTCCTTCACCGGGGCGCTGGCGCGCGAGGTGGTGGAGTTCTACGGTGACCGCATCGGCGAGCACCCGGTGGGCACCGGGGCGTTTGTGCTCAAGGCCTGGAAGCGCAGCAGCAAGATCGTTCTGGCCAAGAACCCCAACTACCGTGAGGTGCTCTTCGACGAAAGCCCGCCCGCGGGCGATGCGCGTTTGCAAGCCGTCGCAGCGCAGTTCAAAGGCAAACGCCTGCCGCTGCTGGATGAGGTGCACATCTCCATCATCGAAGAAGCCCAGCCGCGCTGGCTGGCGTTTCTGAACGAAGAGCAGGATCTGATGGACCAGCTGCCGGCCGAGTACGCGCCCGGCGTGATCCCCAACAACCAGCTGGCGCCCAACCTGGCCAAGAAAGGCATCCTGGCCGTGCGCTACGCGCGTGCCGACGTGGCGCTCAGCTACTTCGGCATGGAGCATCCGGTCGTCGGCGGCTACGAGCCGCACAAAGTGGCGCTGCGGCGGGCCATCAGCTTGGCCATCGATGTCGACCGCGAGATTCGCCTCGTGCGGCGCGGCCAGGCGATACCCGCCCAAGGCCCGGTCGCGCCCGGCACCTTCGGCTACGACCCGGCTTTCAAAAGCGAGATGAGCGACTTCAACCGCGGCCGCGCGAAGGCGCTGCTGGACATGCACGGCTACACCGACAAAGACGGCGACGGCTGGCGCGACCAACCCAATGGCCAGCCGCTGCTGCTGGACTACGCCACCAGCCCGGATCAGACCAGCCGCCAGCTCAACGAGCAGTGGCGCAAGAACATGGAGGCGATCAACATCCGCATCACCTTCAAGACCGCCAAGTGGCCAGAGAACCTGAAGGCCAGCCGCGCCGGCAAGCTGATGATGTGGGGCGTGGGCTGGACTGCCAACGCACCCGACGGCGACACCTTTCTCGCACTCGGCTACGGCCCCAACAAAGGCCAGGCCAACCACGCGCGCTTCGACCTGCCGGCGTTCAACAAACTGTATGAACAGCAACGCGCGATGCCCGACAGCCCCGAGCGCCTGGCCTTGATGGAGCAGGGGCAGAAGCTGATGGTTGCCTACATGCCCTACAAGGTGCACGTGCACCGCTTGTTCACGGACCTGGCGCACCCGTGGGTCATCGGCTACCAGCGCAACATCTTCGTGCGCGAGTTCTACAAGTACGTCGACATCGACACCACCGAGCTGCGCAAGCGCGGCGGCGGCGTCGAGTGAGGAGCAGCGCATGAAACGACGCACGACATTGGCGCTGGGCGCTGCCATGGCATTGCCTGGATTGCCCGTTGCCGTGCGCGCAGCTGGCAAGCCCGATTCGCCCACGACACCACCGCCCAAAGCCGGCGAACGCGTGCTGCGTTATGCCTTCCCGATAGCCGAGACCGGCTTCGACCCGGCGCAGATCAACGACACCTACTCCCGCACCGTCACGGCCCACATTTTCGAGGCGCTGTACGGCTACGACCACCTGGCGCGGCCGCCGAAGATGGTGCCGCTGACGGCGGCCGGCGAGCCTGAGCACAGCGACGACTTCCGCAGCTGGATCTTCAAGGTGCGGCCCGGCATCTTCTTCGCCGACGACCCGGCGTTCAAAGGCCAGGATGGACAGCAAGTCAAGCGCGAGCTGGTGGCGCAGGACTTCGTGTTTTCGATCAAGCGGTATGCCGACCCGGTGGTCAAGAGCCCGCTGACCGCCAGCGTCGAGAGCTGGAAGATCGCCGGCCTGTGGGACGTGCGCAAGACCGCGCTCGACACCCGCAAGCCCTTCGAGTACGACAAGCCGATCGACGGCCTGCGCGCATTGGACCGCTACACGCTGCAGTTCAAGCTGGCTGACCCGATGCCGCGCTTCTGGGAATCCATGGCCACCAGCGACCTGTTCGGCGCCGTCGCGCGCGAGGTCGTCGAGCTGTACGGCGACAAGATCGCCGAGCACCCGGTCGGCACCGGCCCGTTCAAGCTGGCGCGGTGGCGGCGCAGTTCCTTGATCGTGCTGGAGCGCAACCCGGCTTACCGCCAACGTGTGTGGGATGCACAGCCCGCGGCCGATGATGTTGAAGGCCAGGCCATGGCCGCCAAGCTGCGCGGCAAGCCGCTGCCGCTGTTGGACCGCATCGAAATCTCGATCATCGACGAGCAGCAGCCGCGCTGGCTCAGCTTCCTGAACGGCCAGCACGACTTCATCGACCGGCTCCCGGCCGAGTTCATCAGCGTTGCCATGCCGGGCAAAAAAGTGGCACCCAACCTGGCCAAACAGGGCATCCGCGGCGTCATCACGTTAGCCTCCGAGATCGTGCTGACCTACTTCAACTGCGACGACGCGGTGGTCGGCGGCAACGAGCCGGCCCAGGTTGCGCTGCGCCGCGCCATCTGCCTGGGCGTGGACCTGCAGCGCGAGATCAACACCGTGCGCCGCGGCATGGCCATCGCGGCGCAAAGCCCGGTGATGCCCCACACCAGCGGCTACGACCCTGAGTTCAAAAGCGAGGCCAGCGAGTACAACCCGGCGCGAGCCAAGGCACTGCTGGAACTGCACGGTTATGTCGACCGCGACGGCGACGGCTTTCGCGAGCTGCCCGACGGCCGGCCGCTGCTGCTGGAGCTGGCCACGCAGGCCAGCCAGATCGACCGCCAGTTCAACGAGCTGTGGAAGAAGAACATGGACGCCATCGGCATCCGCGTTGTCTTCAAGACCCAGAAGTGGCCCGAGAACCTGAAAGCCGCACGCAGCGGCAAGCTGCAGATGTGGGGCGTAGCCAGCAGCGCCAGCGGCGGCGACGGCCAGGGCATGCTGACTCGATACTTCGGCCCGCAGGCCGGCAACCAGAACCTGTCGCGCTTCAAACACGCGCGCTTCGACGAGCTTCATGAGCGGCTGTCGCGCCTGCCCGACGGCCCCGAGCGGCTGAAGCTGTTCGACGAAGCCAAGCGCATCGCCATTGCGTTTGCGCCCTACAAGCTGCACTGCCACCGCCTGGTCGCCGACATGACGATCGCCGCGCTGCAGGGCTACCGCCGCCCGGTGTACTGGAACGAGTGGTGGATGCACGTCGACGTCGACCCGGCGCTGCGCCAGGGCGCCGCGGCTTGAGAGCCTGAGCGCATGCGCCGCCGGCCGCTGATCAGCGCTGCGCTGGCGGGGCTTCCTGCGTGGGCCGCTGCTGCACCCGGCGCTGCCGATGCCGGCGCCGCAGGTGCTGTTGTGCCGGCCAGCCGCACGCTGCGGGTGGCCTTCCAGTCGCCAGAAACCACCTTCGACCCGACGCAGACGCAGAGCGACAACAACACCTCCATCGTCCTGGCGCAAATCCTCGAAGCACCGCTCAGCTACGACTACCTGGCGCGGCCGGTGCAGCTGCAAACCTGCACCGCAGCAGCCATGCCCGAGGTCTCGGCCGACGGCAGCCAGTTCACCGTGCGTTTGCAGCCGGGCATCTTCTTTGCAGACGACCCGGCCTTCGGCGGCAAGCCGCGCGAGCTGGTGGCGCAGGATTACGTTTACGCAATCAAACGGTTTTACGACCCGCGCTACAACTCGTCGGACCTTTACCAGTTTGAGTCGTTGAAGCTGCCGGGTCTGAGTGAGCTGCGCCAGCGTGCGCTTGCCACGCGTAAGCCCTTCGACTACGACAGCACCGTCGAAGGTGTGCGCACGCTGGACCGCTACACGCTGCGCATCACGCTCGGTGTGCCCGACCCGCGCTTCATCTACCTGCTGGCTTCGCCGCAGACCGTGGGCGCGGTGGCGCGCGAGGTGGTCGAACGCTACGGTGAGGACATCGGCGCGCACCCGGTCGGCACCGGCGCTTTCCGGCTGCGCAGCTGGCGGCGCAGCTCGCGCATCGAGCTCGAGCGCTCCCCCAGCTACCGTGAGGTGAGCTACCGCGGCACACCGGCCGCCGACCCGCTGGCGCAGCAGATTGCCAAAGAGCTGCAAGGCCGCCGGTTGCCGCTGGCCGACCGCGTGGTGATCGACATCGTCGAAGAATCACAGCCGCGCTGGCTCGGCTTCCTGAACGGCACCTACCACTGGCTGCTGGTGCCGCCCAACCTGCGCGCGCTGGCCGCGCCGGGTGGAACCTTGGCGCCGTATCTGGCCAAGCGCGGGGTGCGGCTGCAGCGGCACCAGCAGCCCGACATCACGATGAGCTTCTTCTTCATGGAGCACCCGCTGGTCGGCGGCTACACGCCACAGAACGTGGCCTTGCGCCGAGCCATCGGCCTGGCCTTCGACGGCCGCACGCTGATCGACCGTGTGTACAGCGGCTTCGGTGTGCCGGCGCAGAGCGTGGTGGCACCGTTCACCAGCGGGCACGACCCGGCGTACCGCAGCGAGATGAGCCAGTTCGACCCGGCTCGCGCCAAGGCACTGCTGGACCTGTTCGGCTATGTCGACAGCAACGGCGACGGCTGGCGCGAGCAGCCCGACGGCAGCCCGCTGGTGCTGGTGCGGTCCAGCAGCGCCAGTCAGCTCGACCGCAGCATCAGCGAGGTCTGGCAGCGCTGCATGACCGCGGTCGGCCTGCGCATGCAGTTCGACGTGGCCACCTGGCCCGAGCTGCTGAAGAAAAGCCGCGCCGGCACGCTGATGATGTGGGGTTACAGCTGGGCCGCGGGCTCGCCCGACGGCGGTTTTTTCCTCGGCATCGCCTATGGCCCCAACGCCAGCGAATCGAACGACCCGCGCTTCAGCCTGCCGGCTTTCGACCGCTTGTTCGTGCAGCAGCGCGCGCTGCCCGACGGCCCCGAGCGCGAAGCCCTGATGCGCCGCGCCAAGGACCTGCTGGTGGCCTACTTGCCCTACAAAGTGCACCACCACAACGTCTACCTGGACCTGGTGCAGCCGTGGACGCAGGGCTACTGGCGCCACCCGTTCATGCGCGACACCTGGCGTTTTGTAGGGCCGGGGGAGCGGGACGGGTGATGGGTGACGGGTGATACCCGGCGGGTGAGCGGCGCAATTGCCTCACACGGTCCAGCGCAGCAGGAATGCAAGGCTGTTGAACTGATCGACTATTGCCTTTTATGCGAGATCGCATAAATTATTGGACGTTAAATAACTTAAGGTAATCGCGTGGACGCGTTCCCCCGCAAAACACTTGCCAAGCAACTGGCGCAAGCCCTGCAAGGCAAGGCGCTGCTGGGCGACGCGCACAACGGTTTGTTCCTCACCGCGCCGCGGCGCACCGGCAAGAGCACCTTCTTGCAAGGTGACCTGACGCCTGCGCTCACCGCGGCCGGGGTCGAAGTGGTTTATGTCGATCTCTGGGCCGACCCGCGGCGCGACCCCGGGGCGCTGATTGCCGAAGCCATTGCCCGCGCTTTGCAGCCGCTGTCAGGCGTCGTGGCACGCACCGCCAAGAAGGCCGGCCTGCGCTCAGTCAAGCTGATCGGCGCGCTGGATATCGACACCAGCAAGATCGGCCAGCTCGACGGCCTGCCGCTGGTCGAGGCGCTGCGCGCACTGCAGCAAGCCGCGGGCCGGCCGGTGGCGCTGATCATCGACGAAGCACAGCACGCGCTGACCAGCGAGGCTGGTGAGGCGGCGATGACGGCGCTGAAGTCGGCGCGCGACCAGCTGAACAAGCCTGGCCGCGTCGATCTGATGCTGGTGATGTCCGGCTCGGACCGCGACAAGCTGCTGCGCCTGGTGGTCAGCGCCAGCGCGCCGTTCTACGGCTCGCAGATTCATACGCTGCCGCCGCTGGACACCGACTTCATCGCCCACATCGCCGCCTTGATCGAGGCACAACGTGCCGACCTGCGGCCGGTGGACGTGGCTGCGCTGCTGGAGGCCTTTGTCGCGTTCGGCCACCGGCCGCAGTTCTTCATGCACGCGCTGGGCGCGGTGTTGAGCCCGCTGGCCAGCACCCGCGGTCGCTTCGAAGCGGCGCTGAAGAAAGCCGCAGTGCAGCGTGAGCGGCAAGACGAAGCGCAGATGGCGTCCGACTATCTGGGCCTCAAACCGATTGAGCAGGCCGTGCTGTGGCGCATGCTGGAGCAGGGCCCGCGCTTTCGCCCGTACGACGGCGACGCCCTGCGCTTTTACCGCGACACGCTCGGCCGCCCGGTGAGCGCGCAGCAGGCACAGCAAGCGCTGGAATCGCTGCGCCAGCGCACGCCGGCGCTGGTGTGGAAGTCGGCCCGCGGCGAGTACGCGGTCGAAGATGCGGCCATGCCGCGTTGGTACCAGTTGCGCGTGAAGGCCGAGAGCTGGCCGCCCACGGCGCCGGACAGCACGCTGGCGCTGAGGGGCGATTGACGGCGTGTCGTGCCGCAGTCGCGCTGCAGGCAGATCAAACCCCCGCCAGCTGCACGATCGCGGCTACCGGCAGCGCGCCCGATTGCCGCGCGGTCTCCGCACCCCCTTGCAGCCGCACCAGCGTCGGGATGCTGCGGATGCCGTAGCGCCGGCTCAGCGCCGGGTTGGCATCGCTGTCGACCTTGACCAGCAAGGCACGGCCCTGCAGCTGTTGCGCGGCTTGCGCAAAAGCCGGCGCCATCATGCGGCAGGGCCCGCACCAGGCAGCCCAGAAGTCGATCACGATCGGCAACTTGGTGGCCGCAGCAACGGCATCCAGCGTGTCGTCGCCCAGCTCCAACGGCTGGCCCTGCAACAGCGGCTGGCTGCAGCGCCCGCACACGGGGCTGTCGTCGATGCGCTCAATCGGCAGGCGGTTGATGGCGTTGCAGCCGGGGCAGCGCAGGTGCAGCTTGTCGATCACCCAATGCAGGTGGTGACGCTGACGCGGGCTTCAAGCGGCGATGGCGGCAGGGGGCGATGTGCCGACTTGGCCAGGCGGCGATCCAGTGCTTTGGGAACTGCTCCCGCACCAAGCCACGGGCCGCCGCAAGCGCAGCGGGCGGAATAACGCGGCCGCCTGGGCCGTATCTCTCCCATCGGAAGCACCACCCGCTTTTCGGTGCCAGCTGCTGCAAGCTATTTCGCGCTTGCGGCGTTATGCCCGCGCGCTGACCTTCGACAGCGCTGAGGTCGATGATTTGGCGCAGCAGGCGCAGCAGGCGCTGGAGCGCGCGCTGCAGCACTGGCAGCAGTTCGACCCCGGGCGCGAGAGGGGCGTGTGGCTGCTGTCGATCGCCCACAACGCGCACCTGGACACCGTGCGCCGCGAAGCCCGCATGACCGCCACCGACCCCGCCGAGCTGCAGCGTGTGCAGGACCATGCGTTGCCGCGGACGATGTGCGCCTGCGCCTTGAGCGGGATGCGCGCGAAGTAGGCGCTGAACTCATCGCTCACGCGCAGGTTCATCTGGTGGTCGATCAGCCACAGCGCCACCTGCGCGATCTGCGCCGGAAACTCTTCGATCTCGATGCCGTGGAACTGGTCGACATCGATGTTCAGCAGCGTGTGCACATCCAGCGTCTGTTGGCCCCCGGCATAGGCCGCGCGCAGCACCTCCAGCTCCAGCAGCCGCAATACGCGGTAGGTGATGACGAGGAAGTTGCCGCAACCGCACGCCGGGTCCAGAAACACCAACGCGCGCAGCTTCTTGTGAAACTCGAACAGCCGGTTGCGCTGGTGCTTTACGCGCTGAAACTCCGCGTAGAGCTCGTCCAGGAACAGCGGCTTGATGAGCTTGAGGATGTTCTCTTCGCTGGTGTGGTGGGCGCCGAGTGCGCGGCGCGCCTTGTCGTCGCTGATGCTCTGGAACATGGCGCCGAAGATGGCTTGGCTGATGCCGCTCCAGCCCGGCGCACAAGCGTCCAGCAGCCGCTCGCGTGTGGCGGCAACGAAGCTGGCCATGGGCAGCAGCTCCGCGAACAACGCGCCGTTGATGTACGGGAAGGCCCGCGGTTGCTCGTCTAGCCTGGTGCTGCGCGCACGTTCGGGTGTGTTGAGCACCTGGAAGAAATGCGCCAGTTGCGGGCCGAGGTCGCTGCCGTCGGCGGCGGTGCGCTCTTCGACCCAGCTGCGGAATGCTTGTGCCGGCTGGAAGATGCCGGTGTCGTCGGCAAACAGGCAGAACAACAACCGGACCAGCAGCACTTCGAGCGCATGGCCGGCGTTACCGGCAGCGTCCAAGGCGTCGTGCAAGGCGCCCATGCACTCGGCGCCCTTGACGTTGACCGGGTCTTGCGGCCGTATCTCCTGCGTGCGGCAACCCGCCACGAAGGCAAAGCGCTCGATGTGGAGGGGCAGGTCAGCCAACTCGAATGCAATGTCGTCGCCGCGCTCCAGGTCGTACAGGCGCAGGCGGGCAAAGTCGCTGACCAATACGTCGCGGGGCAGGTCGGGTTCTTTCAGACCCGGAAAGTAGTCCAGCGCCTGCCCATGGGCGCGCCCAAGATCGCCGCGAAGTGATTTGTGCTCGACCAGCAGCACGCCGGGCCAAAAAAGGTCGATGAAACTTTGCCCGCCGCCGCGCTTCTTGACCGCGTGCTCGAAGCTGGCGACGCGCGGCTTGCGGATGTCGAAAAAGTCGATCCAGAACTCTTGAGCCTGCGAGCGCTCGTTGGCTGCGCCGCGCCAGCGGCGTTCGAAGGTGGCGACGCGGGTCCCGATTTCGTTCCAGCTGAGCGGCATTCGCGCGTTTCTGCAGTGAGGCCCTGCCTAGAATTCATGCGATGCCCCAGCTCTCCGGCGCGCCCAGCCCTGCTTCGATGTCCAGTCGCCTGGCCGCCCTGCAACGCCTTGCTGTCGTGACCCTGCTGGGCTTTGCCTCGGGCCTGCCGCTGGCTTTGACCGGCCAGGCCATGCAGGCCTGGCTCACGGTGGATGGCATCGATCTGGCGACCATCGGCTTCCTGAGCCTCGTGGGCCTGCCCTACACCTTCAAGTTCCTGTGGGCGCCGCTGATGGACCGCTTCGAGCCGCCGTGGCTTGGCCGGCGGCGCGGCTGGCTGGTGCTGACGCAGCTGGCGCTGGCCGGTGTGCTGCTGCTGCTGGCCGCGCAGGCGCCGCGCGAGGGCATCCGGGCTTTTGCGTTGCTGGCAGTTTTGTTGGCGTTCTTGTCGGCGTCACAGGATGTCGTGATCGATGCCTACCGCACCGACCTGCTGCCGCCGCCCGAGCGCGGCATGGGTGCTTCGCTCAATGTGATGGGCTACCGGCTGGCGATGATCCTGTCCGGTGGCATTGCGCTAATCTGGACCGACCCCACGCAGGGCGGTGGCTGGAGCTGGCCCGATGTCTATCGCTTCATGGGTTATGTCCTGGCCGGCCTGGCGGTGCTGTCGGCGCTGCTGCTGCCGCGCTTGCCCGACGTGCCGCGGCCGCAAACCGCAGCCGCGCGTGATCTGCGCGGCTTTGTTGCGGTGCTGGCCGCGGTGGCTGCCGGCGTCTGGCTGACCGATCGCTTCGGCGGCGCCATCGCGCAGGCGCTGGTGGCGCCGCTTTTGGACGGCAGCAGCCTGGCGCCGGCGCTGCGCCAACGCTGGGTCGACCTGGCGGCGCTGCTGATGGGCATCGGCTTCACGCTGCCACTGGCGGCCTGGGCCGCGCGGCGCGCCCATTTCGACACGCTGCTGGGCGGCTTGCACAGCTACTTCAACCAGCAAGGAGCCGCGGCGTTTTTGCTCTTCATCGTGCTGTACAAATTGGGCGACGCGTTTGCGGGCTCGCTGATGACGGCCTTCTTGCTCAAGAGCATGGCGTACACGTTGGCCGAGGTCGGCGTGGTCAACAAGGTCGTCGGGCTGTGGCTGACCATCGGTGGCGCTTTGCTGGGCGGCTTGCTGATGCTGAAGCTGGGTTTGTGGCGCTCGCTGCTGCTCTTCGGCGTGCTGCAGCTGCTGTCCAACCTGGGCTTCTGGTGGCTGGCGGTGAGCGGCAAAGGTGCGCTGCCCGGCACCGTGCTGCCGGCCTTTGACTGGGGCTTCGTCAAGCTGGCCACGCCGACGCCGGTGGACGGTGGTTTGTTGATGGTGGTGGCCTTCGAGAACATCAGCGGCGGCATGGGCACCGCCGCATTCGTGGCTTTTTTGATGAGCTTGTGCAACCAGCGCTTCACGGCCACGCAGTACGCGCTGCTCAGCGCCTTTGCCAGCATCGGCCGCGTCTGGGTGGGCCCGCTGGCCGGCGTGCTGGCCGAGAGCATCGGCTGGCCGACGTTTTTCATCATCAGCACCGTGCTGGCCGCGCCGGCGCTGGTGATGCTGGTGTGGCTGCGCGCCAGCGTGCAGGCACTGGACGTGCCGGTGGGGCCGGCGCGCGCCGAGGATTGAGCCATTGCGCGCGCAGCAGCTGAACTTGTCGGCGGCCTGGCCGCTTCGGCACAGGGTCGTGCACCGATGCCGCTGGCGCGGCGTTAGGTACAGCCTGATCACCGGGATCAACATCACCACCATGAGCAACACCCTCACCACCACCGCCCCGGCCGCCGCCGCCACAACGGCTGCGCCGCAGCCAGGCCGCTATGGCGCCGCCTGCGGCTGCCTGCAGCGGCGTGCTTTCGTGGGGCTGTTGCTGGCCGGCGCTGCAACACCGGCGCTGGCGCTGGTGCCGGAGTGCAGGCGCTCGTCGGCAGCGCGGTTGATCCCGGCCGATCAGGTCGAAGGCGCGGCACAGCAGCAGTACGCGCAGCTGCTGCGCGAAGCGCGCGCGCAAAACGCGCTGGCCCCGGAGGACAGCCTGCAGAAACAGCGGCTGCGCTACATCGCCGAGCGCATCGTGCCGCAGGCACCGGCCTGCAACGACCGCGCAGCCCGCTGGAAGTGGGAGGTCAACCTGCTGGGCAGCAAACAGATCAACGCCTTTTGCATGCCCGGCGGCAAGATCGCTTTTTTCAGCGGCATCCTGTCGACGCTGAAACTGAGCGACGACGAAGTCGCCGTCGTGATGGGCCACGAGATCGCGCATGCGCTGCTGGAGCACGCGCGTGAGCGCATGGCCAAGAGCACCGGCACCAACCTCGGGCTGCGGCTGGGTGCTGCGGTGCTGGGCCTGGGCGGGCTGGGCGACATGGCCGCGCAAGGGCTGGCCAATCTGGCGTCGCTGAAGTTCAGCCGCGACGACGAATCCGAGGCCGACGTGTTGGGGCTGATGCTGGCCGCCCGTGCCGGCTACGACCCACGCGCCGGCATCACGCTGTGGCAGAAGATGGGCAAGCAATCCGACGGCAACGCACCGCCGGCCTGGCTGTCGACCCACCCGGCAGGTGCCGCGCGCATCCGCGAGATCGAAAACCGCCTGCCGCGCGTGCTGCCGGACTACGAGGCGGCGGCGCGGCCGCAACGCCGCTTTGCAGTGGCTGCCTGAGCACGCCGCTGCAACCGGCAACTGGAGCCCGCGGCTCTGGGGCCGGGCGCCTTGTAGGCGTCTACTTGCTCATACAGAATGGGGATGCAACGTCTCCATAGACCCATCAACATGAGCGTCGAGGCAGACACGGGTCTGACGGACCTGAAGGCTGTTCGCCGAGCCATCGTCATTGTCGATGTGGTCGAGTCGGTCCGCCTTATTCAAAATTTCGAGGCCGACGTCATCAGTCGTTGGCGGCGATTTGTGGCCGAAGTACGGCAACAGGTCTTGCCCGCCGCTTCTGGCCGACTCGTCAAAAGTCTGGGGGACGGCATGTTGCTCGAGTTCGCGGCTGCGCCGACGGCTGGTGCTGTCTGTGCTGACTTGCACCGGCGTATTGCTGCGTACAACGTTGATCGGCCCCCAGAAGCAGCGCTTTATCTGCGCGCTGGCGCCCACGTTGCCCATGTGCTGAGCTGCGAGGAGGATGTCTACGGCGCCGGTGTCAACCTGGCGGCGCGGTTGTGCGGGCTGGCCGGCCCCGGTGAGACGGTGGTGTCCGACGACTTCCGTGCCGATCTGGTCGACGGGCTGGACGGTGATGTCGAAGACCTCGGTCAATGCGAGCTCAAGAATTTGGAGGGCACCGTACGCGCGTTCCGGCTCGGGATGCACACCAAGCCGCCGTTGTTGCCGGGCTTCGACACGCTGTGGAACGAACGCCCGAGTTTTGCGGTGCTGCCCCTGGACACCGATCCGCACGATCCGCGCTCCGGACTGGTGGCCGACGTCATCGGCGACCAGCTCATTCACGAGCTGTCGCTGTGTGGCGTGTGGCGGGTGATTTCGCGGCTGAGCATGGTTGCATTCAAAGGCCGCAATCCCTGCCTTGACGAGCTGTCTCGGCTGCTGAAACCGACCTGGGTCATCAGCGGTCGCTGTCGCAACCACCAGGACACCGTACACGTGCACCTGGAGGTGACGGACGTGCGCAGCGGCTCGGTGCTGTGGAGCGAGCGTCTGGACAGCCACCAAGACGAACTGTTGCAACAGGATGGCAGCCTCGGCGGGCGCTTGGTGACGTCGATGCTCCGAGCCGTTTTCAACTTTGAGCTGCAATGCAGCCGCACGCAGTCGCTGCCTACGTTGACAAGCCACACGCTGTTATTGGCGACCATTGCGTTGATGCACCGGGTGTCGCAACAGGACTTCATGCGCGCGCGCGGTCTGCTCGAGCAACTGACAGAGCGACATCGCCGGTCGCCCGAGCCGCACGCCTGGTTCGCCAAATGGCACGTCATGCGCGTAGTGCAAGGCTGGAGCGAGGGCCTCGAACACGATGTAGCGGCGGCGCGCGTGTGTGCCAACCGGGCGCTCGAGCACCAGCCTCACCATGCGTTAAGCCTCGCGGTAGATGGCCTGGTTGCCGGCCTACTGCGCAAGGACCTGGCGCTGTCGCGGCAGCGCTATGAAGCGGCCATTGCCGCCAACCCAAGCGAGGCGCTGGCCTGGTTGTTCATGTCGGCGCTGCATGCCTACTGTGATGAGGGGCAGGCCGCAGCCACGGCGGCCGAAACGGCGCTGCGCCTGTCACCGCTGGACCCCTTGCGTTACTTCTACGATTCCTTCGCCGCCCACGCCTTGCTGGCAGCCGACCGGCCGCTGCAGGCCCTGGCGATGGCCGAACGCTCGATGCGCGCCCACAACTCGCATATGCCAACGCACCGCACGCTGATCGTTGCGCAGATGTGGGCCGGCCGGCCTGATGACGCGCGCCGCTCGGCGGCCCGGCTGCTGAGCCTGTGGCCCACCGAAAGCGTCAGCGGCTTTCTGCGGCGCCATCCGGGCAGCAGTTCCCAGCTGGCGCGGCGCTCGGCCGAAGCACTGCGCGACGCCGGGTTGCCTCTCAACTGACCACTGCGCACAGCGATGCCCTCGAAGGAGCACAACCCATGAGCCGAAGCACCGGACTTTCCAGCAGCGGGCCACTGGCCTACACCGGCGGCAACGCCTACGCCTATACGGGAGGCAATGCTTACGCTTACGCCGGCGGCAACGCGTACGCGCATGGTGCTTCGATGGAGGCCTACGGCTTCGACGGCTACCCGGGCAATCCGATGCTGGGCGCGGCTTTGCAAGGCACGCGGGCGGCCATCCGGCGCGACATCCTGACCGGACCACTGGGCAGTGCGGACGACATCGGTGGCGCGCGCGATTGGGGTGATGCGCAACTGCGGCTGCCCCCGGCTGACGACACAGCAAACGTGCGCCACTGCGGCGCGCAGGTGCGGCTGTCGATGGCGCTGATGGAGCTGACCTCGTCTGTCGAGTTCCACTACAGCCCCGATCAGCGGTGCGCCATGCTGCGTGGCCGTGGCCGTAGCGCCCAAAACGCCCTGGTGCTGGCCGATCTGGTGTGGATGAAGCGGCCCTCGCGGTCTTACCTGGATTTGCAACTGGGGCTGGTTGATCGTTGGGGCCCGGCGCGCGACAGCCGCATGGCCGAGGTGCTGACGCAGGTGGCGCCACCGCTGGCCTTTTTTGCGTCGGTGATGAACCTCCAGTCGGCTCGCCACCGCAAGACGCTGGAGTTCGTCAACCTGTCGGTGCAGTTCGCATACGCCGTGTGCATGCGCTTCAAACTGGCGCTGAACGTGCCGCGGCCCAGCGAGCTGAGCGCAGCATTGATGCCGGTGCTGGAAACGCCGCCCCACCGGGCACTGCCTGCCGGGCATGCCAACGAAGCCCACGTCACCGCGCTGGTGCTGTCCCAGCTGGCACGCCTGCCTGCCAACAGCGCCGTGCGCCAGGCGCTGCGGCGGCTGGCGCACCGGATTGGAGAGAACCGGGTCGTCGCCGGGTTGCACTTCCCGGTAGACAACGTGGCCGGTCGGCTGCTGGGCGACGTGCTGGCAAGTTATGTACTTGCATCGTGCGGCGCCTGCCCCGAGTGGCAGGGGCGCGTTCGACGGCACCGCGGCAGACCCCTCGCCCAGCGGTGCTGCCGCGGGTGAGCTCACGGATGCACAGTCGCTGCACGACGGCCGCAGCGGCTATTGCTGTGCGTCGAACGCAGCCGTGGTCGGTGCTGCTGCTCCGCTGCCGGTGGTGCGGCAGATGTGGCTTGACGCAGCGGCCGAATGGGCATGAACGGGTGGGTGGACCGCCCCGCGTCCAGCGCCGCCGTGGTACCGCCGTCGAGCGGCTTTGGGACTACCGGCGACCCCTACCTGGCCTGGTCGGTTGATCAGGCCTTTGCCGGCCACGCCCGGCTGGCGACGCCAGACGGGCGCGTGCCGCTGTTGCTGGAATTGAAGGCAGCCCAATGGCCGGCCTTATTGAGCAGCGGTGTGGCCGACGTCGCGCCCGCTTACACCATCGCAGGCGCCCAACGCTTTGCCACCGCGCTGGTTCCCGTGGCGCAGCTGCAGGCCCTGGCGTCTTTGGTGCAGCGGATGGAGTTTTGTCTGCCGGTACAGGCCAACGTCGCGCCGGCTGCAGCGGCTGCTTCGGCTCCAGACGGGCCGCCGCTGATTTTTGCCGTCATCGATCGCGGCTGCGCCTTCCTGCATGAAGCGCTACGCCAGCCCGGCGCTGGCGGGCGGGCTGGTGGCACCCGGCTGCTCGGCTTGTGGGACCAGAGCACGCCCGTTGTTGCCGCAGCCAGTACAGCTGGCATTCCCGGCGCGGCACCGGCGGGCTTCGGCTACGGGCGCGAGCTGACGCCGCAAATCATCGACTCGCTAATCGCGCGCATGGCTTATGAAGGTCTGGACGAAGTTGCGGTGTATGCCGCTGCCGGCTACCTGCTGGACGATCGCGGGCGCCTGCGCGAGGCGGCGCACGGCACGCATGTCGTCGATACCGGCGCAGGTCGGGTTGTCGGCAGCACACCCCGCTCCAGCAGCAAGCCAGACGCCGACGACGCGGCCTCTGCGGTGCCGCTGATTTTCGTCGACGTGCCCGGCCTTGTTGAGCACGACACCACGGGTGCGTCGTCGGCGGCGTTTGTGCTCGACGCCTTGCATTACATCCGGCTGCGTGCCGGCAGCCAGGCCCAGGTCGTGGTCAACATCAGCCTGGGTGCGCTAGCCGGGCCGCACGACGGCAGCTCCCTGCTGGAGCGGGCGATGGACGATCTGCTGCAGCGTGACGGCCGCATGGCCATCTTGCTGGCCGCGGGCAACGCCGGCGACGGGGAGCACCAACGGTGGCATGCCTTCGGCAATCTGGACGGCGGCGCCACGGCGGCGCTCGACTGGCGGCTGCACCCTGAAGACGCAACCGACAGCTTCGTCGAGATCTGGCTGCAGTCGCGGGATGGCGCCGCCCTGCCGCAAATCCGCCTTACCGCGCCGGGCGCCGAGCCGTCACCCTGGGCCGACATCGGCGCAGCGCCGCAGTTGCTGCCTGCGCCGCAGGCAGCGGCCACGGCGGCTCCTGTCGCGGCCATCTACAGCCGCGGCGCCGATCATTGGGGACCGGACGCTATGGCTCTGGTGGCCGTGGCCCCATGTGCAGGCTCGCGCGCAGCGGCGACAGCCGGCGTCTGGCGCATTGAGCTGCGCGGCAAGGCAGCAGCAGGGCGCACTGTGTTTGACGCCTGGGTGCAGCGCGACGAGCCGGTATTCGACGGCGGGCTGCCAATCCAGTCCAGCTTCGATGCTGCAAGCGGCGGTACGCTTATTACCGGGAGCGGTTCACTGAGCAACTTGGCCACCGGCGCGCTCACGTTCGTAGTGGGCGCAGTCGACGCGACCGCAGGACGCATTACGCGCTACACCTCACGCGGGGTAGCCCGCAGCAGCACCCGGCGCGGTGTGCGCGACATCGAAACCTTCGGCTTTGCAGACGAAAGTGCGACCGCGATCGGGCTGTTGGCTGCCGGGGTGCGCTCGGGCACCTGGACGCGCATGGGTGGCACCAGCGTGGCCGCCCCATGGCGTGCACGCCGTTTGCTGAATTTCCTCGCTGCCAACCCCATGCCGGCGGACAGCCATCTGGTGACACAGCTGCGCGGCAGCGCCGCCATGCCGATGCCGCCGTTGTAAAGGCCGCGGCGCGCGCCGCTCACCACTTGCTCGGCAGCGGCTTGAACAGCACGATGCGCCGGCGGTCGATCTGCATGTAGCCACCGCGCTTCAAGTCGCCCATCACGGTGGTCACCATCGCGCTGGTGCAACCCAGCAGCTGGCCGATCTCTTTGTGCGAAGGCGCGGGGTCCCAGGCGTGCGGCCAGTGGCCTTGCGCTTGGCTGTCAAGCAGCGATTTCAGGCGGCCGTAGACATCGTTGAGCGCAATCTGGCGCAGCGACAAAGTAGCTACACGGGCGCGCCAGATGACCTTGGACAGCAGCTCGAAGGCGAATGCCGGCTCGTCGCGCAGGTGCTGCTCCAGCGTCGGCCGTGTCAGCAGCGCACACACCGAAGGCTCGGTGGTCTCCACGCTGGCGGCGCGCAAGCCGCCGTCCAGCCCCATCTCGCCGACGTACTCGCCCGGGCCGTAGTGGGCATACGTGATCTCGCGCCCGTCGTCGCCGGCGCTGAAGGCCCGCAGCCGCCCGGCCAGGATCAGGTGCAGCGTGTCGCCGCGGTCACCCTCGGTGATGACCTGCACGCCTTTGCGCAAGCGGCTGATGGCGCCACGGCGCGCCAGCCGGCGCAGCGAATCGGACATCGGCGCTTGCTCGATCAAGTCCTGCGTCGGCGCACCCTGGGCTGAAGCCGACGGTGCAGCGCTTGCAATGCCTGCAGTGTGTGGTGCGCGGAAGGTGTTGGCTGGGGCATTGGGCATGGCGCGTCGGCCACGGGGTGCAGTGCACACACCGGGGCCGAGGATGTTAGCCAGCCACCGCCGCAGTGCCCGCAGCGCCGAGCCCGAGCCGCAATGCACCCACCAGCGGCGGCAGCACCGCCACCTGCCGCACGAGCTCGCTGATGCTGGCAGCGCCCGTCTTTGCGCGGATGCTGCCGATCTGCGTGCGCACAGTCGACACCGCGACGCCCTGCTGCTGAGCAACCTGCGTCGGCCGCACACCGGCGCACAGCAGTTCCAGCACACGGGTCTCGGCCGGCGTGAGCTTTAGGCTGCGTGCAAACCCGCGCACCGACAGCTGCTCGCAGACCCGGCGCTTACCCAGCACCAGCAGCGTCGTCGGCTCGGCATCCGTGGCGCGCGCTCCGGCACTGGCGCCACCGGCGGCGGTTGACGGCGCCGCCAACGGCACGACCGACACGCTGACGCGCTGTGCGCCCGCGCCGAGCGTCAGCAACCGGCGCAGCCCGCGCCGTGCGGCAGCCAGCGCTTCGGCCAGCGGTGCTGCGTCCTCGTGCCGCCGCGCATGCAGCCCGTGGCCGGCTTGCAGTGGATGCTCGCCATCCATCTCCAGCCGTGCGGCGTGGTTCAGGTACAGCACTTGGACATCGGCGCCGACCAGCAGCATGCCGTAGTCGATCTCATCCAGCATGCCGGCCAGGCTTGGGCCCAGCAGGCCCGCCAGCGTGCGCCGGTTAGGGCCGGCGTAGCGGATGGGCAGCGCGATAGGGGCGGCGCTGCGCGCAGCGCCGGTGGGCCCCTTGTGGGTCGACTGGACGCGCTCGGCGGTTTCGAACATGTTGTTATCCCGGTGAATTGCTGATGCACGGATGGCGCGGTAGCGGGCTGAACCATAAGAAAGTCCAGGGCCGGCGGGCGGTCAATCGTCTGCTATTGCCACGGTAACTATTGACCGCTTTCACCGCCCTCACCGCGTGCAATACGCACGGCGGGAGCTGCAACGCAAGGGGGGCAGGCGCTGCATCGCCATGATCAGATCGGCCGTGCTGCGGTAGCCGGTCTTGCGGCGCAAGGCCGTGACGTGACCGCGCACGGTGCTTGCAGCTATGCCGAGCGCGGCG
This sequence comes from Rubrivivax sp., assembly GCA_026785885.1. Classification (GTDB taxonomy): domain Bacteria; phylum Pseudomonadota; class Gammaproteobacteria; order Burkholderiales; family Burkholderiaceae_C; genus Rubrivivax. The sequence goes on from JAJAZC010000130.1 coordinate 29,305, forward strand.
GCAATCTGTGCTGGCCGCAAACCGTGCGCCAGCGAGTGCAGCACACGTGCTTGCGCCGGCGTCAAGGTTAGGGCTTGGGCGTAACCGTGCAGGTCGGGTGCCGGCCGCCGCTGCGTGTCCAGCGACAAGAGCACACG
>JAJAZC010000131.1 GCA_026785885.1 Rubrivivax sp.
GACGGCTGTCGCCGGGCCTGCGGCCGAGGATGCAACGGCTACCGCCGGGCCTGCGGCCGAGGATGCAACGGCTACCGCCGGGCCTGCGGCCTGCGGAGCAGCGCCGGTCGCCATGCCACTCAACAGCAGTAGCAGCAGCGACCACAGCCGAGCAACAGAGAGGTTTGGCAAACGAGCAGGCGAGCAGCCAGCCAAGCACGCAGCCAGGACGGGGATGAAAGCCGGATGCCTGTTCACGGGACGCAATGTATGCAGTGGTGCCGCGTCGACAAGCCGTGAATTGCAGGGCCATGGCCGGTCTTTTTGCGCTCATGTGCGGGCGAGCTGCCTTCCAGAATGAGCGCCATGCCGGCGTCTGCCCCGGTTGCAAGGAGCCCGCATGATTCCCCGCCTTACGGATGCGCTCAATTTCCACAGCCAGGCGCTGGCACTGCGCTCGGAGCGCCAGCGGCTGATCGCCGGCAACATCGCCAACGCCGACACGCCCGGCTATCAGGCACGTGACTTCGACTTTGCGGCCACGCTGCGCGCCGCACGCGGCGATGCTGCGGCCGGCGCCGGCATAGCCCGTGACGTGTTGACCGGCTCGACCGACTCGGGCGGCCGCGCCAGCCCGGTGCTGCGCTACGTGCAGCCGGCGCAGACGCAGCTGGACAGCAACACGGTAGACATGGACCGCGAGCGCGGCAACTTCATGGACAACGCGCTGAAGTACGACGCCACGCTGCGCTTCATCAACGGCAGCGTGCGCACCACGCTGGATGCGATGAAGTCGCATAACCAAGGCTGATCGACATGAGCCTTCTGAGAATCTTCGACGTTGCCAGCAGCGCCATCAGCGCGCAGAGCCAACGCTTGAATGTGGTGGCATCCAACCTGTCCAACGCCGACACGGTGGCCGGGCCCGACGGCACGGCCTACAAGGCGCGGCAGGTGGTCTTTCAAACTGCCTTGATGGGCCCGCCCGGCATGCGCAGCGGCAGCGAGGCCAGCGCCGGTGTGCGCGTGTCGACGATTGCTGAGGACAACACCCCCGGCCGCCGTGTGCTGGACCCCAAGCACCCCAGTGCCGACGCCGAAGGCTACGTCACCTACAGCAACGTCAACCCGGTGGAGGAGATGGTCAACATGATCAGCGCATCGCGTTCCTACCAAAACAGCGTCGAGGTCATGAACACCGCGCGCTCGCTGCTGCAGAAAACCTTACAGATGGGGCAGGGCTGATGGCAGCCGTCGCATCCGCCCCGGCGGTCAATCCGTATGCATCGCTTAACGGCAGTGCGGCCACGGCCAAGACCGCCAACGAGGCCGGCAGCGCAGACCGCTTCCTGAAGCTGCTAGTCACGCAGATGCAGAACCAGGACCCGCTGAACCCGATGGACAACGCGCAAATCACCAGCCAGATGGCGCAGATCAACACCGTCAACGGCATCGAGCAGCTCAACAACACGGTGCAGGCTTTGAACGCGCAGTTCACCGGCCTGCAGGCACTGAGCGGCGCTGCACTGGTCGGCCGTGAGATCACCTTGCAGGGCAACCGCCTGCAGCTTGCCAGTGGCAGCGCAAACGGCGGCTTCGAGCTGGCCGGCAACGCCGACCTCGTCAAGATCGAGGTGCTGAGCCCCGCCGGCCGTGTTGTCGACACGCTCGCGCTAGGTGCGCAAGGCGCCGGCCGCCATGGCTTCGATTGGGCAGCACCGGCCGGCACCGCCGACGGCAACTACAGCTTCCGCGTCATTGCCACTTCAGGCGCCGCGGCCGTCAGCAGCACCGCGCTGATGCGCGACCGTGTCGAGGCCGTCAGCACCGACGCCAGCGGCCTGGTGCTGGACACCCGCACCAGCGGCCCCATCGCCTGGCGCGATGTCAAAGCCTTCAATTGATCATCACCCGCAGGACACCACCATGAGCTTTCAGCAAGGCCTCTCCGGCCTCAACGCCACCAGTAAGAACCTGCAGGTCATCGGCAACAACATTGCCAATGCCAACACCTTCGGCAGCAAGGTTGCCCGGGCCGAGTTCTCGGACGTGTACGCCGCATCGCTGAACGGCGGCGGCAGCAGCAACATCGGCATCGGCACCAACCTGGCCGCGGTGGCGCAGCAGTTCACGCAGGGCAACATCAAAACCACCGAGAACCCCATGGACCTGGCCATCAACGGCGCCGGCTTCTTCCAGCTCACCGATGGCAAGAGCCCGGTGACCTTCTCGCGCAACGGCCAGTTCAAGGTGGACCGCGACGGTTTTCTGGTCAACAACTCGCTGCAGAAGCTGATGGGTTACGCGGCCGATGCGCTGGGCCAGATCCAGCCCGGCCAGGCAGTCGCACTGCAGCTGCCCACCAGCGGCGTGGCACCGTCACCGACGTCCAAGATCGCGATCGAGATGAACCTGCGCTCGCGCGATGCGGTGACGCTGCCGACCGTGGGCGCGCAGATCGACTTCAACGACGCCGACACCTTCAACAACGCGACCTCGCTGACGGTGTTTGATGCCAAGGGCCAGGACGTGGCGCTGACCTACTACTTTCAGAAGTCGGCCAACGACACCTGGAATGTCTACGCCACCGCCAACGGCAACACCATCGCCGGCACGGCGGCAGCGCCGCTGCCGATCACGACGCTGCAGTTCGCACCCAACGGCAGCGCACCGATTGCGCCGGTCGGCACCGTGGCCTTCAACGTGCCGGTCACCACCAGCACCAACGGCTCGACCACGTTGGCCATCAACGGCATCCAGCTCGACCTCGGCACGGCCACACAGTACGGCACCGCCTTCAGCGTCACCGCGCTGTCGCAGGACGGCTTCGCGGCCGGCCAGCTCACCGCACTGGCCATCGAGTCCAACGGCATCGTCACCGCGCGCTACTCCAACGGCCAGTCGCGCCCGGCCGGGCAGGTCGAGATCGCCAACTTCCGCAACGCGCAAGGGCTGCAGCCGATAGGCGACAACGCCTGGTCGCGCACCTTTACATCCGGCGACCCCGTCACCGGCGTGCCGGGCGACGGCAACCTGGGCGTGCTGCAGGCCGGCGCGCTGGAAGAAAGCAACATCGACCTCACCGGCGAGCTGGTCAACATGATCATCTCGCAGCGCATCTACCAAGCCAACGCGCAGACCATCAAGACCCAGGATCAGGTGCTGCAGACCCTCGTCAACATTCGATAACCGGCGCAGCTGAGCCATGGACCGCCTGATCTACTTGGCCATGGCCGGCGCCAAGGCCACGCTGCAGCGCCAGGACACGCTGGCCAACAACCTGGCCAACGCATCGACCACCGGCTTTCGCGCCGAGATGCAGGCCTTCCGCGCCGTGCCGGTGCTGGGCGACGGCGCCAGCACACGGGTCTACGCGCTGGAATCGACCATCGGCCACGACACGCGCCCGGGCCCGGTTTCCAGCACCGGCCGGCCGCTGGATGTGGCACTGCAAGGCAACGCCTGGCTGGCCGTGCAGTCGCTGGACGGCACCGAGGCCTACACCCGCGCCGGCGCACTGCAAGTCGACGCACAAGGCCAGCTCGTCACACCTGCCGGGCTGCCGGTGATCGGCGATGGCGGGCCGATCACGGTGGGCCTCAACGCCGCGTTGGACGTGGCCGCCGACGGCAGCATCACCGCGACGATCGGCAATGGGCGGCCGCAGCAGGTGGACCGCCTGAAACTGGTGACGCCCGAGGCCGCGTTGCTGCGCGGCAGCGACGGCTTGTTCCGCGCCGCCGACGGCGACTTGCAAGCCGACGCCACGGCGCGCGTGCAGAGCGGCGCGCTGGAGGGATCGAACGTCAGCGCCGTCGAGACCATGGTCGCGATGATTGCCGCGGCAAGGCAGTTCGAGCAGCAGATGAAGATGCTGCAGGGCGCAGAGCAGCGCGAGCAGGGTGCTGCGAAGTTGCTGGCGCCGCAGTAAGACAGCACTCCACGGCCGGTGCCGTAGCGGCGGGCGGCTTGCGGCAGGGGCCCATGGCGGGGGTAC
>JAJAZC010000132.1 GCA_026785885.1 Rubrivivax sp.
CCCAGGTACAGGGCTGCGGCAGCGGGGCCTGCGGCAGCAGATGGCCAGCATGAGAGCTGGTGGCCACCAGCGGCACACCCAGGCTCGCCAAAGCCCCGGCTTCCACCCCTTCCACCAGATGCAGGCCGAAATGCGCGCCCATGCCGGCTCGCAGCACCTTCGGCGACCACAGCGCCACGGTGCCCTTCAGCGCCAGCACCTGCAGCACACCAAAGGCCGCAGCGCTGCGCAAGATGCTGCCCACGTTGCCGGGGTCCTGCACGCGGTCGAGCACGACGCTGGCCACACCCTGCCGCGGGGCGCCGGGGTCGGGCACATCGATCAAGAAGCCGATGGGCGCTGGCGACTCCAGCGCGCTGCAGGCCTTGAAAAGCGCTGCGGGCACCAGCGCCACGCGCGGTGCCCACGCGGCCAAGTCGCGCAGCTCAGGGCGCACCCAGGCGTCTTCGTTCACCACCGCCTGAAGCGCTGCGCAGCCACGTTCGCGAAGCGCCATGCACAGGTGTTCGCCCTCGATCCACACCTGCCCGCCGCGACGGTAAGCGGCACCGTCTTGCGCCAGCTTGCGCAGACGCACGAGCAGCGGGTTGTCCTTCGACGTGACGTGCACGACGGGGCGCGAGATCTCGGTCATTCTTGCTTAAGGACGGCGCGCACCGGGGCAAAGCTGCGGCGGTGTTCGGAGCAGGCGCGGGGCCGCTGCAGCGCGGCCAGGTGCGCGGGCGTGGGGTAGCCCTTGTGGCCGTCGAAGCCGTACTGCGGGTGCAGGGCATGCAGGGCTTGGCACAAGCGGTCGCGGTGAACCTTGGCCAATATGGACGCCGCCGAGATCGCCGGCACCAGCGCGTCACCCTTCACCAACGCGGCCGCCGGCATCTTGAGAACCGGCACCCGGTTGCCATCCACGACCACGCGGTGCGGCGGCAGGCGCAGCGCTTCCACCGCCCGGCGCATGGCCAGCAATGTGGCCTGCAGGATGTTGAGGCGGTCTATTTCTTCGGCGCTGGCCTCGGCAATGGCGCAGCACAGGGCCTTGGCGCGAATCTCGTCGAAGAGGGCCTCGCGCCGGCGCGCGGTGATCACCTTCGAGTCGCGCAGGCCGTTTATCGGCTGCCGTTCGTCCAGGATCACCGCCGCTGCCACCACAGGCCCGGCCAGCCGACCTCTGCCGGCCTCGTCGATGCCTGCCACCAGCCCCGGCTTGTCCCAGCCGAAGCCGAGCAGCTCAAGCCTGAAGGACTTGCGCGATGGCATGGGCGGCACAGCGCGCGGTGTCGCGGCGCAGGCTGTGGTGCAGGTCGTCGAAACGGCGAGCCAGAGCGGCCGCAGCTGCGCGGTCGTCCAGCCAGCGCAGTGTTGATGCGGCAAGCGCTTCGGGCTGGCAGTCTTGCTGGATGAATTCGGGCACCACGAACTCGCGGCTCAGGATGTTCGGCAGGCCCACCCAGGGTTGGTAGCGCATGCGCTTCATCAGCTGCCAGCTGACGCCGTTCATGCGATAGCCGATGACCATGGGCCGCTTGAGCAGCGCCGCTTCCAGCGTGGCGGTGCCGCTGGCGATCAAGGTCACGTCGCAGGCGGCCAGCGCCGCGTGCGACTGGCCGTCCAGCAACTGCAGCGGCACGCCCGGCGCGTGGGCTTGCACCAGCGGCGCTATCAGCTCGCGCAGGCCGGGCGAAATGGGCAGTACGAAGCGCAGGCCCGGGCGCTGCCGGTGCATCAAGGCCACGGCCTGCAAGAACGCCGGCGCGATGTATTGGATTTCGCTGCGACGGCTGCCGGGCAGCACGGCGACCACTTCGTCTGAATCGGCCAGCTGCAGCGCGCGGCGGCTCTCGGCGCGCGGCACTTGCAGCGGGATGGCATCGGCCAGCGGGTGGCCCACGAAAGTGGCCGCGACGCCGTGGGCGCGCAGCATTTCCGGCTCGAAGGGAAAGAGGCACAGCACGTGGTCGCAACTGGCCGCCATCTTCTTCGCGCGGCCGCCACGCCAGGCCCAGATGGACGGGCAGACGAAGTGCACGGTCTTGATGCCGGCGGTCTTCAAACGCTTTTCCAGCCCGAGGTTGAAATCGGGCGCATCGACACCGACAAAGACCGCTGGCGGGTCTTGCAACAGGCGCTGGGCCAAGGCGTCGCGGATGCCCGAGATTTCACGGTAGTGCCGCAGCACTTCCACGTAGCCGCGGACAGCCAGCTTCTCGTGCGGCCACCAGGCCTCGAAGCCCTGCGCGGCCATGCGCGGCCCGCCAATACCTTCAGCCTGCAGCGCGGGCCAGCGCTGCTTCAAACCAGCGAGAAGCAGTCCCGCGAGCAGGTCGCCCGAGGCCTCGCCGGCGACCATGGCCAGGCGCATGGTGGCAGCGTCAGCGAACGATGCCGCGCGTGGCAGCAGCGATGAAGTTCAGCAGCAATTCGATGTCGTCGTCACCACCGTCAACGCTGCCCCGCAGCGCAGCGATGGCTTCGCGCGCCTTCTCCAGCGTCAGGCCTTCGCGGTAGAGCAGCTTGTGCATCTGCTTGATGAGGCCGATGCGCTCGCGCGAAAAGCCGCGTCGGCGCAGGCCTTCGGCGTTGATGCCGGCCACGCCCAGTGGGTGGCCGGTGGCCGTCATGAAGGGCGGCACATCTTGCGAGACATGGCTCTGAAAGCCCAGCATCACGTGCGCGCCGATCTTGCAGAACTGGTGCACGCCCGAGAGCCCGCCGACGATGGCCCAGTCGCCCACGTGCACGTGGCCGGCCAGCGTGGCGTTGTTGGCCAAGATGATGTGATTGCCCAATTGCACGTCATGCGCCACATGCGCGTACGCCATGCACCAGTTGTCGTCGCCCACGCGCGTGACGCCGCCGTCTTGCGTGGTGCCGCGGCTGAAGGTGCAGAACTGGAAAATCGTGTTGCGGTTTCCGATGACCAGTTCGGTGGGCTCGCCGCGGTACTTCATGTCCTGCGGAGCGCAGCCAAGTGCCGTGTGCGCGTGAACCACGTTGTCGCGGCCCAGCGTCAGAGGGCCGTCGAGCGTGCAGTGCGCGCCGATGGTGGTGCCTTCATCAATGCGCACGCCGGCACCGATGACGGCATAGGGGCCGACTCTGACCGACGCCGCCAACTCGGCGGCAGCGTCGACGATGGCGGTGGCGTGAACCTGCGTCATCTCGGCGTCAGGGTGCGACCACCCTGCGCATCGTGCACATCAGGTCGGCCTCGGCCACCGTGGCCCCCTCTACGGTGGCCTTGGCGTGGTAGCGGTAGACGCCCGATTTCACGCGGTCGATGCGCGCCTCGAGGATGAGCTGGTCGCCCGGGCCCACCGGTTTCTTGAAGCGTGCGTTGTCGATGCCTGCGAAGTAGACCACCGTGTCATCACCCGGTTCGGCGTCAGCACTCTCGAACGAAAGAATCGCGGCAGCCTGCGCCAGCGCCTCCAGCATCAGCACACCCGGCATCACTGGCCGCACCGGGAAGTGGCCCATGAAAAACGGCTCGTTGATGGTGACATTCTTCAGCGCCTTGATGCGCACATTCTTTTCGAGTTCCAGCACCCGGTCGACCAGCAGGAAGGGGTAGCGGTGCGGCAGCTTGCGCAGGATGTATTGGATATCCATCGGGGTCACGTCTTCTTCTCCAGGGCGCGCAGCCGTTCTCGCAGTGAATGCAGTTGTCTCAGCGTGGCAGCGTTCTTTTCCCAGCTGGCATTGTCATCGAAGGGAAACATGCCGCTGTACTGGCCCGGCTTGCGGATGGACCGGCTGATGACCGTTGCTGCAGTGATATGCACGTGGTCGCAGATTTCGAGATGCCCAAGAATGATGGCGCCACCGCCTGCGGTGCAGTGGCGCCCGATGCGCGCGCTGCCGGCCACGCCCACGCAGCCCGCCAAGGCGGTGTGTGCGCCAATGCGCACGTTGTGGCCGATCTGCACGAGGTTGTCGAGCTTCACGCCGTCTTCCAGCACGGTGTCTTCCAGCGCGCCGCGATCAATGCAGGTGTTCGCGCCGACCTCAACGTCGTCACCGATCAGCACTCCACCCAGCTGCTCGATCTTTTCCCACCAGGCGCCGGCTTCATCGCGCGCCGGCGCAAAGCCGAAACCATCGGCACCGATGACCGCACCGCTGTGCACGATGCCGCGCGCGCCGATGCGGCAGGCCTCGCCCAGAATCACACGCGGCTTGAGCACCGTGCCCGCGCCCACTGAAGCACCAGCACCGAGATGGCATTGCACACCCACCACGGCGCCGGCCGCCACTTCGGCACCGGCTGACACGAAGGCCAGCGCACCGACGGAGGCTGTGGCATGGATGCGCGCGCCCTGCTCCACCACGGCGCTGGCATGAACCCCGGGCACCGGCGCGCGGCGGCCTTGTGCTGCCCACCACTGCGTCAGTCTGGCGAAGGCGAGGTAGGGGTCGGCGCAGACGATGGCCGCGCCGCGCGCGGTGGCGGCTTCGCGCATGTCTGGGCCGACGATCACGCAGCCGGCCATCGAGGCCGCCAACTGGGGCTGGTAGCGCGGGTTGGAGAGGAAGCTGATGGTCTGCGGGTCGGCAGACTCCAGCGGCCCGATGCGGCTGACGGTGAGTTCGTCGTTGCCGATGAGCTCGCCGCCCAGATGGCGGCTCAGATCACCGAGACGCGCAAGCACCATCACTGGCCCGCAGCGTAGAACTTACTTGCTCGGCGTGGCAGAGCCTGGTGCGTTCAGCGTGCGTATCACCTTGTCGGTGATATCGACGCGGCTGCTGGCGAAGACGACTTCCTGCAGGATGAGGTCGTACTTTTCGCTCTCGTAGATCTGGCGGATGACGCGGTTGGCCCGCTCCACCACCGCGGCCAGTTCTTCGTTGCGGCGCTGGTTCAGGTCTTCCTGGAACTCGCGGCGCTTGCGCTGCAGATCGCGGTCCTGGTCGACCAGTTCTCGCTGGCGGCGCTGCAGTTCGGCGGGCGCCACCGTCGGGCCGTCTTTCTCCAGCTTGTCAGCTGCCGTCTTGAGCTTGGTCGTGGCGTCGTTCAGGTCGCGTTCGCGCTTGCCGAACTCGGTTTCCAGCTTGGTTTGCGCGGCCTTCGCGGCGTTCGAATCGCGCAGCACGCGCTCGCTGTTGACATAGCCTATCTTCAGGTCTTGCGCCAGGGCCGGCGCCCCCCCGGCAACGGTCAGGGCGGCGGCGGCAAACCAGCGCGCAAGGTGGGCCGTCGCATTGACGTGGGCGAAGTGCGGGGGGGCGAACATCTTCATCAGAAAGC
>JAJAZC010000133.1 GCA_026785885.1 Rubrivivax sp.
AAGCGGTGGTGATCCCTGCGCTGCAGGAGCGCGGCGCGCGTTACCGGCTCAACCACGTCAGCACCCGCGCGGTATCGGCCGACGGCGGCTGGCGCGTCACCGGCACCAAGCTGGTCGTGCCGGCGGCCGACGAGGCCCACGCCTTCATCGTGCCGGCGCGGCTGCGCGGTACCGACGACGCTGCCGACGGCATCGCGCTGTTGATGGGGCGTGCGGCTGATGCGCGCATCAGCGCCTACCCGACGCAGGACGGCCCGCGGGCCGGTGACGTGGTGATGGCCGACGCGCCCGCCACGCTGATCACAGAAGACGGCCTGGCCGTGCTCGAAACCGCGGTCGATGCCGGCATTGCAGCGCACTGCGCCGAAGCGGTCGGCCTGATGGACAGGCTGGTGGCCATCACCGTCGAGTACATGAACACGCGCAAGCAATTCGGCGCCACGCTGGCCAGCTTTCAGGCGCTGCGCCACCGCATGGCTGACGTGAAGATGCAGCTGGAGCTGGGCCGCTCGATGAGCTACTTCGCGAGCCTCAAGCTCGGCGAGCCGGCGCCGCAACGCCGCCGCGCGGTGAGCCAGGCGCGCGTGCAGCTGGGGCAGTCGATGCGCTTCGTCGGCCAGCAGTGCATCCAGCTGCACGGCGGCATAGCCTGCACCGATGAGTACATCGCCAGCCACTACTTCAAGCGCCTGACGGTGCTGGAGCTGACGCTCGGCGACACGTTGCACCACCTGGGCGAGGTCTCGGCGCGCATGCAGGACACAGCCGGCGTGTTTGCCTGAACGGCTAGAACGGCCTGGAGGCCGGAAGCCTTGAAGCCCAGGCCCGGCGGCACACAATTCGGCGCATGACGAACCCCGCTGCGCTGCACCCCGGCGCGATCACCGACATCGCCGGCCTGCAGGTCGGCCACGCTTCGTGCAGCGGCCGGCCGACCGGCTGCACCGTGGTGCTGTGCCCGGCTGGCGCGGTGGCCGGCGTCGCGCAACGCGGCGGTGCGCCGGGAACACGTGAGACCGATCTGCTGCGGCCCGAGAACACGGTGCAGCAGGTGCATGCGGTGCTCCTGAGCGGCGGCAGCGCGTTCGGGCTGGATGCTGCCGGCGGCGTGATGCGCTGGCTCGATGAACGCGGCCACGGCTTGCCTGTGGGGCCGGCACGGGTGCCGATCGTGCCGGCGGCGGTACTGTTCGATCTGTGGCTGGGCGATGCGCGCATCCGGCCCGACGCGGACACCGGTTATGCGGCTTGTGATGCCGCAAGCAGCGCGCCGCCGGCGCAAGGCAACGCCGGCGCGGGGCTCGGCGCCACGGTAGGCAAGCTGTTCGGCATCGACCGTGCAATGAAGGGCGGCATCGGTACCGCGTCGTTGCGGCTCGGGTCGTTCACGGTCGGTGCGCTGGTGGCCGTCAATGCCATCGGCGACGTGCTCGATGAAGAAGACCGTGTGCTGGCCGGCGCGCGCAGCGAAGACGGCTGCACGCTGCTGGGCAGCACCGCTGCGCTGCTGGCCGGTGCGGGCCCGGCGCCGATGATGCTGGGCATGGCCACTACGCTGGCCATCGTGGCCACCGACGCATTGCTGTCCAAGGCGCAGGCCACACAGCTCGCGGGCCTGGCGCATCACGGCCTGGCGCGCTGCATCGGCCCGATCACCGGGCACGATGGCGACACGGTGTTTGCGCTGGCTACCGGTGGCGCCGGCCGCGCGTGTGATCCCCACGCGCTAGGCGCGATGGCAGCCGAGGCCGTGGCACGCGCCATCCGCAACGCGGTACGGGCAGCCAGAGCGCTGGCCGAGCCGCCGCTGCCGGCGGCGCTGGACTGGCCGGGGCGGCGCAACTAACTGGTCGCGGCCCTTGCGCCTGCACAACTCAGCCTCGTGAATCAACTGGGTGTTTTAGCAGGAAGAAGGTTGCCATGACGAAGCTGCGGCCCATTGCGCGGAAACCGCTGGATTCATTCATGCCTTGTCCAGGCTAAGAGGCTGGCGACAGCGCCCGTTCAAACTCCTCCAGCGTTTGCCGATGCGCCTGCAACAGTTCTTTGAGCGCGGGAAGCCGGGTGCGGGCTGTCTCCAGAATCTCCGCGGGTGCGTCCTTTGCGGCTTGTCGCAGTGAACCTCCGTCCGTCTCGACAATGACTGCGGCCAATACAGCTGCCTGAACAAGATCCTTTCTGGCTTTGGCCGGGTCAGCGCGGCGCCTGGTGCTTGAGTACAGCTTGTGCAGTACGAAGCGCTCCGGGAGCGGCAAATTGACCGGGATGCAGTGACCACCCGCCAGCACCGCAGCCTGACTGGGGTTCTTCAGCAGGTAATCGAAATGCGGCACTGTCTGCGCGTGCCAGGACAGCTCGGGTACCGGCACGACAGCGCCCAGGTGCTCGCCGGAGGTCAGCAGATCGACCCGCAACCCGTCTGCTCCGGGTCGCTTTACAGACGTCGAAGGTGCGCTGTTTGGCATACCAGGGACAGGGAAGAACTTGAGATGGGTGGCCTCCAGCGCATCAAGAAAAGACACCGGCGCACCCAGCTTCAAGGCCTGCCTGCGAGCCAGGTCGATGTCTTGCGTCCTTGCGCTGACGGCAACAGCACCCAGCTCGTTCAGCCATGCCATAAATGCCAAGGTTCCGACAACAACCAACCCACCATCAAACAGCTGCTTGTTATGCAGTTCCACAAGGACGCGCGACACATCCTTGTCCGCAACCTGCATACCGAGTTTGCGCAGGTGCCGGACCTGCTCCTGCACCCAGGTCGAGAACTCGATTCGGGCCTGCATGGCATCTCTCGTCTCTTCGTACCCCTCCTTGCACACCAGGTCTTCGGCCTCCTGGTTGGGCAGGTTGCTGTAGCGGCGATACCAATAGCCGTAACCGGTGCCGGTACGAAGCGTCAGCGTGCCCGGTGTGCCTGGCAGCAGTTCGCCTTCTCCCCGGGTACGCTCGCGCACTTCGGCGTACTGGGTGTGGAAAGCCAGCTCGAGACGACGGAATAGCGGCGGCGGCAATCTTGTGACCATGTGGCCGTTATAACTTACCCCGAGCTTTTTACTTTCACGGGGTAAGTCGCTTCAAGGCGCCAACGCAGCACCTAGCAGCCCATCAACTACGCTCAGTCCGTGCGGTACAGGTCGCCCAACACAACGCCCTCACGCCGCGGGTCGGCGCCGCCTTCCAGGTAGTAGTCGCCTTGGGGGTTGCTGCGCCGCACGATGGTGCCCAGGCCGCTGCTCTGCGCATTGAGGTTGACGGTGTGGCCCAAAGCGCGCAGCCCCGTGACCAGCGGGTCGTTGATGCCCGAGTTGCTGATGTCGATGTTGAGGTGCTCACCGCCGACGTTGGTGTTGACGCTGTTGTTGGCACCAAAAGCCACCATCGAAGTCGCCTGTTGCGCATCCAGACCCCAGTCGACAAAGCCGACCAACGTCTTGATTACGTACTGGATGATCGTGGCGCCGCCCGGTGAGCCGGTGGCCATGCGGAACTCGCCGCGGCTGCCGTCGGCTGCAGTGCGGAAAACCAGCGTCGGCGCCATCGAGCTGCGCGGGCGTTTGCCGGCTGACACGCGGTTGGCGATCAGCGCTCCGGCGCTGTCGGTGGGCGCGGCCGAGAAGTCCGTCAGTTGGTTGTTCAGCAGGAAGCCGCCGCGCGTCATGTGGTACGAGCCGAAGCCGGCTTCGATGGTCGTCGTCAACGACACCACGTTGCCCTGCCGGTCAACCACGGTGACCTGCGTCGTGCCGCTTTCGGCCGAAGGGCCAGGAATGCCCAGCGGCGTGAAGCCGGCAAACGTGCCCGGCTGCGCGACGCCCATGCTGCGCGTCAGGTTGACCATGCTGGCGCGGCTGCGCAGGTAGGCCTTGTCGACGAGTGCTGCCGGGCTGCCGCCGGGCAACGGCACGAAGTCGGTGTCGGCCACGTAGCGGTCGCGGTCGGCATAGGCCAGGCGCTGGGCCTCGGCCACCAGGTGCACGCCCAGCACGGTGGGCTCGCCGCCGTTGATGTCCAGCGCGGTGGGTTTGTGGATGGAAAGATCGAAGTTCTCCAGGATGCCGAGCGCCTGCGCCACAGCGATGCCGCCGCTGCTGGGTGGCGGCATGCCGCAGATCCACACGCTGCGGTAGGTGCCGCACAAGGCCGTGCGCTTGACCGAGCGGTAGGCCGCCAGATCGGCCAGCGTGGTGGCGCCGGCGGTGATGCCGCCGGTGGTGTCGGCCACCTCGTCGACGATGTCCTGCGCAATGGAGCCGCTGTAGAAAGCCGCGATGCCGTTGTTGGAGATGGCGGTGAACGTGGCAGCCAGCGCCGGGCTGGTGAGCAGCGTGCCCTCCGCTTTGGCCCGGCCGTTGACGCCGAGAAAATAGGCGCGCGCTTCGGGGTCGCGTGTCAGCGGGCTGACGATTGGGTTCCGATTGAAGTCGAAGAAGGTGCCGTCGACCGACGCAAACATGCGCGGGCTGATCCGGAAGCCCTCGGTGGCTATCTTGATCGCGGGGTCGAACAGCTCCTTCCACGCCAGCCGGCCGCCGTCCTTGTGCGCCGCGTCCAGCATGTGCAGGACACCCGGCGTGCCGATGCTGCGGCCGCTGCTGCGTGCGTTGGGCAGCGGCGTCGTTTGCTGGCTGGCGCTGATCCAGCGCAGGTAGTTCTCGGTGGCCGCAGCAGGCGCGGTCTCGCGCCCGTCGTAGGCCGTGACGGCGCCGGTGCGGCGGTCGTAGGTGAGCATGAAAGCGCCGCCGCCAATGCCGCTGGATTGCGGCTCGACAATGTTGAGAACCATCTGCGTCGCGATCGCCGCGTCGATGGCGCTGCCACCACGCTTGAGCACATCGCAGCCGGCTTTGGTGGCCAGCGGGTTGGCCGCCACGACCATGAAGCTGCGGGAGAAGGCCACCTTCTTGGCCGCAAAGCCGGTGGCGATTTCCGGTGCGCCGCCGGCCCCGGGTGTGCCGGGGTCGTAGACCGCACCTGCCGTGCCGTACTGAAGACAGGCGTTGTCGGCGACGGTGTCGACGAAGTCGTCGTCACCGCCGCAGGCCGCCAGCAGCAGCGCTGCCAGCGAGACCTGCAACACCCGCGCGCCAATGCGGGCGGTGGACCGTGTGCGTGGCGATGGAGGCTTGAACTGCATGGCGGGCTTTCTGGAATTGACGTTGGCTCAGCGATGCGCAGTGCTACAGCTGCATCGCCATGGGGTTGACTGATGCAGTCATGGTGTGTGCTGGCGGCAGGCTGCGGAATGCGGGGCAACCCGATCGCAAGACCGGCGCTGGCCGCGCAGCCTGTAAGGTCACGCGTCATGCACATTGCCGACATGCTGTTCACCCAGGGCTTCGGCACGCGCCGCGCCTGCGCTGGGCTGGTGCGGCAAGGGCGTGTGCGCGTCGGCGGGCTCGTTGTTGCCGATGCGCAGGCCGAGGTCCAAGCCACGGGCCTGCACTTCACCGTCGACGGCCAGCACTGGCAGTACCAGGCACACGCGCTGGTGATGCTGCACAAGCCGGCTGGCTACGAGTGCTCGCAAAAGCCGCGCCATCACCCCAGCGTGATGAGCCTGCTGCCAACGCCGCTGCGCACCCGCGGCGTGCAACCGGTGGGCCGGCTCGACGAAGACACCACCGGCCTGATGCTGCTCACGGACGACGGCACGTTGATCCACCGCCTGACGAGCCCCAAGCACCATGTGCCCAAGGTCTACGAGGTCACCGCGCGCCACACAGTCAGCGACGCGCAGATCGTGCAACTGCTGGCCGGCGTGGTGCTGGACGACAGCCCGGAGCCGGTGCGTGCGCTGGCCGCCGAGCGTGTCACGCCGCTGCACCTGCGGCTGACGCTGGCCGAAGGCAAGTACCACCAGGTCAAGCGCATGCTGGCCGCAGCGGGCAACCGCTGTGATGCGCTGCACCGCAGTGCGTTCGGGCGGCTGGTGCTGCCGGCTGCGCTGGGCATCGGCCAATGGTGCTGGGTGGATGCGGCCACCATCACCGCCGAACCTGCGGCCGCTGTGGGCTGACGCGTGGACGCAGTTAGCGGCCGGGCCGCTGCAGCCGCTGCAGCCGCAGGCGCAGATAGCTGCCCACCAGCGACAGCGCATCGCCCCAGCGCCCGCCGCGGCGCAAGGTATCGGCGCTGCGCAGCAAGTAGCGCTGCAGTGGCCACAAGCGGCGGTCGTGCGGGCGCTGCAGCAACTCGGCACGCAGCAACAGCGGTGCATCGGCGGCGTAGACGGGGTCGCCGGCATTGGCCGTCATGCCGGTGGCCGCGTAGTCGGCCACCACCAGGTCGATCCACTGAAGCGGGCCACACAGCGCAGCGCGCAGATTCAAAGCCCAGTCGGCATGCAGCCGGTAGCGTGTGTCGAAACCGCCCAGCGCCTGCAGCAGCGTGCGCCGGTAGCAGATGGCCTGCTGGCAGATGTTGGCGCGCAGCAGACCCGGCAAAGCCACCTCGCCGGCGTAGCGCTGGCCAGGCGCCACACCGCACTGGTTGGGTCCCATCATGCGCACGTCGCCATACACCACGTCGACCGTGGCCCGCTGCAAGTGGGGCGCCAGCCGGGCCAGCGTGTCGGGCGCGTGCAGGCGGTCGTCGCTGCCGAGCACCAGCACCCAGCTGCCCTCGGCGCGCGCCACGGCACGGTTGATGGCGTCGTAGACACCGTCATCGGGGCGCGAGTCGACGGTCAGTGCCGGCAATTGCTCGGCATAACCCCGGGCCAGCGCGGGTGTGCCGTCGTCAGATGCACCGTCGCTGACGAAGACCTCGAAGCCGCGCCAGGTCTGCACAGCCAAGGACGCCAATGCGCCGTCGATGAGCGCGGCACTGCGGAACGTGGGCACCACCACCGTGAGCAGCGGCGCGTCATCCTCGGCGCCGTCTGCTGTGCTGCCGACGCGCCGATCGCCACCCGTCATCGCGCCGGCTCGCGCGCAGGACGCAGGCGCCGCCGCCAGCGGTGGAAGCCGCGGCGCAGCGCACCCAGCGGCGTGAACGCCAGCGCCGCAGGCACGTCGCCAGCGGCGGCGAAGACGGCGTTGCCGTGCATCGGCAGGTCCGGCTGCAGTGCAGCGAAGCCCAGGTTGACGAACTGCGGCGCCAGCAGCTGCGCCACATCGGCCAGCGGCCGCGAGCCCTGGTAGACCGGTTCCGTGCTGACCTCGGTGTAGATCAGCCGCACCTGCTGCAACAACGCTGCCGGCAGCGACTGCAGCACCTGGTACTCGGCACCCTGCACGTCGATGATCAGCGCGTCGGGCGGTGCCAGGCCGTGTTCGGCCAGCACACTGGCCAGCCGCCGCGTCGTCACGGTGATGCTGTGCTGCACGACGACTTGCGGAAAGAGCTCGCGGTGCGAACCCATGGGCAGCAGCGAACTCGATTCACCGTCGTTGCTGGTGACGTGGAACTGCGCAGTGCCGTCCTCAGCCGACACCGCCACCGGAAAAACGCGAATCCGCCGGTCGGCCTGCGCGCGCGTATGCAAGACCGCCAGCGGGCCTGGCAGCGGCTCGAACACGTAAATGGCGCGCAGCCCCGGGAACACCTTGTTGACGAGTGGCAACTCGTCGAAACGGTGCGCGCCGATCACCGCCAGCACACGAATCTGTGCCGACAACCGCCGCCCGCGCAAGAGGTGAAACAACTCGAGGTCGTGCACCGGGGCGCCCGGCGGCAGCAGTGTGGACAGGGGCATGGGTTGGGCGCGTGGCACTCGGTGCAGGTTGGCGGCGCGCGGATTATGTTGCGCCACCCGGCTGCTACAGTGCGTCGCCCCGCGAGAGCCACAGATGACGCCACCCTGGATCGAACCGCTGGCGCGCCGCCTGGTCCTGTGGAATCGCCGCCGCCTGCAACGGCGCTTGCAAGCCCGCATGCCGCAGTACGGCGACTGGTGCACCCGCTTCGACGCGTTGGATGAAGCCACGCGGGCTGCGCTGCAGCAACGGCTGGCCGCGCTGCTGGCGCAGGGCGATGCACCCACCATCGGGCTGCTGCTGGAGCCGATGAAGAGCGCCATCGCGGACCACGCAGCGCTGCTGCAATCGCTGCAGGTGCAGCTGTACCCGCACTGGCAGCTAAGCGTGGCGGTGCGCGAAGGCGACGTGGATTCGGCTGCGTTCTGGAAATCGCAGGCCGCGACCGACAGCCGGC
The DNA here is from genome assembly GCA_026785885.1 of Rubrivivax sp. GTDB lineage: Bacteria > Pseudomonadota > Gammaproteobacteria > Burkholderiales > Burkholderiaceae_C > Rubrivivax. Next base: position 8,155 of record JAJAZC010000133.1, read on the forward strand.
TGCAAATCGTGCCGGTGGCCACCCGGGCCGCCAGGCTCAACAGTACGCAGCAGCCTTGGCTGGCCTTTACCGACACCAGCGAACGCTGGCGCGAACACGCGCTGCTGCTGCTGGCCGAAGCTGCGGTGCATCACCCCGGCTGCGTGCTGGTGTACGGCGACGAAGACCGCCTGGATGACGCCGGCCAACGGAGTGAGCCACGATTCAAATGCGACTGGAACCCTGATCTGTTGTTGAGCCATGACTGCATCGGCCGGCCGGCGCTGGGGCGCACGGCCAGCCTGCAAGCCGCCGCGCCGTTGGACGATGAAGCGCCGGGCCCGTGGCGCCACGCGCTGGCGCTGCGCGGCACCGGGGGCCGCACAGCCGAGCACATCGTGCACGTGCCGCACGTGCTGCTGCACCGCACGGCCAGCGCAGCAGCGCAGGAAGAGACCGCGAGCGTGGCCGCCGTGCAGGCGCACCTGGCGCGTACCGGCGAGCGCGGCACGGCTGAGCCGCAACCCGGCTTCGACGGCGTACGTGTGCGTTTTGCGCTGCAAGAGCCGCCACCGCCCGTGACGCTGCTGATCCCCACCCGCAACGGCCTGGCGCTGCTGCGGCAGTGCATAGACAGCATCCTGCAGCGCAGCACCTACCCGAACTACGACATCGTCGTCATCGATAACGGCTCCGACGATCCGGCCTGCCTGGCCTACTTGCAGCAACTGCAGCGCGATTCGCGCATTTGCGTGCGGCGCGACGACAGCCCGTTTAACTTTGCAGCACTCAACAACGCTGCTGCGGCCAAAGCCCGGGGCGAGTACCTGGCGCTGGTCAACAACGACATCGAGGTCATCACGCCCGGCTGGCTCGAAGAAATGGTCACGCTGGCGGCACGACCCGGCGTCGGCGCAGTCGGCGCGCGGCTTTGGTACAGCGACGGCACGCTGCAGCACGGCGGCGTCATCACCGGCATCGGTGGCGGTGCGGGCCACGCGCATAAACGCCTCACGCGCGGCGAGCCGGGCCTGATGGGCCGCGCGCAGCGCCTGCAGACTTTGAGCGCCGTCACCGCCGCGTGCCTGGTGTTGCGCCGCAGTGCCTACGAACAAGTGCAAGGCATGGACGCTGAGCACTTTGCTGTCGCCTGCAACGATATCGACCTGTGCCTGCGCCTGCGCGCGGCCGGGCTGCGCAACGTCTGGACGCCGTTTGCCGAGCTGTACCACCACGAGTCGGTGAGCCGTGGGCGCGACCACGCGCCCGAGAAGAAGCAGCGCTTCTTGCGTGAACTCGGCGCCATGCAAACTCGCTGGGGCGCCAGCCTCGACCATGACCCTGCCTACAACCCCAACCTGACGCTGGCCAACGAAAATTTCGCGCTGGCCGACCCGCCGCGCGTCAACCTTCGCCAGCCCTGGTTTGCCGAGAAGCCAAAACAGCCGCGACCCGGCTGAGAAGCCGCCCCAGCGAAGGTGTTGGTCGGTCCTGCCGCCTTCCGCAGCGAAACCCGCGTTGCCCCTGGCTACACTGCCCACATCATGAAGATCGAGCCTGTCGATCCCAGCGCGCTCGTACGTGCCAGGGCCCCGCTCCGGCTGGGCCTGGCCGGCGGTGGCACCGACGTCTCACCTTACTGCGACCAGTACGGCGGTCTGGTCCTCAACGCCACGATCGACCGTTACGCCTATGCGGTGCTGCGCCGCATCGCCGAACCGCGTCTGCGGCTGGCTGCGACCGATCAGGAACTCACTGCCGACCTGGCGCTCGACGACAACTTGCTGCAACAGGGCCCTGCCGGCCCGCTTGCGCTGCACCGCGCCGTTCACCGCGTGATGAGCGACGAGTTTCATGGCGGCCGGCGCGAAGCACTCGAACTCACTACCTTCTGCGATGCGCCAGTGGGCTCCGGCTTGGGCGCTTCGTCGACGCTGGTCGTGGCCATGCTGCGCGCTTACGACGAGCTGTGGAACCTGGCGCTCGACGACTACGCCATCGCGCAGCTCGCGTTTCGCATCGAGCGCGTGGAGTGCGGCCTGGACGGTGGCCGCCAAGACCAGTACTCGGCGGCTTTCGGCGGCTTTAACTACATGGAGTTCTACGGCGCAGGGCGCACGCTGGTGAACGCGCTGCGTATCCGGCCCTGGGTGCGCTCGGAGCTGGAAGCGTCCATCGTGCTTTTCTACACCGGCGTGTCGCGCGAATCGGCTCGCATCATCGCTGACCAGAGCAGCGGCATTGCCGCCGGCCGCGCCGATGCCTTGGCCGCCATGCACGGCCTCAAGCTCGAAGCGCAGACGATGAAAGAATGCCTGCTGCGCGGTGATTTCGACGGCATCGTGAATTCGCTGCGCCAAGGGTGGGCGAGCAAGAAGGCCAGCTCCGCCGTCGTTAGCAACCCGCTCATCAACGCCATTTACGACGCTGCGGCCGAGGCCGGCGCACTGGCCGGCAAGGTCAGTGGCGCCGGCGGTGGCGGCTTCATGTTGTTCTTTGTGCCGCCTGAGCGCCGCATGCAGGTGCTGCGCGTGCTGCAGGGTTTCGACGGTCAGACCAGCAACTGCCACTTCACGGAGCAAGGCGCCCAAGCCTGGAGAGTTTGAGATGATCGACTTCACCGCGCGCATCGCCAGCCGCATCGAACAAGCGCGTGCAAACCTGGCCGCGATGCAGACCGACACCATCCTGCATCAGCAACTTGCCAACGCGGCGCAGGCCTGCATCACCTGCCTGCGCGGCGGCGGCAAGGTGCTGTTGGCCGGCAACGGCGGCAGCGCGGCCGATGCACAGCACATTGCCGGCGAGCTGGTCAGCCGCTTCAACTTTGACCGCCCGGGGCTTGCCGCCGTGGCGCTGACCACCGACACCTCGATCCTCACCGCCATCGGCAACGACTACGGCTACGAGCGCCTGTTCGCGCGCCAGGTGCAGGCGCTGGGCCGCGCTGGCGACATCTTCATCGCCTACAGCACCTCGGGCGCCAGCGCCAACATCCTGGCCGCACTGCGCACCGCGCGCGAGGCCGGGCTGGTGACGATCGGCTTCACCGGCGCACGCCAGGCGCCGATGCCGGCGCTGTGCGACCACGTGCTGGCCGTCCCCAGCGTCAACACGCCGGAAATTCAGGCAGGGCACCTGGTGCTTGGCCACATCCTGTGCGAGCTGATCGAAAGCACGTTGTTCACGCCGCCGGCGCGTTGACGCCACGTTGACAGCCGAGAAGCGATGCAAGCGCTGATCCTGGCCGGCGGCTTCGGCACCCGACTCGCCGCCACCGTGCCGGGCGTGCCCAAGCCGATGGCGCCGGTGTGCGGCCGGCCCTTCCTGGAGCTGCTGCTCAACGCGCTGCACGGCAAGGGCGTGAGGCGCGCGGTGCTGTCGCTGGGATATCGCGCCGAGACGATCGTGCAGCACTTCGGCGACCGCTACCGCGGCATGGCGCTGCTGCACGAGGTGGAGACCACGCCGCTGGGCACCGGCGGCGCCATCCGCCAAGGCCTGGCACGCTGCACCGCCGAGGCGGTCCTGGTAGTCAACGGCGACACACTGCTGGACCTGGAGTTGGACGCGGTGGCCGCCCTGTGGGCCGCGCACCGCGAGCCGATCATCGCCGCCTGCCATGTCGACGACAGCGCGCGTTACGGCCGCCTCAGCGTGCAAGACGGGCGCCTTACCGGCTTCGCCGAAAAAGGCGGCGGCGGGCCGGGCTGGATTAACTCCGGCCACTATTTGCTGCCCCGCAATCTGTTCGATGGCGCCGATCTGCCGCCGACCTTCAGCTTCGAGGGCGACTTCCTGGCGCCGCGGCTGCCGGCGCTGGCCGTGCGGGTCTTCGAGTCCCGGGGCGACTTCATCGACATCGGTGTGCCGCAGGACTACGCGCTGGCGCAGACCCAGCTGGTGCGCTGGGCCGGCGCGGCATGAGCGCGCCGGGCCGCCCCCAAGCGCTCATATTGCAGCGCGAAGCGCGGAGGTCCGTCCGGTGAGGCGCGCGCTGTTTCTGGACCGCGACGGTGTCATCAACGTCGACCAAGCCTACGTGTACCGGCGCGAGGACTTCGAGTTCATGCCCGGCGTCTTCGATCTGGTGCGCGCGGCGCGTGCCACGGCGCATGCGGTGGTGGTCGTCACCAACCAGGCAGGCATCGGCCGCGGGATGTACACCGAAGACGAGTTTCAGTCGCTCACCGCGTGGATGTGCTCGGCCTTTGCCGAGCAGGGCGCGGCGATCGACCGCGTCTACCACTGCCCCACGCACCCGACGGCCGGCATCGGCGCCTACCGCGTCGATTCGCCGATGCGCAAACCGGGCCCCGGCATGTTGCTGCTGGCACGCGACGAACTGGGGCTGGACCTGGCGGCCAGCACGCTGCTGGGCGACAAGCTGTCGGACGTGCAGGCCGGCCTGGCCGCGGGGGTCGGCCGCAACCTGCTGCTGGGCACGCCGGTCGCGGTGCCGGCGGGTGTGCGGGTCGTTCCCGACCTGGCGTCGGCGCAGCGCTGGCTCGAAAGCACCGGGGCCACACGATGAAGCGCATGGGCATCAGCCTGGGCAATCTGGGCAACCTGCACGACGGGCTGGGCGAATTCGCGCTGCAGACCGGCCAGGCGGTGGCCGCCGTGGCAGCCGCCTGGCGCGAGCAGCATGGCGTGGTCTTCGACTTCCACCTGCGCGCGCAATTCGACGGCCTGTTCGGCCGCGACGTGGGCTACCTGCCGATCGACCGCTGGCAGCGTTTGCGCCATGTGCGGCGGGAGCCGTATGCGCTGTGGCATTCGCTGCACCAGCTGAACAAAACGCTGCCGCCGCAGGGGGCAGGCACGCGGCTGGTGACCGTGCACGACCTCAACTACCTCTACGGCCATGGCGGCTTCAGCCGCTGGCGCCACCACCGCCGTACTCTGGCCTTGATTCGACGCACCGACCACGTCGTGGCCATCAGCGCCCACACCGCGGCCGACGTCCAAAAGCACCTGCACTGGCGCGGGCCGCTGGACGTCATCCTGCGCGGCGCGCGCCCATTCGCCAGCACGCAGCAGCAGCAGCCGCTGCCGGGCTGGCCACGCGATAGCGAAGCGCCGTTTCTGTTTCACCTGAGCCGCATGTCGCCATCGAAGAACCCGCAGGCCATCGTGGCGCTGGCTCGCATATGGCCCGAGATGCGGTTTGTGTTTTGCGGCCCCGAGGGCGACGACTCTCGTGCGCTACGCGACAGCGTCGCGCTGCCCAACGTCGAGTTCCACTTCAACATTTCCGACACGCAGAAAGCTTGGGCTTTCGCGCGCTGCGCGGGCTTTCTATTTCCGTCGTTCACCGAAGGTTTCGGCCTGCCACCGATTGAGGCCATGCAGTTCGGCACGCCGGTGTTCCTGTCGCGCCTGACCAGCCTGCCGGAAATCGGCGGCACAGTGGCCGACTACTTCGACTGCTTCGAGCCCGAGGCGATGAAGGCGGTGGTGCAGGCTGGCCTGGCGCGCCACCGCAGCGACCCGCGCCACGCGCAGGCGCTGCGTGACCACGCAGCGCGCTTCGACGCCGACCAGGTCGCCGGCGAGTACCTGACGCTGTACCGACGCCTGCTGCAGTTTTAAGGGCCGGCCCCATGCACATCCACCGCGGCTTTCCCACCGGCCTGCCTGCCTGTGCCCTGACCATCGGCAACTTCGATGGTGTGCACCGCGGCCACCAGGCGATGCTGGCGCTGCTGATCAACGAAGCGCGCCACCGCGGCGTGCCGGCCTGTGTGATGAGCTTCGAGCCGCACCCGCGCGATCACTTCGCGCGCCGCGCCGGCCGGCCCGATGCGGCACCGGCGCGCGTGGCAACGCTGCGCGACAAGCTGTCGGAGCTGCAGCGCTGCGGTGTCGACCACGCCATCGTCGTGCGCTTCAACGAGCGCTTTGCCGCGATGCCGGCGGCGACCTTCATCGACGACGTGTTGGTGCGCGCATTGAAGGTGCGCTACGTGCTGGTGGGCGACGACTTTAGCTTCGGCGCGCAGCGCGGTGGCGACTACGCGATGCTCGACGCGGCCGGCACTGCGTACGGCGTCGGCGACATTAAGGGCGTCGGCGGCGTTGGCGGCAGCCGTGGCTTCGATGTCGCGCGCATGCAGAGTTATGAGGTGCACGGATTGCGGGTTTCCAGCTCCGCCGTGCGCGAGGCGCTGGCTGCCGGGGACATGGCGCGTGCGGCAGCGCTGCTTGGGCGGCCGTACACGATCAGCGGGCGCGTGATGCACGGCCGCAAGCTCGGCCGCGAGCTGGGCTTTCGCACGCTCAACCTGCGTTTCGGCCACCCGCGGCCGGCCGCATCGGGCATTTTCGTCGTCCGGGTGCGCGGCCTGGCCGACGCGCCGCTGGCGGGTGTGGCCAGCCTGGGCGTGCGCCCCAGCGTCGAAGACGCTGGCCGCGTGCTGTTGGAAGTGCATGTGCTGGACTGGCCCGCTGCACTGGGCGCTGAGGGCGGCTATGGCCGCTGCGTGCAGGTGGAGTTGCTGCACAAGCTGCACGACGAGTTGAAGTACGACTCGCTTGACGCACTGCGTTCGGGCATCGCCGAAGACACGGCCCAGGCCCGGCACTGGTTGGCCGGCCAGCCCGCCTGATGCAACAGCCTCAAAACCGCCAGGCCAGCCCGACGTTGATGCCCCAGCCATTGCGGTGCGTGGTGAGCGGGCTTTGCGCAGCCGGGCCGATGAGGCGTGACGCGCCGCCGCCGGCCAGCAGCACCCAGTCGCTATTCAAGTCCGTGCGCATGCCCACGGTGGCGGCCATGTCACGCAGGCCGGCCGACGGTGTGTAGACCGGGTGACCGGTGCGCGCTGCCTGCGCTTGGTTGATGCCGTAGTAGGTCTGCATGTAGCGGTCGCCTGCGGCGGCCAGGGACAAGCCAGCCGAGAACACCGTGGCCGGTGAGAGACGGTGCTCCCAGCCAGCGCTGACATCGCCGAAGTTGCCGCCGCCGCGGCCGAGTGCATCGACGCTCCAGGACGCGCCCAGCCGCCAGGGCCCGTCGAAGCGCCAGCCGACATTGAGCCGCGTGCGCACCGTGGGCTTGATGTTGCCCAACCCGGCCAATGCCGTGCTGGTGCTTTCGCTGCGGCCGGCGTCGAAGCGCAGCGCCAGATTGATGCGCAGGCGCTCACTTTTGGCTAGATCGATACCCAGGCCGCGCACCACGTCGTCGGCACGCCGCGTCACAAAGCCGCTGGCATTGGTGATCGTGAAGCGGCCATAGCGCAGGAAGATTGCCGGCGTGATCTTGCTCACCTGCTGCGATGCGCCGCTGAATTCGGGCCGGTGACTGACCGTCAAGCCGATAGCACCTTCCCAGGCTCTGCGGGCAGCCGAGGCCGGCGCATCCGAGCCGGGCTGGGCCTCCGCAGGTGCTTGTTCAGCGGGCCGTGATTCGGGCTCCGCTCCAGGTGCGGCCGGGGGCACGGCCTCGGGCTCCATGGCTGCACAGAGGCCTGTGGCTGACAGCAGCCACCCCAACAGAACGCATCGACATCCAGCCGCTGCTTCCATCACCAGCAAAACGGCGTCGCTAGAATTGCCCGCATGCAGTGCTCTCTGTCTTTCATCGGTGGTTCCTCGATGCTGTTGTGCAGGCTGGCGGCCACGCACCGCCAGACCCCGCGCGACCGAATTATTGGAAGCACCACCTGAAGGTGGTGTGAAGCACGGCAGCAGCACCACCTGCTGCCTTGCACGGCCCGCGGCGGCGCCTCGTTGCCGCCGCGCCAACGTCAAGCAGACGTCCCACAGACGCCCCATCCGCTGTGCCGCGCAAGACCGCGGCCTTCAAGACGCCATGAGCACGACACCCGGCACGACCCCCGACTACCGCAGCACGCTGAACCTGCCCGACACGCCGTTTCCCATGCGCGGCGATTTGCCCAAGCGTGAACCCGGCTGGGTTGCGCAGTGGAACGACCCCGCGCAGGACGGCGGCCTGTACCAGCGCCTGCGCAGCGCGCGCCGCGGTGCGCCGCTCTTCGTGCTGCACGACGGGCCGCCCTATGCCAACGGCAAACTGCACCTGGGCCACGCGATCAACAAGCTGTTAAAGGATATGGTTGTCAAGAGCAAACAGCTCGCGGGTTATGACGCGCGTTATGTGCCGGGCTGGGATTGCCACGGCCTGCCGATCGAGAACCAGATCGAAAAAGACCACGGCCGCAAGCTGCCCCGCGGCCAGGTGCAGGCGCTGAGCCGCGCTTATGCGCAGGAGCAGATCGCGCAGCAGATGGCTGACTTTCAGCGCGTGGGCGTGCTGGGCGATTGGCAACACCCTTACCTAACGATGAACCCGGGCAACGAGGCCGGTGAGATCCGCGTGCTCAAGCGGCTGGTCGAGCGTGGCTTCGTCTACCGCGGCGCCAAGCCGGTGTACTGGTGTTTCGACTGCGGGTCTTCGCTGGCCGAGTTCGAGATCGAGTACGCCGACAAGGTCTCGCCGACGGTCGACGTTGCCTTCGAGGCTGCCGACCCTGCCGCCCTGGCCGCGGCCTTCGGCCTGCGCGATCTGGCCAAGCCGGCCTTCGCCGTGATCTGGACGACAACACCGTGGACGCTGCCGGCCAACCAGGCGCTCAACCTGAACCCGGAGCTGGTCTACGCCTTGGTCGACACGCCCAAGGGCCTGCTGCTGCTGGCCGAAGCCTTGGTTGAGACGTGCCTGGCGCGCTATGCGCTGCAAGGCGACGTCATCGCCACGGCGCCAGGCCGTGCGCTGGATGGCCTGCACTTTCACCATCCGCTGGCCGCCACACACGCGGGTTATGCACGAACGGCGCCGGTCTATCTGGCCGACTACGCCACGGCCGACGACGGCACGGGCCTGGTGCACTCGGCCCCGGCCTACGGCGTAGAAGACTTCAACTCCTGCGTCGCACACGGCATGGCCACCGACGACATCCTGAACCCGGTGCAAGGCGACGGCGTGTACGAAGCCGCGCTGCCGCTGTTTGGCGGCCAGCACATCTGGAAGGCCAGTACGCGCATCGTCGAGGTGCTTGCCGAAAGCCATCGCCTGCTGGCCAGCAGCAAGATGCAGCACAGCTACCCGCACTGCTGGCGCCACAAGACGCCGGTGGTCTACCGCGCCGCGGCGCAGTGGTTTGTGCGCATGGATGCGGGCCAAGGCGTGTTTACGGTCGACCAGGCGCCCGGCACGCTGCGCGAGACGGCGCTGGCCGCCATCGAACAGACGCGGTTCTATCCGGAAAACGGCAAGGCGCGGCTGCGCGACATGATCGCCGGCCGGCCCGATTGGTGCATCAGCCGGCAGCGCAACTGGGGCGTGCCGCTGCCGTTTTTTCTGCACAAGGTGACGGGCGACTTGCACCCGGACACGCTGGCTTTGATGGACCGTGCCGCAGCACTGGTCGAGCAAGGCGGCGTCGAGGCCTGGAGCCGGCTCGACGCTGCCGAGTGGCTTGGCCAGACCGGCGAACAATCGGCCGAGCACTACGCCAAGAGCAACGACATCCTGGACGTCTGGTTCGACAGCGGCAGCACCTTCAGCCACGTGCTGCGCGGCTCGCATCAAGGCCCGACCGGCAACCTGGGCTACCACGCCAATGGCCCCGAGGCCGACCTTTACCTCGAAGGCCATGACCAGCACCGCGGCTGGTTTCACAGCGCGCTGTTGATCGGCTGCGCGCTGGAGGGCCGCGCGCCCTACCGCGGCCTGCTGACGCACGGCTTCACGGTCGACGGCTCTGGCCGCAAGATGAGCAAGTCGCTCGGCAACTTCGTCGAGATGGGCAAGGTCACGCAGCAGCTAGGCGCCGAGATCATCCGGCTATGGTGCGCGTCAACCGACTACTCGGGCGACCTGTCGGTGGACGACAAGATACTGGCGCGCGTCGTGGACGCCTACCGCCGCATTCGCAACACGTTGCGCTTTCTGCTGGCCAACACCAGTGACTTCGACGCTGCAACGCAGGCCGTGCCGGTGGCCGAGATGCTGGAGATCGACCGCTGGATGCTGGCCCGCACGGCCCAGTTGCAGGCCGAGTTGCTGGCGCACTACGCGGTTTACGAATTCCACCCGGTGGTGGCCAAGCTGCAGGTCTTCTGCTCTGAAGATCTGGGCGCGTTTTATCTGGATGTGCTGAAGGACCGCCTCTACACCACGGCGCCCGGCTCGCACGCCCGCCGCAGCGCGCAGACCGCGCTGTGGCAGGTCACGCACGCGATGCTGCGCTGGATGGCGCCGTTCCTGAGCTTCACGGCTGAGGAGGCTTGGAAGGTCCTGAACACAAAAGCAAGCGGCGGTGACTCGATCTTCACCGAGACCTTTGCCGAGTGGCCTGCGCCCGATGCAGCACTGCTCGCCAGGTGGGCGCAGGTGCGCGTGCTGCGTGACGCGGTCAACAAAGAGATCGAGGCCCTGCGCAGCGCCGGCGGGTTGGGCTCGTCGCTGCAGGCTGATGTGACGATCACGGCGCCGTCAGCGGAGCATGCGCTGCTGGCATCGCTGGGCGATGACTTGAAGTTCGTGCTGATCACATCGAAGGCCCAGCTGCGGCCAGGCGATGCACTGCAGATCACGGTCCAGGCCAGCAGCGCCACCAAGTGCGAGCGCTGCTGGCACTGGCGCGACGACGTCGGCCAAGACATAGCGCACCCGACGATCTGCGGCCGCTGCACCAGCAACCTGTACGGCGCGGGCGAAGCCCGTGCCGTGGCCTGAAGCCATGGCCGCGCGCGGGGGCCACAAGGGGCTGTGGCTGTGGCTGGGCCTGGCGGCGGTGGTCATCCTGCTCGACCAGCTGACCAAGACCGCCATCGTCGGCGCCATGCAGCTGGGCGACAGCCGGCCCGTCACCGACTGGTTCAACATCGTCCGCGCACACAACCCGGGCGCGGCTTTCAGCTTCTTGGCGGATGCCGACGGCTGGCAACGCTGGTTTTTCACCGCGCTGGGCATTGCGGCGTCGGGCTTCATTGTCTGGATGCTGCGCAGCCATCCGCAGGAGACGCTGTTTTGCTTTGCCGTCAGCCTGATCATGGGCGGCGCTCTGGGCAACGTGATCGACCGGGTTGTGCACGGCCACGTGATCGACTTTCTGCAGTTCCGCTTCGGTTTCTTGTCGCCGCTGTTTTGGGGCGGCTACTTCCCGAGCTTCAACGTTGCCGACAGCGCTATCACGCTGGGCGCTATCTGTCTGGTGCTGGACGAGATACGGCGCGTGCGGCGCGCGCGCCCCGCCTGAGGTTTAGCGCCGATCCCCGTCGCATGCGCGATGGGTCAGCGTCGATCCCCCATCGCATGGGCGATCGTCGACAGGTCCACGTATTCCAGCTCGCTGCCCGCCGGCACGCCGCGCGCCAGCCGCGTGACCTTCAGGCCACGTGCTTTGAGCGCCGTGGCCAATGCGTGCGCAGTGACCTCGCCTTCCGCGGTAAAGCCGGTGGCCAGGATGACTTCTTCGACGACGCCGTCGACAGCACGCGCCAGTAATTCATCGGCGCCGATGGCCTCCGGCCCCACGCCCTGCAGCGGGCGGATGCGGCCCAGCAGCACGAAATACAGGCCGGTGAAGCTGCCGCTGCGCTCCAGTGCTGCCTGGTCTGCGGGGGTCTCCACCACGCACAACTGCCGCGCGTCGCGCCGCGGGTTGCTGCAGGTGCTGCACAGCTCGGCTTCGGTGTAGGTGTGGCAGCGGCTGCAGTGGCGCATGCGCTGCATCGCACCGGTCAGCGCACCGGCCAGCCGGTGTGCGCCGTCGCGGTCATGCTGCAACAGGTGAAAGGCCATGCGCTGTGCCGACTTGACGCCGACGCCGGGCAAACGGCGAAGCGCGTCGATCAGCGCATCGAGCGCCGGCTCCACCATCAGAACGGAAACTTCATTCCCGGCGGCAGCGGCATGCCGGCGGTCAGCTTGCCCATTTTTTCGGTGCTCACTTCCTCGGCGCGGCGCACCGCGTCGTTGAAGGCCGCAGCCACCAGGTCTTCGAGCATGTCCTTGTCGTCGGCGAGCAGGCTGGGGTCGATGGCAACGCGCTTGACGTCGTGCTTGCAGCTCATCGTGACTTTCACCAGGCCGGCGCCCGACTGGCCTTCTACTTCCATCAGCGCCAGCTCGTCCTGCGCTTTTTTCATGTTGTCCTGCATCGACTGGGCCTGTTTCATCAAGCCGGCGAGTTGGCCTTTCATCATCGCGATGTCCTTGGTTGGTAATTAAACGGGTTTGATCGAGCCGGGCACGATGCGCGCGGTCTTGAATTGTTGCAACAGCTCGCGCACCACGGGGTCTTGTTCGATGCTGGTCTGCGCGGCTTCCTGGCGCCGTTGGCGCTCGGCGGCGTCACGCAGCGCGGGCGTATCGGCGGGTGTGCCAGCCTCGACCGACAGCGCCACTGCGTGGCCCAGCAGTGCGCCGAGTGCGGCTGCCAGCTTGTCGGCCAAGGCCGGGTTGCGCAGCGGCTCACGCGCGACCAGCAAGTGCCAGACCGGTGGCGTGCTGTGGGATGCGATGCGCTGCAGGCCGGCCTGCGCGGCCAGCTCCTTGACCAGCGCGGTGATCGAGCCCTGGGTGCCCAGCGTGCGCACGGCGTCGGCCCAGCGGTCGCCTAGTGCGGTGTCGGCGGGTGACGGCGCGGGTGCAGCCGCGGCCGCGGCCGCGGCCCCCGCCGCGGGAGATTCACAAGGAGATTGAGATTCAGATGGACATTCAGAATCAGATTGCGGTTCAGCTTGCGG
>JAJAZC010000134.1 GCA_026785885.1 Rubrivivax sp.
TGCCTAAGGTGGCCGATGTCGAGCGCATGCAGATGCTGATTGAGTCCCCGTCGCGCGCGGCTCTGCAGCGCATGCTGGCCGGCTGGCTGCCGGCGCTGCACACGCTGCGCGCCGAGCACAAGGGCCTGATGCGCTGGGCCGTGGATGTGGACCCGCTGGCCATCTGAGGTGTCGCTGGCGCCTCGGCCGCGACAAGTCGCTCAGTCGCCCCCGCCGCCATCGCCGCCATCGCCGCCGCCGTCACAGTCCGAGCCGCCATTGCCGAAGCCGTCCATGCTGCCGTCGATGCTGCTGCTGCTGAAGTCATCGCCGCAGTGCACGATGACGCAGCCACTGCCGTCACGCACCGCGCTGGTTTCCAGCGCGGTGCAATCTGCCGCGTAGACAAAGCCGCCGGCGATGGCCAGCTTCTTGTCGATGGCAAACAGCAGCGGCAGACGTGTCGGCCTGGATGGGTCGATGTTGTCGGCGCGGCAGCAGTGCCACCAGCAGCGCCGCAACCCGGCGTTGCTGTCTTCGAGCTTGGACAGACTGGCCGCCGGGGTGTGGTGCAAAAAGCGCCCGAACGCGCCAGCGCAGAAGATTTGGTGTGCGCGGGTGTGCAGGATGAAGTCGTGCCACAGATCGTCCGCCACCTGCGAGGGCATCGAAACCGGCTTCAAGCCACCCTTCAGGTAAGCGAGGAAGAACTGCCTCAGCGCCTGCGACACGATTTGACAGTCCTTCAGCGCCAGCTGCGGGTGGCGCACGCGCAACTCGTCGTACAGGCCCGGCGGCAGTGGCTGGCGGCGGATGAACTCCGCCTGCTTGGCGCGGTGCAGCGCACGCCACAGCACGAACATCACAAATAGCAGTACCAACAGCAGGGCGAGCAGGGCAGGCATGGCGGGGTTCTCAGTGGGCCAGCACACGCTGCCACTGCAGCGCTTCGGCGACGTCGGCCGTGGTGATCCTGTCCCGAGCCGGGTCGTTTGCGGGGTCGTTTGCGGGGCCGCCTGCGGCATTCCGGGCTCGCTCGTCGGCGGGTTCGTGCGCCGTGTCGTGAGCCCTTTCGCGGCCGGCCAGGTCGGCCACCGTGCGGGCCACCTTCATCACGCGGTGCAGCCGCCGGCCGGACCAGCCGAGCTTTTGCGCTGCATTGCGCAGGAAGGCCGCGGCCGCATCGTCTAGCGTGCAATAACGGTCGATCTGTGCGGGCTCCAACAGCGCGTTGGCCATGCCCTGGCGCTGCAACTGGCGCTCGCGTGCCTTGGCCACCCGCGCGGCGACGGTGGCGCTGGTCTCACCGTCGGGCAGCGCCATCAGCGCCGCGGCAGGTGCGGCCAGTACCTCGACCTGCAGATCGATACGGTCCAGCAGCGGCCCCGACAATTTGCCCTGGTAGCGCAGCACGGCCTCGGGCGTGCAGCGGCAGGCTTTGCCAAGGCCGGCCGGCGCACCCAGCCAGCCGCAAGGGCAGGGGTTCATCGCCGCGACGAGCTGAAAGCGCGCCGGAAAGCAGGCCTGCCGTGCTGCGCGCGAAATCGTCACGCGGCCGGTTTCCAGCGGCTCGCGCAGGGCCTCCAGTGCGGCGCGCGGGAACTCCGGTGTTTCGTCCAGAAACAGCACGCCGCCATGGGCCAGTGAGATCTCGCCCGGCCGCGGCGGCGAGCCACCGCCCACCAGCGCCACGGCGCTGGCGGTGTGGTGCGGCGCGCGCACCGGGCGCTGGCCAAAGGCTTCCGCCGGCTGGCTGCTGTAGCGCAGCCCCAAAAGCGCGGCGCTGGCCAGCGCGTCGTCCTCGTCCAGCGGCGGCAGCAGCCCTGGCAGACGCTGCGCGAGCATCGACTTGCCGGTGCCGGGCGGGCCAATCAGCAGCAGGCTGTGGCCGCCGGCCGCGGCGATCTCCAGCGCGCGCTTGGCGCCGGCCTGGCCTTTGACGTCCAGCAGGTCCGGCCCGCCCGTCGCCATGATGCGGGGTGCGGCCACGGCAGCCGGCAGCGGCACGGCTGCATGACCCGGTAGCAGTGCGGCCACCACGGCGGCCAGCGTAGCCGCGGCGCGCACATCGAGCCCGCTGACCTCCGCCGCAGCGCGGGCGCTTTCAACCGGCAGCACCAGCGTGCGCGGTACGCCGCTGCTGCGCAGGGCCAGGGCCAGCGCCAACGCGCCGCGCACTGGGCGCAGTTCACCGGCCAGCGACAGCTCGCCAGCGAACTCGCAGGCGGCCAGGCGGCCGGCATCGAGCAGGCCCGACGCGGCCAGGATGCCGAGTGCAATCGGCAGATCGAAGCGGCCGCTTTCCTTGGGCAACTCGGCCGGCGCCAGGTTGACCGTGATGCGCTTGTTGTGCGGGAAGGCAAAGCCGCTTTGCTGCAGCGCCGCGCGCACCCGCTCGCGCGACTCCTTGACTTCCGTGTCGGCCAGGCCGACCAGCGTGAAGCTGGGCAGGCCATTGGCTAACTGGACCTCGACATGCACCGGTGGCGCGTCCAGGCCGTCCAGCGCCCGGCTCATCACAACGGCAAGCGACATCGGCCAGCCTCCTTTCGCGCGGATTGTGCCGGCGCGCAGAGCCCAGCCGACGGGCACTGCGTCGCACCAGCACGGTGCCGATTGCGCACGGACACCAAACCAGTGCAGCGCCGTCCTGGTGCCCACCACCACTGGCCAGCGCACGGGTGACGCAGGCAGGCTAATGGGCCAAGCGTGCAGTGGCACAGAACCTGCAACCGCCGCGCCGAGCCGTGCCCATTTACTTATCGGAGATCCGCCCATGAAGAGTCATGCCCTCGGCCTTGCCGCACTTGCCACGCTGTTGGCGCTGCCCGCTGTGTCCCACGCCGATCTGGCCTTCAACGTCGGCGCCTTCAGCGACTACAGCTACCGCGGCATTTCACAGACGCGTCTGAAGCCGGCACTGCAGGGTGGGTTGGACTACGCGGCCGGCGGCCTGTACCTGGGCGCCTGGGCGTCGACGATCAAGTGGGTCGAAGACGCGTACGGCGACGCCCAGGTCGAGGTGGACCTGTACGGCGGCTACAAAGGCGTGCTCATCAAGGACACGCTGAGCTACGACGTCGGTGTACTGACCTACCTGTACCCCAACGCCAAGACGCCGATCTGGAGCGCCGCCTACAAAGACCCGAACACCACCGAGGTGTACGGTGCACTGACCTACAGCGTGGCGACCCTGAAGGTGTCCTACGCGCTGACCAACCTGTTCGGCAACTACAACTTCGCCAGCAACCAGGACAGCAAGGGCAGCTACTACGTCGACCTGAGCGCCACCATCGACGTCGGCGCCGGCCTTACGCTGACGCCGCACGTCGGCTACCAGAAGGTCCGCAATATCGCCAACGCGACCTACACCGACTACTCGCTGGCGCTGAGCAAGGACTTCGACGGGCTGGTACCCAGCATCGCAGTCGTCGGCACCGATGCCGACAAGTCCTTCTACGTGCCCGGCGGTGCTGCCAACAGCACCAAGTTTCTGGGCAAGAGCCGCGTCATCGTCGGCCTCAAATACAACTTCTGATCGCACGAGGAGCTATCACCATGAAGATGGTCACCGCCATCGTCAAGCCTTTCAAGCTGGACGAAGTTCGTGAAGCGCTGAGCGGCATCGGCGTGCAGGGCATCACCGTCACCGAGGTCAAAGGCTTCGGCCGCCAGAAGGGCCACACCGAGCTGTACCGCGGTGCGGAGTACGTCGTCGACTTTCTGCCCAAGATCAAGCTCGAAGCTGCGGTGGACGACGCCATCGTCGACCGCGTCATCGAAGCCATCGAGGCTTCGGCCCGCACCGGCAAGATCGGCGACGGCAAGATTTTCGTCACCACGCTCGAACAAGTGGTGCGCATCCGCACTGGCGAAACCGGCAAGGACGCGCTGTAAAGCGGCGCCGCAACGACAAGAGAACATGACCATGAAAAAACTGCTTTCCGTCCTGGCTGCCACGCTGCTTGTCGGCGTGGCGGCCATCACCGCCAGCGCCAGCGCGCTGGCGCAGACGCCGGCTTCGGCGCCTGCCGCCACGGCAGCGCCAGCGGCTGATGCAGCGTCGACCGCGGTTTCTGCTTCTGCTGTTGCAACGGCTGCAACGGCTGCGACGGCTGCAACCGCGACAGCCCCGGCGGCTCCTGCTGCAGCGGCACCGGCGCCGGTGCCCAACAAGGGCGACACCGCGTTCATGACCATTGCCACCGTGCTGGTGATCATGATGACGATTCCCGGCGTGGCCCTCTTCTACGGCGGCCTGGTGCGCAGCAAGAACATGCTGTCGGTGCTGATGCAGGTCTTCGTGGTCTTCGCGCTGATCTCGGTGCTGTGGGTCATCTACGGTTACTCGATGGCCTTCACCGGCGGCACGCCGTACTTCGGCGGCTTGAGCAAGATGTTCCTCAGCGGCGTGACGCCGGACTCGATCGCGGCCACGTTCAGCAAGGGTGTCTACATCCCGGAGCTGACCTTCGTTGCCTTTCAGGGCACGTTTGCGGCTCTCACCACGGCGCTCATCGTCGGCGCCTTTGCCGAGCGCATCAAGTTCTCGGCCGTGCTGCTGTTTGCGGTGATCTGGTTCACCTTCAGCTACGTGCCGGTGGCGCACATGGTGTGGTTCTGGGACGGCCCCGATGCCATCACCGACCAGAAGTCGCTGGACACCGTGACCGCCGCTGCCGGCGCACTGTGGGCCAAGGGTGCGCTGGACTTCGCTGGCGGCACCGTCGTGCACATCAACGCCGCGGTGGCTGGCCTGGTGGGTGCTTACATGATCGGCAAGCGCGTGGGCTACGGCAAGGAAGCGATGGCGCCGCACAGCTTGCCGCTGACGATGATCGGCGCTTCACTGCTGTGGGTGGGCTGGTTCGGCTTCAACGCCGGCTCCAACCTCGAAGCCAACGGCGTGGCTGCACTGGCCTTCATCAACACGGTAGTAGCCGCGGCCGCCGCAACGCTCAGCTGGATTGCCGCCGAAGCGCTGATCAAGGGCCGGGCCTCGATGCTGGGCGCCGCATCGGGCGCTGTCTCGGGGCTGGTGGCCATCACGCCGGCCTGCGGTTTTGTCGGTGTTGGCGGCGCGCTGGTGATCGGCCTGCTGGCCGGCGTGGTCTGCCTGTGGGGCGTCACCGGCTTGAAGAAGATGCTGGGCGCCGATGATTCGCTGGACGTCTTCGGCGTGCACGGCGTGGGCGGCATCCTGGGCGCCATGCTGACCGGCGTGTTTGCCAGCCCGAGCCTGGGCGGCCTGGGCGCCTGCGACTACATCGCCAACAAGTGCGGCGTGTTTCCGGGCATCGCCGCGCAGCTGTGGATTCAGGCGCAGGGCGTGATGTACACCGTCGTCATCTCGGGCGTGGTGGCTTTCGTGGCCTACAAGATCGTCGACCTGACCGTCGGCCTGCGCGTTGCCGAAGACGAAGAGCGCGAAGGCCTGGACATCAGCTCGCACGGCGAGACTGCCTACAACAAGTGACATTCCCTGCGGGAATATCCCGGCGCGATCGAGCTGACAGGCTTCGCCTGCAGCTCATCTCGCCGGGCAAAGCAAGTCGGGGCTCCCTGTCGGGAGCCCCTTTTGTTCTGCTCTTACTTGCTTCGCTTCGCTTGCATAGTCGTGCGTTCAGGCGCGACGCAGGGGCACCTGGTTCTCGCTTCACTTGGGGCTGCGGGTGGCCGGGTCAACGCTTGGGCAAAGCTGTGGTGCGTGGTTTGCGGGGGATGGCGTCGTGGCCGCGTACGATCCAACGCAATCCTTAGCCGCCGACTGCCAGAGGCACCTGCATGGTCCCCCATCTCACCACGGCCCTGACCGGCCCCATCAACGAGCTCGAGCAACGCATCCTGGAATCGATGCCAGCCATCGAGCGCTGGTTCCGCCTGGAATGGATGGAACACACACCGCCGTTCTATACCTCGGTGGACCTGCGCAACGCCGGCTTCAAGCTGGCGCCGGTGTCGACCGATCTGTTTCCGGACAGCTTCAACCACCTGACGCCGGAGATGCTGCCGCTGGCCGTGCAGGCGGCCATGGCGGCGATCGAGAAGATCTGCCCCGAGGCGCGCAACCTGCTGCTGGTGCCGGACAACCAGACCGACGATCCGTTCTACATGAGCCACGTGCAATGCCTGGTGCAGATCTTCACGCAGGCCGGGTTGAACGTGCGGTTGGGCTCGGCCGATGAATCGCTCAAAGCGCCGCGCCAGCTGCCGTTGCCCGATGGCAGCGAGCTGACGCTGGAGCCGCTGCTGCGTACGCGCGGCCGGCTGGGGTTGAAGGACTTCGATCCCTGCACGATCTTGCTCAACAACGATCTGGCGCAGGGCGTGCCGCGTGCGCTGCATGGCCTGCACGAGCAGTACCTGCTGCCACCGCTGCACGCCAGCTGGACGGTGCGGCGCAAGTCGCGCCACTTTCACAGCTACGAAGAGGTGGCCAAGAAGTTTGCCAAACTGCTGGGCATGGATCCGTGGTTGATCAACCCGCTGCACAGCCAGTGCGGCGAGGTCGATTTCGAGACCACCGAGGGCGTGGATTGCATCCGCAGCAACGTCGACGCGGCGCTGGTCAAGGTGCGCCGCAAGTACAAGGAATACGGCATCAACGAAAAGCCGTTCGTGGTCGTCAAGGCCGACCACGGCAACCGCGGCAGCGGTGTCATGACGGTGCGCGATGTGAAGGAGCTGGACGACGCCGCGGCGCTGCGCCGGCGCATGGGTCTGGCCAAGGACGGCGAGGGCATCACCGAAGTCATCATCCAGGAAGGCGTGCCGAGCTACGAGCGCATGCACAGTGCGGTAGCCGAGCCGGTGGTTTGCCTGATCGACCGCTACGTAATTGGCGGCTTTTATCGGGTGCACGCCGGCCGCGGCATCGATGAGAATCTGGGCGGCCCGGGCTCCAGCTTCGTGCCGCTGGCCTTTGCGGAAAGCACCCAACTGCCGCGCCCCGGAGTCAAGCCCGGCGCCAGCGCGCCCAACCGTTTTTACATGTATGGCGTGATCGGCCGCCTGGCCATGCTGGCCGTGTCGTACGAGCTGGAAGCCACCGACCCCGCAGCCGAGAAATACGATTGAAGCGCCTGCCGCGGCACCCCGCAATGCGGCGGTGCTGCGGCGCAACACGCGCCGGTCGAGCAGGCGCACAATCGCGCCCCAACGATGCGCTCCGACCCCCGCCCCCGCAGTCCCGGTGCGCTCGCCGCGTTGACGCTGGCGGCCGTGGGCGTCGTCTACGGCGACATCGGCACCAGCCCGCTGTATGCGCTCAAAGAGGTCTTCGCGCACGACCGCGTGCCGCTGACGCCGGGCAACATTCTGGGCATCCTGAGTCTGGTGTTCTGGACGCTGACGGTGGTGGTGTCGCTGAAGTACGTGTCGCTGATCCTGCGTGCCGACAACAACGGCGAAGGCGGCCTGATCGCGATGCTGGCGCTGGCCACGCAGGCCGTGAAACACCGCCCTGCGCTGCGCCGCCGGCTGCTGCTGCTGGGCATCTTCGGCACCGCGGTCTTCTTCGGCGACGGCGTCATCACGCCGGCCATCAGCGTGCTGTCGGCCGTCGAGGGCCTGGAGGTTGCCGCCCCTGGGCTGCACCGCTTTGTCGTGCCGGTGACGCTGGTCGTCATCACGCTGCTGTTCGCTGCGCAGCGCTTTGGCACCGCGGTCGTGGGGCGGTTCTTCGGGCCCATCACGCTGGTCTGGTTTGGTGTGCTGGCGGTACTGGGCGCCATGCACATCCTGCGCAACCCGCAGGTGCTGGTGGCGCTGTCACCGCACCACGCGCTGCTGTTCATGGTGCAGCAGCCGGGGATAGCATTTGTAGCGTTAGGCGCGGTAGTGCTGTGTGTCACCGGCGCTGAAGCGCTGTATGCCGACCTCGGGCACTTCGGCAA
>JAJAZC010000135.1 GCA_026785885.1 Rubrivivax sp.
CGCAGCGTCGGCAACGGCAGCGCGGACACCTCTGCCGCCGACACCGCATCGCAAGCGGCATACGGGCAACTGAGCTTCAAACCGGTCGACGCGGTCACGCTCACGGCCGGCTTGCGCTACACGGTCGACAAGAAAAAGTTCAAATTCGCCAACCGCAACTCGGTGATCCCGATCAGCCCGAACCTGACCGATCCCGACCCGGTGGTTGGCAACGTCGAAGACCTGTTCGCAGGCGGCGCTGCCTTCGGCAGTGCCGGCACGACCAACTGCGGCCCGGCCGTCGGCGGCTTCCCAGCAGGCGCGGTGGTGCCGGGTGCGAACTGCGGCGGTGCCAACAACAACACCTTCTTCGGCGCCACGTTCACGCCGGTTGAATTCAAGAAGACCACCGGCCGTGCCGCCGCGGAGTACCAGCTCAACAAGGATCAGATGGTCTACCTGTCGTACGCCACCGGCTTCAGCTCCGGCGGTTTCAACGGCAGCCAGACGGCTTTGCTGACCGAGGCCACGCGCACCTTCAACCCGCAGACCGTCACGGCCATCGAGCTGGGCTCGAAGAACCGGTTCCTGAACAACACGCTGCAGTTGAACGTCGCGGCCTTTCAAAATCGCTACACCGATCAGCAGGAGCAGCGCCAGGTCGCTGTCGGCCTGACCACGGCTTCGTTGCTGTTCAACGCCGCCAAGTCCAAAGCCAACGGGATCGAGGTCGAAGGGCAGTGGCGCGCGACGCGCCAGTTCACGCTCGGCGCGACGCTGTCGCTGCTGGATGCCAAGTACACGAGCTTCCCCGATGCGCCGGGGCCGATCGCCATCACGCAGTTGATCGACACGCCCGGAACCGCGGCCACCGCGGTCGACGGCGTGACCATCGCACCGGCCGGGCAGACGCGGGTCTACGCGCCGGGCTACAACTGCCGGCTGGTGCCGGGCACCGGCGCGGGCGGCGTGCCGCAGGCTTACGGCTGCAACCTCACCGGCAACCGCATTCCGTATGCGGCCGAACGTTCTGGCTCGGTGTCGGCGAGCTACGAGTTCTCAGTCGGCGGTCTGGGCACCATCACGCCGATGATTTCGGCCAATTTCTCCAGCGGCTACTACGGCCAGATCTACAACACGGCAGCCGAGAAGCAGGGCGCCTACTGGAAGGGCGATTTGCGCGTGAACTGGAAGCCCAACGACCGGCTCGCGGTGCAGGCCTTCGTCGACAACTTCAACGACGAGACGGTGATCAACCGCTTCGTCTGGGGCGGCGGCAGCACCTTGCAAGCGAGTGCAGCGCCGCCGCGCACCTACGGCGTAAAAGTGAGCTACGCCTTCGATTGACGGGTGCTGACCCACGGCCTGCTGAGCGGGCCGGATTTTAGGCAGCCACCCCGACAGCAACCCAGGCCGGCCACCATGAACACACCGCAGCGCATCCGCACCACCCATGTCGGCAGCCTGCCGCGCAGCCAGCCGGTGGTCGAACAGATCTTCGCCCGCGAAAAAGGCGAGCCGGTGGACGAGGCCACCTTCGACGCGGTGATGGCGCAGGCCGTCGACGACTGCGTGGCCCGCCAGGTGGCGGCCGGCATCGACATCGTCAGCGACGGCGAGATGAGCAAGATCAGCTACGCCACCTACATCAAGGACCGCTTCACCGGCTTCGATGGCGACAGCCCGCGGCGCACGCCGGGCGATCTGCTGGACTACCCCGGGTTCCTGAAACGGCTGGCTTCTGCAGGCGGCACGCCGTCGTATCGCAGGCCTTGCTGCATCGGCCCCATCGGCGTGAAGACACTGGAGCCGCTGGCCAAAGACATAACCCACGTGAAGGCTGCCGCCGCCCGGCACGGTGCGCGCGGGGTCTTCATGAACAGCGCTTCACCCGGCGTGGTGGCGCTGTTTCAGCCCAACCAGCACTACGCCGACGACGACGCCTACCTGGAAGCGCTGGCGCTGGCGCTGCGCCACGAGTACCACGCCATCGTCGACGCCGGGCTGATCCTGCAGCTGGACTCGCCCGACCTGGGCCTGGGCCGGCACATGATGTTCGGGCAGCTCGACGACGCCGCTTACCTGGCGCGCATCGAGCGCCATGTCGAAGCGCTGAACTTTGCGCTGGCGGCCATCCCCGCAGAGCGTGTGCGCATGCATGTCTGCTGGGGCAATTACGAAGGTCCGCATCACCAGGACGTGCCGCTGGCCACCATCCTGCCGACCGTGTTAAAGGCCAAGCCGCAGGGCTTGCTGTTTGAAACCGCCAACCCGCGCCACGGCCATGAGTGGGAAACCATCCGCGACTTCAAAGCCCGCATCCCCGACGACAAGGTGCTGATCCCCGGCGTGCTGGACACCACCACCAACTTCATCGAGCACCCGCGGCTGGTGGCCCAGCGGCTGCAGCGCTTTGTCGACATCGTCGGCGCTGAACGTGTGATCGCCGGCAGCGACTGCGGCTTCGGCACCTTTGCCGGCTTCGGTGTGGTGGACGAAGAAATCGTCTACGCCAAGCTCGCGGCGATGGCCGAGGGTGCGGCCAGCCTGCAGTAGGGCCGGTCTCTTTTCAAAACAGGCTAGCGGCGATGTTGATCGTGAAAGCCAGGATCGCGGTGTTGAACGCGAATGACAGCACCGATTGCAGCAGCACCAGCCGGCGCATGGCCCGCGTGGACACGCTGACGTCCGAGGTCTGCGATGCCACGGCGATGGTGAAAGAGAAGTACAGGAAGTCGACGTAATCCGGGTGCTGCACGGGCGGTTGGGCGGTGGCCACGGCGCCGTTTGCAACTTCGTCGGAAAAGCGCAGACCACGGCCTTGCGGATCGCGGTAATACAGGCTTGCATACGTCATCGCAAACATGACCGGCAGCAGGAACCAGGCGCCGATGACGGTGGCCAGCGCCAGCATCACGTGTTGCAGCGCATTGGGCACCCCGGGCTCTTTGGCTGCAGCCAGCTCGAACACGATGCCGACCAGGCTGGCCAAGGCGGCCAGGGTCACTACGGCCAGCACCACCGCGGCACCTTCGGCATGGACCAGCGCGTTCTTGCGCAACTGATGGTGGTCGGCTTGCCACATCATCCATCCGACCAGCAGCAGATACAGCCACACCGCCACGTTCCAGCCCAACAGGCCCCGTGTGACCAGGGTTTGCGTTGCGGGCAGCGCCAGCGCCACGGCAACACCGAGCGCCATCGACAGCAGCAGGCGCGGCCGCGCGCGCAACGGAACCAGTAGCTGCTTCATGGTGGCGTCAGGCCCAGCGCACCGGTGCAGTCGGTGCAGTCGGCGCAGTCCATGCCACGTCGGTATCCATCGTCAGCCGATAGCCAACGCCGGTCTTCGTGATCAGGTGCTGCGGCCGCGCCGGTTCGGCTTCCAGCTTGTGCCGCAGGTGGCCCATGTAGACGCGCAGGTAGTGCGGGTTGTCGGCCCGCACGGGGCCCCAGACTTCGCGCAGCAGGTGCCGGTGCGTCAGTACACGGCCGGCGTTAGCGATGACCACGCCGAGCAGCCGGTATTCGATCGGCGTTAGCCGCACGGCCTGGCCATCGCGGCTGACACGGCGTGCTGCCAGGTCGACCTCGACACCGCCGAAGCGGAACACCGGCTCCTGGCTGCCGGCGCAGCGCCACGCGCGCGCGGGCCAGCAGTTCACCGGCGCTGAAGGGCTTGGTGATGTAGTCGTCGGCCCCGGCGTCCAGCGCCGCGATCTTGTGCGCTTGATGGCTGCGCGCCGACAGCACTATGACGTGCACCGCCGACCAGTGGCGTAGGTCCTTCAGGAAGTCGACGCCGTCGCCGTCGGGCAGGCCGAGGTCCAGGATGATCCGCTGCGGCCGCCGTATACCGGCTTCCACCAGGCCGCGCTGCAGCGTCTCGGCCTCGAAGACTGGCCAGTTTTCGCCCGTGTCGTTGCGGCCGTGGGTTTCGATGACACCAGCGACCACGTCGACGCCGGCGCTACGCTGCGCCTGCGCCTGCGCCGCCTGCAGCATCGCGAAAGTCTTGCCGACGCCGGCCGACGAGCCAAAGTAGATGCGCAGCTGGCCGCGTGCTTCACGCGCCTGCTCGCCCTGGATGCGCGCCAGCAGGCGGTCGGGTTCGGGTCGTTCGTTGTCGGTGGCCATGGTGCGTAGCGCGGCTGGTTGGCGTAGTCAGTTGGCGATGCTGGGTTGCGCGGTGTGGTTGCGCTGCTTCAAAGCCAACCCGAGCGCTTGAACCGGCGCCACACCAGGCCTGCGCAGCCGGCCATCACCAACAGCGCAGCCGGGTAGCCCCAGCGCTGCTTGAGCTCCGGCATGAACTCGAAATTCATGCCCCAAATGCCGGCCAGCGCGGTGATGACGGCAAAGATCGCGGCATAGGCCGCCAGGCGTTTGGTGACCTCGCTTTGTTCGATGGTCACCATCGATAGATTAACGGCGATGGCGGTGCCAATGGTTTCGCGGATGGCGTCCAGCGCATCGTCGATGCGGCCCAGGTGGTCGCCCACGTCACGAAAGTAGTCCTGCGTCTTGGCGCACACCGCCGGGGTGCGGCCGCCATGCAGCTTGCTCACCACTTCCAGCAGCGGCGCCACCGCGTGCTTGAGCACACCGACCTTGCGTTTGAGGCCATACAGCCGCTCGACGTTGATGCTGGCCGTGCCGCGCAAGAAGATGCGGCCCTCGATGTCATCGAGCTCGGTCTCCAGGCTGTCGAAGACAGGGAAGTAGCGGTCCACCACCGCATCCAGCAAGGCATACAGCACGAAGCCCGGACCCTGGCGCAGCAGCTCGGGCTCGCGCTCGCAGCGCTCGCGCACGCCCAGGAAATGCTGCGCGCTGTGGGTGCGCACCGAGACGACGTAGTTGGGCCCGACGAACACCGCCACCTCGCCCACGCGCAGCCCGTCGCCTTCACGCTCGATCAGGTGCATGACGACGAACAGCGAGTTGCCGTACTCCTCGACTTTGGGCCGCTGGTGGCCTTTGCCGGCGTCTTCCACGGCCAGCGGGTGCAGGTCGAACTCCAGTCGCATCTGCTCCAACTCGTCGGCGCTGGGGTCGCGCAGCGCCACCCACACAAAAACGCCGGGCTGCTCCAGCTGTTCGCGGATTCGGTCGACCGCGACATCGGCAACGCGCTCGCCATCCCGATAAGCCACGCAGTTGATCAGCATGCTGCTCCCTCCTGTTGCCAAGGCACGGCAGCCGGGGTGCCCGTGCAGCCGTCGACCCGGTCAGGGGCGGGGCGCCGCCAGCTCCAGGTTCATCTGCAGCACGTTAACCCGCGGCTCGCCAAGAAAGCCCAGCACGCGGCTTTCGGTGTGGCGGTCGATCAACGCCTGCAACCGCGCCGCTGGCAGGCCGCGCAGCCGTGCCACACGCGGCGCCTCATACAGCGCTGCGGCGCGGCTGATGTGCGGATCGAGTCCGCTGGCCGATGCCGTCACCAGGTCCACCGGAACAGGCTGCGTTTTGCCCGGGTCGGCAGCCCGCAGCGCCGCCACGCGTGCGGTCACGGCGGCCACCAGCGCGGGGTTGTCGACGCCTTGGCTGGAGCCGCTGGACAGCGCGCCGCTGTAAGGCATGGGCCCGGTAGCCGAAGGCCGGCTTCAGAAGTTTTTGGGGTCGGCAAAGCTCTGCCCGACGAGCGCAGAGCCGACGACGCGCCCATCGCGCACGATCAGGCTGCCGCCCGCTTGTTGGGCAAACAAGGTCTGGCCGATACCGGCAATCAGCGCCGGGTACAGCAGGCCGCTGATCAGGCTCAGCGCGGTCAGTAGAACGAGCGCCGGGCGGAGCTGCTGCTTCATGGTGGTTGCCTTGGCTGCGGTATTCATACGAGTCCGCTGACGCTGAGCATCAGATCGATGGCCTTGATGCCGACGAAAGGCACGATCAGCCCGCCCAGGCCGTAGATCAGCACATTGCGCCGCAGCATCGCTGCAGCACCGATGGCGCGGTAGGCCACGCCTTTGAGCGCCAGCTGAATCAAAAAGATGATGACCAGCGCGTTGAAGATGACGGCCGAAAGGATGGCCGACGCGGGGCTGGCCAGGCCCATCACGTCGAGTGCGGCCAGCGCAGGGAAGGTCGTGACGAACAGCGCCGGGATGATCGCGAAGTATTTGGCCACGTCGTTGGCGATCGAGAACGTGGTCAACGAGCCGCGCGTCATCAACAGCTGCTTGCCGATCTCCACGATCTCCAGCAGCTTGGTCGGGTTGCTGTCCAGATCGACCATGTTGCCGGCCTCTTTGGCGGCCTGCGTGCCACTGTTCATGGCCACCGCCACATCGGCCTGTGCCAAAGCCGGCGCGTCGTTGGTGCCGTCGCCTGTCATCGCCACCAGGTGGCCATCGGCCTGGTAGGTGCGGATCATTTTCAGCTTGGCTTCGGGGGTGGCTTCGGCCAGGAATTCGTCGACGCCGGCTTCGGCCGCGATCGCCGCGGCCTTGAGCCGGTTGTCGCCGGTGATCATCACGGTGCAGCAAGGTCCCGATGAGCAAGGCCACGAACAAGGGCCCGTGTATGGGCAACGTGCTGGCCGTGACCGGCGCGCGCTTTTTGGCCGCCAGGCTGCCGGCCAGCGCCAGCACCGGCACGATGATCGCGAAGCGCCCGAGCCACATCGCCACGCCCAGCAGCGTGTTGTATAGCGGTGTGTTGGCCGACAGGCCTGCAAAGGCGCTGCCGTTGTTGTTGGCCGCCGAGCTGAAGGCGTAAAGGATTTCCGAGAAGCCCTGCATGCCCGGGTTGGCCACGCTGGACACGCCGGCCTCGGTACTCACCGCCACCGCGGTGCCGGCCAGCACCAACAGCGGCGTTACCAGGATGACGATGGCCGTCATCTTCGTCTCCAATGGCTCGATCTTCTTGCCCAGGTACTCCGGCGTGCGGCCGATCATCAGGCCGGCGATGAACACCGCCAGGATCGCAAACACCAGCATGCCGTACAGGCCCGAGCCGGCAGCGCCCGAGATCACTTTGCCCAACTGCATCATCAACAGCGGCACCGCGCCGCCCAGCGGCGTGTAGGAGTCGTGCATCGAGTTGACCGAGCCGTTGGAGGCCGCAGTCGTGACCACCGCCCACAGGGCCGAGGCGTTGATGCCGAAGCGCGCTTCCTTGCCTTCCATGTTGCCGCCGGGCTGCGTCGGGCCAGCCTTCTGACCACGCCAACTGCGGCAAGGCGGGGGTTGCCGCCTTGCTCGAATGCGGTGGCCGCCACCACGGCGACGATCACCACCAGGCTCATCGCGGCCAGCAGCGCCGTGCCCTGGCGCCTATCCCGCACCATTTCACCGAAGGTGAAGCACAGCGCCGCCGGAATCAGCACGATGGCCAGCAGCTGCAGTGCGTTGGACAGCGGCGTCGGGTTCTCCAGCGGGTGCGCGGAGTTGGTGTTGAAGAAGCCACCGCCGTTGGTGCCCAGCTGTTTGATGGCGATCTGCGATGCGGCCGGGCCCATCGGCAGCGTCTGCGTGCTTAGCCGTCACGGCCTCGAGCTGCGCTGCGCCTTGAGCGTCTTTGATGGCCTCGCCAGCCGCGTCTTTCTTGGACTGCGTGTACTCGACAGCCTCCACCGTGGTGGCTTGCTTGTAGGCGCTGAAGTTCGGCACCACGCCCTGGCCGACGAGCACGGTGGCCAGCACGATGGCCAGCGGCAGCAGCCCATACAGCGTGCTGCGTTTCATGTCGACCCAGAAGTTGCCGACCGGCGCCTGCTGGCCCGGCACACGGCCGCTGCCACGCGCTGCAAAACCGCGGATCAACGCGTACAGCACCGCCATGCCGGTGGCCGCAGACAGAAAGTTCTGCACACCCAGGCCCAGCATCTGCGTCAGATAGCTCATCGTCGCCTCACCTGCGTAGCCCTGCCAGTTGGTGTTGCTGGCAAAGCTGATCGCGGTGTTGAAAGCCGAGTCGCTGGACACCGCGGGCAGCGCTTGCGGGTTCAGCGGCAGCAAGGCCTGCAGGCGCTGCAGCGCATACACCGCCAGCAGGCCCAGCGTGTTGAAGACCAGCACCGCCACCGCATACGGCTTCCAACCGGTGACGGCCGCCGGGTCTACACCGGCCAGCCGGTACAGGCCGTGCTTCATGCGCACCAGCGGCGACAGCCAACGCGGCAGTCGGCCCTCAGCCACCGCGGCCATCCAGCGCCCCAGTGGCCAGGCCAGCAGCAGCAGCACGGCCGGGAAGGCCAGCGATTCGATCCAGGCCGGTGTGTTCATCAAAAGTCCTCAGCCTTGAGCAGCGCCACCACGAGGTAGACGAAGAGCGCGGCCGCGACGCCGCCGCATAACCAGTACAGCGCGCTCACGGGCGCGACCCCAGCGCGTCGCAGACCCTCAAGAGGCCGAATACCAGCGCCAGCAAGGCGGCGGTGAGGCCCAAGTAAACAGCGTCCATGTGCATGTGCTCCGGCACGTCGGTGCCCCAATGCACAGCGTAGGTTCGGCGCTGCCAAAGCAACGCATAGGTCGCGGCCGCGGGCATCAAAATCGTGTCAACGAGGGGAGTGGCCGGGAAGCCACCGGGTACCTGGACAACGTCGCCTAGGGCGTCTGATGGGCCGCGTTCGGGCGTGGTGACGCTGTCGGTGAAATTTGTGATCGATCCGGGGCCACAACCGATCTTTCGTTGGCGCCGATTGCCAACCACTCTTTCGCCGCTTGCACGACGGCACTGCGGGCGATTTGCTCCGTCGCTATGCGGCCACGTAGGAGATACCGGTGGAGTTTGCCGGCGCGCAGGGCTCGGGCTACATCCAGGCCGAGCCGTCGCCCGCTGCGCTGCCCGGCGCTGCCGGCGCCAGCCTGCGTGCTGTCGGAAACCGGCTTGGCCGGCACCCACGCCGTAGCGTAAAAATTGTGCAGCAACGTGCCCGCGCTGGCGCGGCCGCATGCGGCCTGCGACGCGGCAGCGGTGGTCACCGTGAAGCTGGCGCCAGCATCCGGCCGGTGCAGGAGCCGCGCGATACAGAAGGCGCCAACATGCATCTGCGCCGGGCCGACGCACTGCGGTATCAAGCCAAGAGCGGCGGCCGCAACCGCGTCTGCGCAGCAGCGCTGCCGCCGCAGGAAACCGGGCTTCGGCCGCTGAGCTGAAGCGCGGTGGATAGTGCAGTGGCCGGCGCCGCAGCAAGCGCCGCAGCAAACGCCGCAGTGAGCGCCGCAGTGAGCGCCGATGCAAGCGCCGATGCAAGCGCCGCAGCTATGCTCGACGCATGCCCGACGTCCTGCAGATTCAAGCCCTTTCCAAGACCTACGCCAGCGGCCTGGCCGCGCTCAGCGACATATACCTGACGGTGCGCCGCGGCGAGATCTTTGCGCTGCTGGGCCCCAACGGCGCCGGCAAGACCACGCTGATCAGCATCGTCTGCGGCATCGTGCGGGCCAGCGGCGGCACGGTCATGGTGGACGGCCATGACATCAACACCGGTTTCCGCCAAACACGTGCGCTGATCGGCTTGGTGCCGCAGGAGCTGACCACTGACGCCTTCGAGACCGTGTGGGCCACCGTGTCCTTCAGCCGCGGCCTGTTCGGCAAGCCGCCCAACCCTGCGCACATCGAAGGTGTGTTGCGGTCGCTGTCGCTGTGGGACAAGAAAGACAGCAAGATCAGGACCTTGTCGGGCGGCATGAAACGCCGCGTGATGATCGCCAAGGCGCTGTCGCACGAACCGCGGCTGCTGTTTCTGGACGAGCCGACCGCGGGTGTGGACGTCGGCCTGCGGCGCGACATGTGGCAGCTGGTGCGCCAGCTGCGCGACACCGGCGTGACCGTGATCCTGACCACCCACTACATCGAGGAGGCCGAGGACATGGCCGACCGCATCGGCATCATCAGCAAAGGCCGGCTCGTACTGGTGCAGGAAAAGGCCGCGTTGATGCAGCAGCTAGGCAAGAAACGGCTCACGCTGCAACTCACCGCACCATTGGCCGCGGTGCCGGCGGCGCTGCAGACCTGGCGCGCCACGTTGTCAGCCGACGGCCGTACGCTGGCCTTCGAGTTCGACGCCCGCAGCGGTGGGCCGGCCATGGTGGGCTTTATGAAAGCGGTGGCCGATGCAGGCATCGTGTACGAGGACTTGAGCACCAGACAAAGCTCGCTGGAAGACATCTTCGTGACGTTGCTGCAGGAGGCCGCATGACGGTCAACCTGCATGCCATCCGCGCCATCTACGGCTTCGAGATGGCGCGCACCGCGCGCACGCTGATGCAGAGCATCGTGGCACCGGTAATCAGCACTTCGCTTTACTTCGTGGTCTTCGGCGCGGCCATCGGCTCGCGCATCCCGGAGGTGGCCGGCGTTAGCTACGGCGCCTTCATCGTGCCGGGCTTGATCATGCTGTCGCTGCTGACGCAAAGTATCAGCAACGCGAGTTTCGGCATCTACTTTCCGCGCTTTTCCGGCACCATCTACGAGCTTCTGTCGGCGCCGGTGTCGTACCTGGAAATCGTGGTCAGCTACGTCGGCGCGGCGGCCACCAAGTCCATCATCCTGGGTCTCATCATCCTGGCCACGGCTACGCTGTTTGTGCCACTGCGCATCGAACACCCGGTGTGGATGCTGGTGTTTCTGGTGCTGACCGCGGTGACCTTCAGCCTGGTGGGTTTCATCATCGGCATCTGGGCCGATAACTTCGAGAAACTGCAGGTCGTGCCGCTGTTGATCGTGACGCCGCTGACTTTTCTGGGCGGCAGCTTCTACTCCATCGACATGCTGCCGCCGCTGTGGCAGAAGATCGCGCTGCTGAACCCGGTCGTCTACCTGATCAGTGGCTTTCGCTGGAGCTTTTACGGCACCGCCGACGTGCACCTGGGCTGGAGCTTGCTCGCGGTGGCGCTGTTTCTGGCCGCCTCACTGGCCGTGGTGGCGTGGATCTTTCGTACCGGGTACCGGCTCAAGCAGTAGGTGCAGCGGCGCCGCCGGTTGGCTTGCGGCGATAGGTCACAAAGTCGAAGCGCATGCCGGTCTCGCTGATGTTGTGGGTGCGTTGGGTTTCAGTGAACGCTTTGCGGTCCCAAGGCGGGAAGTGCACGTCACCATCGAGCGCCGCACCGATCTCGGTCAGCAGCAGCGTGTGAGCCAGCGGCAAGGCCTGGGCATACAACTGCCGACCGCCAATGATCATCACACGTGGTGCATCGCTGCAACGCTGCAGCGCTTGTTCGAGGCCAGCTGCAGTTTCGGCACCCGGTGCTTCGAAGCCGGGGTTTCGCGTGACAACGATGTTGCGGCGCCCCGGCAGCGGCCTGAAGCGCAGCGGCAGTGATTGCCAGGTGCGCCGGCCCATGATCACCGGGCAGCCCAGAGTCTGCTCGCGGAAGTGGCGCTGATCGGCCGGCTCGCTGAACAACAGGCCGTTGTCGCGACCGATGGCACCGTTGCTTGCGACGGCTGCGATGAGGGCTATTTCGGTTGACGTTGACGTTTGCGTTTGCGTTGGCGTTGGCGTTGGCTGCATGGCGGGGATTGTCATCGCGCGGTTGGCAGCGTGGCATCGCGTCGGGTGGTGTCCGGCAGGGGGCTCCGAGTGGGGGGGGGGGGGGGTTGACCGCCAGGCATGGGCGGCGGGGCGCCCGGGCGGGGGGGGCGGCTGGCCGCGCCCCCCCCGGGCGTGCGCGGGCCCC
>JAJAZC010000136.1 GCA_026785885.1 Rubrivivax sp.
ACGACACGCCTTACGACACGCCTTACGACACGCCTCACGCCCGCAGCCCTATCGGCACTGCACCCCGGCCAAGCGCAACACCTCAGGTGGCGCCCGCTCCGCAGCCCCGGCGGCAACGCTGATGGCGCAACCGTGCAGCCCGAGCGTGATACCGGTTTTGGCGGCTTGCTTGGCATCGAAGGCAAAACGCCAGCGCCCGTCGGCCGGGGCTCTGAACAGCGTGGCTACCGCGATGTAGGCAGCGTCGACCGGCATCGTTTCCAGCACCTCGTGCCGCTGACCTGGCCGCATCACCACCTCTCGCGCGTCGACCACGTCATCGCCGAACGCCTGTTTTTCTGCCGCCGGGTCGCCAAACGCCGTGTACGGGGCGGCAAGGAAGGCGTCGATGCGACGCAGCTTGTAAATTCGCATCACGACGGACAACGAACGCATTTGTCCATCGGTGTTGAGCTGATCGCCAGCGTGCACGCGCAAGGTCACAGTGCGCGGCACGGGAACCAGGGCTTGGGCTTCTTCGGGTGTTTGCGGCACCTTTAGGCCCAACATTTCCATGGTCTTGCCGACGATGCCGTCGCCGCCAGAAGTGCTTGCGCAGCCTGACATCGTGCTGCAAATCAGCAGCGCGCCGAGCCGTACAACCGCCCACGCTCTCAGGCTAGGCCGAAGCGGGCAAGGCTGCTGAACGGCGGTGCAGACGACAATCGTTGGACGCATGGAGACCTGAATGCACGCAACGTGCTGTCGCTGCGAAGGGTTGGCTGTTAGAACAAAGCTCGATGCGTCGCAAGGTGGCTGGCAATCCTACAGTCCGAAATCCCGCTAAACAGTACCCGCGGCCCACCCTTTTAGGGGCCCGAATCCGAGATTCACTCCGCTACATTAACGGCCGACGTTTCGTCGGTTGCTCCCTGTACCTACAGAGCGCCTGTCAGCGTTTCGAACGTTACAGCGTGCGCTTCCTTTTCACTGTGCCTGGAGCTGAATTGTCATATTCGTTTCTTTGTGTAGTCAGGCAAACCGTTGTTTGGGCCTGCGTTGGGTTGGTTTTGTCGGCTTGCTCGCTTGCGCCCAAGCTTGAACCCAAAGAGGCGCCGCCAGCGCCCACCTTTGAAGCGCTGATGGCAGGCGCCACCAAGGCACGGCAGGAAGGCAGCGTTTCCAAAGAACGCGATACCTACCGCGCCGCCGCGGCAGCGCACCCCACGCGCAAGGAACCCTGGAGCAAGCTCGCCGAGAGTTACTTCGAAGCCCGCGATTACGGCAATTCCATCCTCGCGGCGCAAGAGGTGCTCCAGCGCGATGCCAGCGACAGCGTGGCCACCAGCATGTTGGCTGTCAGCGGATTGCGTGTTTCAACCGCGGCCCTGTCATCGCTGCGCAATCAAAAATCATTGAATTCGGACACCCGAGCGCAGGCCGAAGACATCGTCAAGTCGTTGCGTGAAGTGCTCGGTGAGAACGTGCTGGTGCCGGCGCCGGCAGCGGTGCCCGTTGCTGCGCCGGCTGCACCACAGGCGCGCCGACCGGCGCCGCGGCCACCGTCAGCGGCAACCGCTGGCGCCGCGGTTGCGCCGGCTGCAACCACTGCTGCACCTGCTGCACCCGCAGCCGCCGCTTCTGCCCCCCGGCCCGGCAATCCTTTCCAACGGTTGCGCTGAGCGGCTGCGCCGCCCGGCTGCTTTCCATCCACTTCACTCGTCAGAAGTCAACATGGCCAAAAAAGACAGTGTTCAAAAGCGTCTCGAAAAAGTGCGCCCGCCGCGCGTGCAGCTGACTTACGACGTCGAGGTCGGCGACGCGATCGAGAAGAAAGAGCTGCCCTTCGTGGCCGGCGTGCTCGGTGACTTCACCGGCAAACAAGACCCGAGCAAGCCGCTGCCAAAGTTGAAGGACCGCAAGTTCGTCAATGTCGACCTCGACAATTTCGACGACGTCATGAAGGGCATGGCACCCAAGGCGACTTACCGCGTCAAGAACCAGCTCAGTGCCGAAGGCGGGGAGTTTGCGGTGAACCTCGAATTCGGCAAGATGGAAGACTTCCGCCCCGAGCAGGTCGTGCAACAGGTCGAGCCGCTGCGCAAGCTGCTGGACGCGCGCACCAAGCTCTCGGACCTGCGCAACAAGCTGGCCGGCAACGACAAGCTGGAAGACATCCTCGGCGAGGTCATGTCCAACACCGACAAGCTGAAGAAGCTCGGCACCGAAGCGAAGAAAGGCGAGGAGTAAGCACCATGGCTCAAGGCGCAACCCAATCCGCTGCGGCGGCCAGTTCTACAGCCACCAGCCTGCTGGACGACATCGTCACGCAGAGCAAGGTGGCCCGCTCCGACAGCGAGCATGCCCGTGCGCGCGACATCATCTCCGAGCTCGTGCGCGAGGTGCTGGACGGCACGGTGATCATGTCGGACAACCTGAGCGTGACGCTCGACGCGCGCGTGGCCGAAATAGACCGCCTCATCAGTGCCCAGTTGAGCGAGGTCATGCACCACGCCGACTTCCAGAAGCTCGAAGGCAGCTGGCAAGGCCTGCACTATTTGTGCAAGCACACCAGCACCGGCTCGATGATGAAGATTCAGGTCTTCAACGCCACCAAGCAAGAGCTGCTGAAAGACTTCAAGACCGCGATCGACTTCGACCAGAGCGCGCTGTTCAAGAAGGTCTACGAAGAAGAGTTCGGCACCTTCGGCGGCGCGCCGTTCGGCACGCTGATCGGTGACTACGAAATTACCCGCCAGCCGGAGGACATGTACTTCGTCGAGCAGATGGGGCACGTCGCCGCCGCGGCCCACGCGCCGTTCATCTCGGCTGCATCGGCCGAGTTGTTCGGCTTGGACAGCTTCACCGACCTCGGCAAACCGCGGGATCTGTCGAAGGTGTTCGACACCGTGGACTACGCCAAGTGGCGGTCTTTCCGCGAGTCCGAGGACTCACGCTATGTCGGCTTGACCGTGCCGCGCTTTTTGGGCCGGCTGCCGTACAACCCGAAGGACGGCACGACGACCGAAGGCTTCAACTTCGTCGAAGAAGTCGATGGCTCGCACCACGGCAAGTACTTGTGGGTCAACGCGGCCTACGCAATGGCCGCGCGGCTGACGGCGGCGTTCGAGAGCTACGGCTGGTGCGCGGCGATTCGCGGCGTCGAAGGTGGCGGCTTGGTCGAAGACCTGCCGACGCACACCTTCAAGACCGACGACGGCGAAGTGGCGCTGAAGTGCCCAACCGAGATCGCCATAACCGACCGCCGCGAGAAAGAGTTGAGCGACCTGGGCTTCATGCCGCTGGTGCACTGCAAGAACACCGACTACGCCGCGTTCTTCGGCGCGCAGAGTTCGCAAAAAGCCAAGAAGTACGACAGCGATGCGGCCAATGCGAATGCTGTGCTGTCGGCGCAATTGCAATACATGTTTGCTGTTTGTCGTATCGCGCATTACATGAAGGCGATGATGCGCGACAAGATCGGTAGTTTTGCGTCGGCCACGAACGTACAGGATTTCCTGAATACGTGGATCAAGCAATACGTGACCACCGACGACAACGCGACGCAGCAAGTCAAAGCCGCGTACCCGCTTCGAGAAGCGAGCGTCGAGGTCAGCGAAGTGCCTGGACGGCCCGGCGTCTACCGCGCGGTGTCGTTCATTCGCCCCCATTTCCAGCTCGACGAGCTGACCGTGTCCCTGCGACTGGTAGCAGAACTGCCTAACGGCAAGGGCTGAAACCGGTTCTTTTTCCCTGCAATAGCAGTCCACCACAACTGGAGGTTTTCATGAAAGACATTTACGTCGTTTTCAAGAGTGGCGATATCAAAGGCGAATCGCGCGACGCAACGCACAAGTCCGATAAGGCAGTTGAAGTTTCGTCATTCGAGCATTTCATTCGCCAGCCGAAATCGTCGAGCTCTTCGTCGGCCGGTGGTCACACCGCTGAGCGCACAGAGCACGGCGAAATGGTGTTCACCAAGGACATCGACGCTGCCAGCACGAAGCTCTGGCAAGCCTGCTCGGCCGGCACGGTCTACAAGGACATCGAGGTGTTTTTCTACCGCGCGCTCGGCGGCTCAAACACAACGCAATCCGGCAACAAGCGCATCAACTACCTCAAGGTGGCACTGAAGAACGTGGTCATCTCGTCGGTGACGACGAACATTTCCTCCGGTAGTGAGCTGCCCACCGAAACCTTCGGTCTGCGCTACTCCGCCGTGCAGTGGACTTACAACGAGGCCCCGATCGATGGCACCACGGCCTCAAACACCAATGTGCAGGGCATGTGGAATTTGAAGGACAACACCGTCAGCTTCGCCGCTTAAAGCCAAGCCCGTGTCGCCAGAGGGCGGCGGTAACGCCGCCCTCTTCTCTTTTCCAGCTTTCTTTTCCTCGACGCGGAGTCGCAGTCACATGCAGCGTTTCGCGCCCTACCTGATCGACCGCCTGATGGACGGCTCACCTGATGCAAGCCGAGAGGCGATTGCACCCTCGCTCACCATCGAGCAACTAAAAGACAGCGTCGCCCGCGACGTGGAAGCACTGCTGAACACACGCACCGCGTTGTCCGGCGAAACAATTAATAGCTACCGCAACGCAAGCCACTCGATTCTCCGCTTCGGCCTCGACGACTTCTCGTCCCGCTCGCTCGCCAACGTCGCCGACCGCACCTTCATCTGCCGCGCAATCGAGCGCGCAATCGAAGACCACGAGCCGCGGCTGCGCACGGTGCGCGTCGGCCTCGACGAGCGCAGCGCGCCCGGCGCCGGCCTGCGCTTCAGCATCCACGCGCTGCTGCAGATTCACCCTGCGGCCGAGCCGGTGAGCTTCGACGCTTTGCTGCAGACCGGCACCCAGCAGTACCGCGTGGCTTCTTCGAACGCGGCCCTGGCCGCAGCGCGATGAACGAACTGCTGCCGCATTACGAGCGCGAACTCGCGTTTCTGCGCGCGCAAGCCGCCGGCTTTGCGCAGCAGTACCCCAAGATCGCCGGCCGGCTGGAGTTGACCGGCGACGTGGGCGAAGACCCGCATGTCGAGCGCTTGATCGAGTCGTTCGCGCTGTTGGCTGCGCGCGTGCACAAACGGCTGGACGACGACTTCCCGCTGTTCACCGAATCGTTCCTGGAAGTCCTGTATCCGCACTACCTGCGGCCGTTTCCGTCGTGCGCGATCGCGCGGTTTGATTTGGGTGCCGGCGCCGCGCAGTTGAGCAAGGCCAGCGTGCTGCCGCGCGGCACGCCGCTCACCAGCCGTGCGGTGCGCGGCGTGAACTGCCGCTTTCGCACCACGTACGACGTGCAGCTCGCACCGCTGCGTGTCGCCAGCGCGGCCTTTCGCGGCAGCACGCAAGTGCCAGCCGGCACGACGCTGCCCCGTGGCGCAACCAGCTTGCTCTCCGTTCAACTGCAGCTCGATTCGCCGCAAGCCACCTGGGCTGGCTTGGGCCTAAGCACACTGCGGCTGGCGCTCGACGGTGAAGCGTCGCAGGTGGCCGCGCTGCGCGAAGCCCTGTTCGGCGCGGTTCGCGGCGTGCTCGTGCAGACGCAAGCCGCCGGCCCGTGGTTACAGGCCGCCGATGCAGCGCCGCGCGAAGTGGGCTTTGCCGACGAAGAAGCGCTGCTTGATGCCGACCCGCGTTGCGACGCCGCCTACCGCCTGCTCACCGAGTACTTCGCCTTCCCCGACAAGTTCAACTTTGTCGATCTGCCGCTGCCGCCCGTGCTGCTGTCGAGCAGCACGCGCAATGTCACGCTGCATTACGCGCTGGCCGGCATCCGCAACGACAGCGACACCGCGCGCCTGTTGGAAACGATCACCGAGCGCAACCTGCTGACGCACTGCACGCCGGTGGCCAATCTGTTCAAGCAGCGCGCCGACCCGATTCGCGTCACGCACGAAAGTGAGCGCTACGCCGTTCTGCCCGATGCGCGCCGGGCTTTCGGCTTCGAGGTGGTGTCGGTGGACAAGGTGTTTCGCGTGCAGAAGACGCCGCAGGGCGAGCACATCCACGAGTTCGTGCCGTTCTATTCACTGCGCCACGACGAGTTGCTTGCTGAAGGCGAAGGCGCCGGCCGCTACTGGACGCTGCAGCGCGACGCCACGCTGGCCGAGCGCAGCCCCGGTTACGAGGCCAGCATCGCCATCGTCGACATCAACTTCGATCCAGCGCAGCCGCAGACCGACACCCTGTCGCTGGACGTCACTGCCACCAACCGCGATTTGCCCACCAGCTTGTCGGCCGGTACGCCGGGCGGCGATCTCACGCAAGAAGGCGGCAGCATCGCGCGCGAGATCCGCCTGCTGCGCAAGCCCACGCCGAGCGCGCGCTTCGAGACTGGCCGCGGCGCGTTGTGGCGGCTGATCTCGCACCTGTCGGTGAATCACCTGTCGCTGTCCGGCGGTGGGCTCGATGCGCTGAAAGAGCTGCTGCGACTGTATGACCTGCCGCGCAGCGCGATCAACCGGCGCCTGGTCGATGCGCTGGTGGCTGTGGACTACCAGCCGACCAGCGCCTGCCTGCCCGGCGAGCCGTTTCCGACCTTCGTGCGCGGCATCCACGTGCGCCTGACGGTGGATGAGGGTAGCTTCGTCGGTGCCGGCCTGCGCCTCTTTGCGCAGGTGCTGGATCACTTCCTCGGCCTGTACGTGCACGCCAACAGTTTCACGCAGCTCACGCTGGTGTCGGCGCGCACACAAGAAACATTGATGACATGCCCGCCGCGCAGTGGCCAGAGCCCGTTGCTGTAGTCGCGCGGCTGCTGGACGCGCCGCACAGCTTCGGCTTCTTCCAGGCCGTGCGCCTACTGGAGCAGTGGTTCGCACGCGAAGAGGGCCTGACGCGGACGCAGATGCTGGGCA
Source organism: Rubrivivax sp. (assembly GCA_026785885.1). Taxonomy (GTDB): domain Bacteria; phylum Pseudomonadota; class Gammaproteobacteria; order Burkholderiales; family Burkholderiaceae_C; genus Rubrivivax. The sequence continues at coordinate 6,842 of JAJAZC010000136.1, forward strand.
CGCGGCTGGCATTCCGCAATTCGCTGTCGATGGCGTTTCCGGCCAGTGAAATCGAGTCACTGCGCGTGACGTGGCGGGGGCTGAAGGCGCTGGCCGAAGGCGATGCGCCGCTCGATGACGGCGGCATCGGAAGCGGCACTGAACGCGAGGTCCGGAGCGACTCCGAAAGCCGACCCAAGCGCCGCATCGAGCGCATCGAGCGGATTGACATAACTCCCGCCTTCATGGGCCTGCTCGGCGCCGGCGGCGCGCTGCCGAGCTACTACACCGAGCTGCTGGCCACGCGCGAGACCTACCACCGTGACGGCGCTGCGCGCGCTTTCATGGACATCTTCCTGCACCGCGCGGTGGCCCTTTTCTACCAGGCCTGGCGCAAACACCGGCTGCCGCTGCAGTACGAGGCCGACCGCCGCAACCAGTACCTGCCGTTGATGTTGTCGGTGGCCGGCATCGGCCACCGCGGTCTGCGTGACCCGCTGCGTGCAGCTGAAGGCGGCGTGGCCGACGAGGTGCTGGCGCACTTTGCCGGCGCGCTGCAACGCCGGCCGGTGTCTGCGCGCACGGTGCAGCAGCTGCTGGCTTACTACTTCCGCGTGCCGGTGGAGATCGAGCAGTTCATTGGCCGCTGGTTCACGCTGCCGAGCACCAATCAATCGGTGCTCGGCATGGGCAACGCGGTGCTCGGCCGCAGCGCGGTGGTGGGTGAGCGCGTGTGGCAGCGGGACCTGCGGCTGCGGCTCACGCTCGGGCCTTTGACCGGCGCGCGTTTGAAGCGATTTTTGCCCGGCGGCCCCGGTGCGCTCGCGCTGCGGGAGCTGCTCGGTCTGCTGTCCGGTCCGACGCTCGAATACGAAGTGCGGCTGGCGCTGCGCGGTGAAGACATCCGCGGTGCGCGGCTCGATGCGGCCGACGGCCCGCGCCTGGGCTGGGACAGTTTCCTGGCGACACAACCGCAGACCGGCACCCGCACCGACCCCGGCTACGACCTGCTGGCGCTGGCCTGACGCGCGAGACCAGGCGCGTTGCTCGGTTACCCGCACAACAACATCAAGACAACAAAAAAGCCATGTCACTGAACCTCAAGACCCTGATCTCCAAGCTCAACACCACCACGCGCCAGGCAGCCGAGCGCGCGGCCAATTTGTGCATGGCGCGCGGGCACTACGAGGTCGATCTGGAGCACCTGTTTCTGGCGCTGCTGGAGCAACCGCAAAGCGACCTAGCGCTGCTGTGCAAGCGGTTCGATGTCTCCACCACCGCGCTGCAGCGCGACCTTGAAGCCGAGATTGCGCGCTTCAAAAACGGCAACTCCCGCACGCCCGTGTTCAGCGCGCACATGCCTACGCTGCTGGAGCACGCGTGGCTGATCGCCAGCATCGACGCGCACCACAGCCGCATCCGCAGCGCGCACCTGCTGCTGGCGCTGCTGACCGAGCCCAACCTGTCGCAGCTGGCCTTCCGCGGCAGCAAGCTGTTCTCGCGCTTCAGGACCGATGAGCTCAAGCACAAGCTCGACGAGGCGACGCAAGGCTCGCAAGAAGCCGCCGAGGCTTTGCGCACGGCCGATGCACCCGCGGCCGATGCGGGCAGCGAAGGCGAAGAGCAGGCGCAACCCGGTGCCCCCGGCAAGACACCCGCGCTCGATCAGTTCACCACCAACCTCACGCAGCGTGCGCACAGCGGCAAGCTCGATCCGGTGATCGGCCGCGAAGCCGAGATCCGCCAGGTCATCGACATCCTGATGCGCCGCCGCCAGAACAACCCCATCCTCACCGGCGAGGCCGGTGTCGGCAAGACGGCGGTCGTCGAAGGCCTGGCACTGCGCATCGCTACTGGCGAGGTGCCGCCGCCGCTGCAAGGCGTGGCGCTGCACGTGCTGGACATGGGCTTGCTGCAGGCCGGCGCCAGCGTCAAAGGCGAGTTCGAGAACCGGCTGAAGAACGTGATCGACGAGGTGAAGAAAAGCCCGCACCCGATCATCCTGTTCATCGATGAAGCGCACACGATGATCGGCGCTGGTGGCGCTGCCGGCGGTGGCGATGCGGCCAACCTGCTCAAGCCCGCGCTGGCGCGCGGTGAGTTGCGCACCGTGGCCGCCACCACCTGGGCCGAGTACAAAAAATACTTCGAGAAAGACGCCGCATTGGCGCGCCGCTTTCAAGTGGTGAAGGTCGAAGAGCCCACCGAGGCCATGGCCGCGGCCATGCTGCGCGGCATGGCGCCGCTGATGGAGGCGCACTTCAAAGTGCGGCTGATGGACGAAGCCATCACCGAAGCCGTGCGCTTGTCGGCCCGCTACATCAGCGGCCGACAGCTGCCGGACAAAGCCATCGGCGTGCTCGACACGGCGTGCGCCAAGGTCGCACTCGGCCAGGCGGCGGTGCCGGCCGCGATGGAGGACATCGGCAAACGGCTCGAGCGCGTGGCGGCCGAGATCGCTGCGTTGGAGCGTGAGGCCGCAGCCGGCGCGCTGCACGATGCGAAGCTGGTGGATCTGCGCACGCAGCGCGATGTGGCGCAGAAGGACCTGGCCGTGCTGAGCGCGCGCTACGAACAAGAGAAAGTGCTGGTCGGCGAGATCACCGCCTTGCGCGCGCAGCTTGAAGCACAGCCTTCACCTGCGCTTGCGCTTGCGTCATCCGCCTCCGCAGCGCCAGCGAAGAAGCCCGCCAGGAAAGCCGCGCCCAGCGCGGCCCAAGCGCAGCTGCAAACGAAGCTCGAAGCCTTGGCCACGCTGCAGGGCCAGAGCCCGCTCGTGCCGATGCAGGTCGACGGCCTGGTCGTCGCCGAGATCGTCGCTGCCTGGACCGGCATTCCCCTGGGCAAGATGGTCAAGGACGAAATCGCAACCGTGATGAACCTGAAGCCCGTGCTCGAAGAGCGCGTCATCGGCCAGCCGCAGGCGCTGCACGCCGTGGCGCAGCGGGTGCGCACGGCGCGCGCCAATCTCGAAGACCCGAACAAGCCCAAGGGCGTGTTTCTCTTTGTCGGCCCCAGCGGCGTCGGCAAAACCGAAACCGCGCTGGCCCTGGCCGAGGCGCTCTATGGCGGCGAGCGCAAGCTCATCACCATCAACATGAGCGAGTACCAGGAGGCGCATTCCGTCAGCGGCTTGAAGGGCAGCCCACCCGGCTACGTGGGCTACGGCGAAGGCGGCGTGCTGACCGAGGCCGTGCGCCGCAACCCGTACAGCGTGGTGCTGCTGGACGAGGTGGAGAAGGCCCACCCCGACGTGCTCGAACTCTTCTTTCAGGTCTTCGACAAAGGCGTGATGGACGACGCCGAAGGCCGCGAGATCGACTTCCGCAACACGCTGATCATCCTCACCAGCAACATCGGCAGCGCGCAGATCATGCAGGCCTGCCTGAACAAGCCGGCTGATGAGGTACCCACCGCCGACGCGCTGGCCGAAGCGCTGCGACCGGTGCTTTACAAGCAGTTCAAGCCGGCCTTCCTCGGCCGCCTGAAGGTCGTGCCGTACTACCCGATCAGCGACGACGTGCTGGAGAAAATCATCCACCTGAAGCTTGGCCGCATCGCCACCCGGGTGGCGGCCAACCACCACGCGCGCTTCGAGTTCGACGCCAAGCTGGTGGATGCCGTGCTCGCCCGTTGTACCGAGGTGGACAGCGGCGCCCGCAACGTCGACCACATTCTCACCGGCACGCTGCTGCCGGAGGTGGCTGAACAAGTGCTGGGCCGCATGGCCGAGGGCACGCGCATCGAGCGCATCAAGGTCAGCGCTGCGAAGAACGGTGACTTCCGCTACAGCGTGTCATGAAGCCCGCAAATCAAGGGCCCGTTGCTGGCCTGTCGTCGGGACAATGCCGCGATGTCTGCTGAACGCCTGCTGCAAGCATCCAATTGCCGCATCGAAACCTGGCACCGCCTGTCGCCGGTGCTGTCTGCGCTGCACGTGCCGCGCGACCAGGGCCCCGAGGCGCTGGTCGATGAGCTGCACGAAGCGCCGCTCGGCTGCCGCGCCGAAGCGCTGCGCATGCTGCGCGCTTTCAGCCAGCACCGCTGGCATGTGCAGCGCCTGTCGGGCCCGTACGCACGCGACCCGCGGCTGGGTTTTCGCGTCGTGGCCGGGCCGATGAGCTGGTGGCTGCGCTTCGAGCCCAGCCCGCGGCTGTTGATTCGGCACATCGAGCGGCTTGGCCCGCACCCCGCTTGAACCTGGCGTGAAACTGATCTGCTGACATGGAACGACGAGCATGAGCCTGTACCAGCAACTCCTGGCCGCACTGTCCGGCGCGCCTTCGCAGAACGAGCGCCTGATCCGCCTGCGCACGCCGCTGGGCGCCGATGTGCTGCTGGCCGAGCGCATCAGCCTGCAAGAGCACATCGGCCCCGCTGCGGCCACCGCAACTGGCTTTCGCTGCGAAGTCATCGCCCTGGCCGCTGACGCCCACATCGAGCTCAAGACCTTGCTCGGCCAGCCCGCGCTGATCGAGCTGGAGCAAGCCGATGCCAGCCTGCGCCCGTGGCACGGCCACATCACGCAGGCTGCGCTGATCGGCAGCGACGGTGG
>JAJAZC010000137.1 GCA_026785885.1 Rubrivivax sp.
CCACGTCTTACCTGCCGAACTACCTGGGCTGGTTCCGCGCGTTGGACCGCAACGCGCAATCGGGCGCTAAACCCTTGTCACTGCTGGCAATTGCCATCGGGGCCTGAGGTCGTCATCAGGTAACGCGAACAGAGCCAAAAAGAACGGGCCCGGTCTCAACGACCCAGGCCCGCGCCCAACAAACCGAGACCTTAGACCGCCGCAGCTTCGGCGCGGGGCTTGTCGCTCTTCTTCGGCGGCTGGATGTCCAGCAGCACCTTGTCATCAGCGTCGATGTCCACCGACAAGCGGCCGCCGTCGACCAGCCGGCCGAACAGCAACTCGTCGGCCAAAGCCCGGCGAATCGTGTCCTGGATCAATCGTTGCATGGGCCGCGCGCCCATCAACGGGTCAAAGCCTTTCTTGCCCAGGTGCTTGCGCAGGGCGTCGCTGAAGGTGACGTCGACCTTCTTTTCCGCAAGTTGACCTTCAAGCTGCAGCAAAAACTTGTCGACGACACGCAGGATGATGTCTTCATCCAGCGCTTTGAAATTGACGATGGCGTCCAGCCGGTTACGAAATTCGGGCGTGAACAGGCGCTTAATGTCGGCCATCTCGTCGCCGGCCTCGCGCTTGTTCTGGAATCCGATCGTCGCCTTGTTCATGGTCTCGGCGCCCGCATTGGTGGTCATGATGATGATCACGTTGCGGAAGTCGGCCTTGCGTCCGTTGTTGTCGGTCAGCGTGCCGTGGTCCATTACCTGCAGCAGCACGTTGAAGACGTCGGGGTGCGCTTTTTCAATCTCGTCAAGCAGCAGCACCGAGTGCGGCTTCTTGGTGATCGACTCGGTCATCAGCCCGCCCTGGTCGAAGCCCACGTAGCCCGGGGGCGCGCCGATCAGCCGGCTCACCGCATGGCGCTCCATGTACTCCGACATATCAAAGCGAATGAGGTCAATGCCCAACACGTAGGCCAGCTGCTTGGCAACCTCGGTCTTGCCAACACCGGTAGGGCCGCTAAACAGAAAACTGCCGATTGGCTTGTCGCCCTTGCCCAAACCGGAGCGCGCCATCTTGATGGCCGCGGCCAACGCTTCGATGGCCGGATCCTGGCCGAACACCACCTGCTTCAGATCGCGGTCCAGCAGCTTTAGCTTGCTGCGGTCGTCGCTGCTGACGCTGGCCGGCGGGATGCGCGCAATCTTGGCCACGATCTCCTCGACCTCGTTGCGCGTGATGGTCTTCTTGCGCTTGTTGGCCGGCAGGATGCGCTGCGCCGCACCGGCTTCATCGATGACGTCGATGGCTTTGTCCGGCAGGTGTCGGTCGTTGATGTACTTGGCAGACAGCTCAGCCGCAGCTTGCAGCGCGCCCACCGCGTACTTGACGCTGTGGTGCTCCTCGAAGCGGGTTTTCAAGCCCTTCAAGATTTCGATGGTCTGCTCGACTGAAGGCTCGACGACATCCACTTTCTGAAAGCGCCGCGACAAGGCCGCGTCCTTTTCGAAGATGCCGCGGTACTCGGTGAACGTGGTGGCGCCGATGCACTTCATTGCGCCGCTGGAAAGCGCCGGCTTGAGCAGGTTGGACGCATCCAGCGTACCGCCCGACGCGGCGCCAGCACCGATTAGCGTGTGGATCTCGTCAATGAACAAGATCGCATTGGGGTGGTCCTTCAGCTGCTTTAGCACGCCTTTCAAGCGTTGCTCGAAGTCGCCGCGGTATTTGGTGCCGGCCAACAGTGCGCCCATGTCCAGCGAATACACCGTGGCGTCACCCAACACTTCGGGCACATCGTTCTGCGTGACGCGCCAGGCCAGCCCCTCGGCGATGGCGGTTTTGCCCACGCCGGCCTCGCCAACCAGCAGCGGGTTGTTCTTGCGCCGGCGGCACAAAATCTGGATAACACGCTCGACCTCGTGCTCGCGGCCGATCAGCGGATCGATCTTGCCCTCACGCGCTTGCTGATTCAGGTTCTGCGTGAACTGCTCCAGCGGCGAGCCTTTGGCGTCGCCGGCTTCGTCCTTCTCTGCCTCGTTGCTGCTTGATTCGTTGCTCTTGGCCGGCTCCGGCGGATCGGACTTCTTGATGCCGTGGGCGATGAAATTGACGACGTCCAGACGCGTCACCCCTTGCTGATGCAGGTAGTAGACCGCGTGCGAATCTTTCTCACCGAAAATAGCCACCAGCACGTTGGCGCCGGTGACTTCCTTCTTGCCGCTGCCCGTGCTTTGCACATGCATGATCGCGCGTTGGATCACGCGCTGAAAGCCCAGCGTGGGCTGCGTGTCCACCTCGTCGTTGCCACCCACTGTGGGCGTGTTTTCCTTAATAAAAGTTGCCAGGCTTTTGCGCAAATCGTCAATGTTTGCAGCGCAAGCGCGTAGCACCTCTGCGGCGCTCGGGTTGTCCAGCAACGCCATCAGCAGATGCTCGACGGTGATGAATTCGTGTCGCTGCTGGCGTGCTTCGACAAACGCCATGTGCAGGCTAACTTCAAGCTCTTGCGCAATCATGCGGCCTCCATAATGCATTGCAGCGGGTGCCCCTCACGGCGCGCCGCCGTGAGCACCAGCTCGACTTTCGTTGCGGCGACGTCCTTGGGGTAGACGCCGCAAACGCCGCGTCCTTGTTGGTGTATCTGCAGCATGATGTGAGTGGCCGTATCCATGTCACGCTGGAAAAAGCGCTGCAACACCATAACGACGAACTCCATCGGTGTGTAGTCGTCGTTGAGCATGACCACTTGATAAAGCGCTGGCGGTTTCGTTCGCGCCGCCTTGCGCTCTGCCACCACCACACCATCCGGCTCGCGCACAGGGCGCGCGGGCAGCGGCGGGGGTGGCGATGGCGGCGTGTCCTCGGGCATCCCTCATTCTATCGACATGGGTTTGGGCAGCAGGGCATGGGGTCGTGCATTGATGCTGACGGATATTGACGCCAAAGAGCAGCATTCAAGTCCCGATCCTGTGCTGCATTTGCGCCCTTGTCCTGATGTGCGTACCGACCCGGCCCCAACGTCCGCATCGAACGACGGCAACCGCTCGCTGACAAGGGTTTGTTCAGCAGTATCGAGCACGTTGCCTTGACAGCGCCGACAAGCACGATCGACAATTTCGGTCGCAATCACCAACAAGCGCAGTGCAGGAGTGGGTATGGCAACCGGTACGGTCAAGTGGTTTAACGACGCCAAAGGGTTCGGGTTTATCGAGCCCGACGGCGGTGGTGCCGATGTCTTCGCGCACTTCTCTGCTGTGCAGATGGAAGGCTTCCGGACGCTGAAGCAAGGTGGCCCCGTCAGTTACGAACTGGTGCAGGGCCCCAAGGGCGACCTAGCGCAAAACATCTGCTCTTTGGGCGCTGCTGCTGTCGTTGACGCTGGCGCAGTAGCCGCGGCGGGGGAAGCCGGCGCTGCGGTTGAGGAGGCGCTCAGCGCCGCCGGCAACCGCTGATCTGCTGATCCGACCTTTCGAAGCCCGCCGAGCGCGGGTTTCGCCGTCTTCAGCACCTGGCGATCAACAGAAGAACGCCAGCGCTTCGGCAAGCAATTCGGCCGGTTTTTCTTCGGCGATGTAGTGGCCACAGTCCAGTGCGCGGCCGCTGTACTGCTCGGCTGCCGCCTGCCATAAAGACGGCACGTCGAAATTGGCTTCGACAACACCCTGCCCGCCCCACAGCACCCGCAGCGGCTGCCTGACACGGCGGCCAGCGGTGCGGTCAGCGCGATCGTGCTCCAAGTCAATACCGGCTGATGCGCGGTAGTCGGCACAGATGCCCGCGGCTGTGCCAGGAATAGCGATGCAGCGCTCGTACTCGGCCAAGGCCGCAGGCTCAAAAGTGGTCAGGCCGCGGGGGCTGCGGTCCAGGGTCTCCCGCAGGTAGGCCACCGGGTCGGCTTCGATCAGGCGCTCCGGCATCGGCGCCGGCTGAATCAGAAAGAACCAGTGCCAGTAGTTCCGAGCAAAGGCCTCCTGGGTGCCTTCGTACATTGCCAGCGTCGGGGCGATGTCCAGCAGCATCAGGCGCTGCACGGCGCCCGCGTGATCCAGTGCGAGCCGGTGCGCCACACGCGCGCCGCGGTCGTGTGCAAGCACGTCAAAGCGCATGAAGCCCAGCTGTTGCATCAGCCCTGCCATGTCGGCCGCCATGCGACGTTTGCTGGCCCACGCCGTGTCAAAGCCGGGCGGTGGGCGCGCGCTGTCACCGTAGCCGCGCAGGTCGGCAGCCACCACCGTGAAATGTTCGGCCAGCCCGCCTGCCACGGCATGCCACAAGGTGTGCGACTGGGGGTGGCCATGCAGCATCAGCAGCGGCGGCCCGGCGCCGCCGACACGGGCGTAAATGTTCACGCCGTCGACAAGGGCGTCCACGTGGCGAAAGCCATCGAACAAAAGGTGCGCCATGGACTGCCTTTGTTTGATACCGGAGGTGGGACTCGACCCTAAGGCATGCCGAAGCGGCTGCTGGCGCAGCGCAGAGATCGTCTCGGCTCAGCCACGCAAAACGCCGCATTGCGACGCCGAACTGGGCGGTCTTGCTCCGGCGTGTTCCCGATGTGCCCGGCGCCGCGCTCGGGCATCATCCATCGACCATGCTGGCAAGCCCACCCTGCGTCATCGATATTGAAGCTTCCGGCTTCGGGCGCTGCAGTTACCCGATCGAAATCGGTTACGTGCTGCCCAACGGCAGCGCGCGCTGCGTACTGATCCGCCCGGCAAGTAGCTGGACGCACTGGGACAGCGCGGCCGAGCAGATGCACGGCATCAGCCGCGCCGTGTTGCTGGCCCACGGCCACGCCGCGAACGAGGTGGCTCTGGCTTTGAACGCAGCGCTGGCCGACCTGACCGTTTACTGCGACGGCTGGGCCCACGACTACGCCTGGCTGGCCGCGCTGTATGAAGAGGCCGGGTTGCGCCCGCACTTCAAGCTCGAATCGGTCAACCGGTTGTTGTGCGAGACGCAACTGCATCAGCTGGATGGCCTGCGCCGCGGTGCACTGGCCGAGATGGGCCTGCTGCGCCACCGCGCCAGCAACGACGCGCGTGCGCTGCAACTGGCGCTGACCCGTGTTGCACGGGTCGCACCGGGCGAGCACAGCGCCGGGCTGAGCACCGACGCAGCGCTCAGGCCGGCGCCTGCTCGCGCTCCTGCAGCTGGCGCCACATGACCTTGCCGGAGCCGCTGCGAGGAAGCGCGTCGACGAACTCGACGATACGCGGCACCTTGTAGGCCGCCATGTGCTCGCGCGCCCAGGCCATGATGTCCTGCTCGGTAGCTGTGCCACGGACTTCAGCGCGCAGCACGATGACGGCCTTGACGGTCTCGCCGCGGTAGGCGTCGCGGGCGGCGATGATGCAGGCATCCTGCACCAGTGGGCACTTGAACAGCAGCAACTCGACCTCACTCGGCCAGACCTTGAAGCCGCTGGCGTTGATCATGCGTTTGAGGCGGTCGGTGATGAAGAAGTAGCCCTCGTCGTCGCAGCGGCCCAAGTCGCCGGTGCGGAAAAAGGCTTTGCCGTCGATCGTGATGAAGGCAGCCCGGGTGGCGTCGGGGTGGCCCCAATAGCCTTTGAAAACCATCGGCCCGTGCGTAACGATCTCACCCACCTCACCTGCGGGCAACTCCTGTAGCGTGACCGGGTCCACGATGCGGCTGTCGGTGCCGAAGATCGGGATGCCCAGGCATTGCAGCTTGGCGCGGTCGGGCGGGTTGGCGTGGCTGGGCGCAGCGGTTTCGGTCAGGCCGTAGCCTTCTGCGAAAGTCAGGCCGAACTCGCGCTGCAGCCGCTCGGCCACGGCTTGCGGCATGGCCGCGCCGCCGCCGGACAGGTAGCGCAGGCTGGACAAATTAAAGCGCTGGTAGTTGGGGCTGCCGAAGAGGTCGATGATCATCGTCGGGATGCAGGTCCAGTGCGTCACGCGGTGCTGCGAGATCAGCCGCCCGGCCAGTTCCCGGTCCCAGCGCGGCAGGATGACCACGGTGCTGCCCAGGTACACGGGGCTCAGCACACCGTAGAGCATGCCGGTGATGTGAAACATCGGCACCACGCCCAGGCTGATGCTTTCTGCGCTGCCGCTGCCCCACAGCGCGCTGCCGATGGTGTTGGGCATCAACGTGCGGTGGGTGTGGATGCAACCCTTGGGCATGCCGGTGGTGCCCGAGGTGTAGGGCAGCAAGGCCATGTCGTCGGGCTGTGCCAGCGCGGGTGTGGGTGTGTGGATGGCAGCCAGCGCATCGGCCCAGCGCACATGGCCTGTCGGGAGCGGCGCGTCGGCCTGCAGCCACTGCATGACCGCGCTGGAGGCCATCTCGTCGGCCGCCACGACATCGGGCAAGGCATCGGCAAAGCGCGTCACCAGCACCCGCCGCAGTCGCTGCGCGGTCTGCAGTTGTGCATCGGCTTCGGCCACGATGCCGGCCAGATCGGCGCTGGTGACAACGACCTTGGTCTGCGGATCGGTGATGTAGTGACTGAACTCGTCGACACGGTTCATCGGGTTCACCGGCACCACCACCGCGTCGGCTCGCTGCACGGCGTAGAAGGCAATCACGAACTGCGGGCAGTTCTGAAGGAACAGCGCCACGCGGTCGCCGCGGGCTACACCCTGGGCCTGCAGCCAGCCGGCCAGTCGTTCGGCCTGCTCGTGCAGCTGCAGAAAGGTCAGCGGGCGGCCGAAGAAGAGGTAGGCCGGCTTGTGCGGATAGCGTCGCGCGCTGACCTCGAGGTTGAACCACAGCGTGGTCTCGGGCAACACCAGATCACGCGGCAGGCGAGCGGGCCAGACAGCGTCGTGCGCTTGGGCTGTTGTGGGAATTGGCAGCAAGACAGGCTCCGTCCGGGGCGTCGACGATGCAGCCCGGTGTAACGCGTGGCCGCGCCGGCGTCATCCAGCATTTCCCGCAGGCGGGCACGCGCCGTTGCCAACGGCTGCAACTTACTCGCGGCGTGCGGCCTGCTTCCAACGCCAGCACGTGGGGTGTGCCGTGAACTCGGGCAAACCGCAGCGGCGTTCCATGCAGACGTGATGGCGGATGCCGTCGCGGCGGCCACAGCCCGGGCCGGCGGGGCCGCTAGAGCCGCTGGCGTTGTCGGAGCCGCCATCGGCATCGTCTGCAAGGGGCGCCTGGGCCTCGGCTGCCCAGATGGGTGGCGGCTGCTGCGACATCGGTGTCATCACCGGCTCGGCTTTCAGGCGCTGGATGCTGGGCGGCTTGCTGGCCGAGGTTGGCTTTGCCGCGGCTGGCAACAGCGGCGCAGCGACGGGCTCGATGGGTTGAATGACCGCTTCGTGCAGCGGCGTGCTGTTGCGCACCGGTACCCAGATTGCTGCCGGTTCAACGGCGGCTGGCGGCCGAGATGCGGCGGTGCCCGCAACCAGCACAGCCAGCGCCGGCGCAGTAACGGGTGCAACGACAGGCGCTGCAAACCGCGTTGCAGCAGGCGCAACGACAGACGTTGCACCTGACGCTGCGGTGGACGCAGCAACAGACGCCGCCGCGCTCGGCCACAGCAGGGCCGCGGCAGTGCCGCCGGCCAGCACCACCATCACCACCAGCAGCGGCAGCACCATCGAAGCACGTGGCGGCCGGGCGCGCAGGTTGTGGTCACGGCCGCCGCCGGGCTGTGTGTTGGCGCGCAGATCGTCAGGGTCGTGGGCGTGGATGTCGACGGGGCCATCGGCCACGGCGGCCTGCTGGCTCAGCACGGTGGGCTCCGCGGCCGATGACCCGCCGGGCAGCACGTCCGTGCGCTCCCAGCGTTGCGTGGCCTCGGCCGGGCCCGGCGCGGCCACGTGGCCCAGCAACACCGCGCGCCGCTGCGCCACGCTTTGCGGCCGGTCTGCGGGGCGCGGCTGCAGCATCCAGTTCACGCCGCGCAGAAAGTCGGCGCTGATGTCGGGCAAAGCCGCGGTGGTCAGCGCCGTAGCTTCGTCGTGCAGCGCGCGTGCCGTCGCCGGGGCCGGCGCGCGGCCCAGCAGCAGGTAGTGCAGCGTGGCGCCCAGCGCGTACAGATCGGTCCAGGGGCCTTGCCGCACCAAGCCGGCCTCACCGTATTGTTCGATCGGCGCGTAGGCGGGCTTCAAGATCGCGGTCAGCGCCTGGCTGCGATCGACCAGCACCCGCCGCGCGGCGCCAAAGTCCAGCAGCACCGGGTGCCCGTCGGGCTCGATCACGATGTTGTCGGGTGCAATGTCGCGGTGAAAAACGCCTTGGTCGTGCAGCCGCTCGATGGCGTCCAACAGCGGCATCAGCACACCGCGCAGCCAGGCTTCGTCGGGCGCCTGGCCTTGGCTCTGACGGATGGCTTTCAGCGTGCGGCCTTGCAGCACCGGCATGGCCATGTAGGCGGTGCCATGCGCCTCCCAGAAGCGCAGCACCTTGAGCAGCGACGGGTGATCGAAGCGCGCCAGCAGACGCGCTTCATTGACAAACGAGCGCAGGCCCAGCGCAAAGCTGTCGGCGTCGGCTTGCGAGTGGATCGAGACCTGCAGCTTCGCGGTGCGCCCAGCCAGGCTCGCCGGCAGGTATTCCTTGATGGCGACCTCGCGCTCCAGCGCGTGATCGAAGGCGCGATAGACGATGCCGAAACCGCCGATGCCCAGCACCCCGAGCAGCTCGAACTCATCCAGCCGCGTGCCCGGCAGCAGGGCGTTCGGGTGGTCTTGGCGGGGCCCGGACGGGTCGGTCATGGTCTGTTCACGTTAACAGCGGGCTGACTCGCTCGATGGTCCGAGCAGCCGCGCTTTTCCAGCGGTTGCAAAAAGCGATGCCCTGCTCCCAAGCGGCACGAATCGACTCTGGGTGCCGATGCGAGCCCGCACGCGGATATCGCGCGTGCGGGCTAAAAGGCTGAGTCGTGGCACGGGCCTGGAACGCAGGGCACGCAAAAACCGTGGTGACGGGAGAAAGGGACGGACGGGACGACCCGGGCTTAGCGACCCCGGGGCCTGGAGACATAACGCTGCAGCTCGGCTACCTGGCAGCGTCTGGGCAGTCGATGCGCCTTCAGCCGCGCTTGGCTTCCGTGCGCAGACGCGCCGGCCGGCCATGTGCTTTCCACTGCTGCACCTGCGCCTTGCGCTGCAGCGCGGTCAGCGTGTCACGCTGGGTTTCACGCAGCAGCTTGCCGTAGTTTTTGAGCCGCTCCTCGCTGACGCTGCCGCGCACCGCGCAGCCGGGCTCATCGGCATGGCGGCAGTCGCGGAAGCGGCAGCCGCCGGCCAGCTGCGCGACATCTGCAAACGCGGTGCCAATGGCATCGGCATCGCCGTCCAGGCGCAGCGTGCGAAGCCCCGGCGTGTCGATGATGCAAGCACCCGTCGGCGTGCGGTACAGCGTGCGCGCGGTGGTGGTGTGGCGGCCGCGGCTGTCGTCAGCGCGGTTGGCGCCGATCACCGCGACACCGTGCCCGGCCAGCGTGTTGGTCAAAGTGCTCTTGCCGGTGCCGCTGGAGCCCAGCAACACCAGCGTCTGGCCGGCTTGCAGCCAGGGTGACAAGGCGGCCGTGGCATCGCCGCTCAGCGTCATCGCCAGCACAGCCGCCTGCGGCGGCAACAAACGCTGCGCCTCGGCCACACGCAGCGCCGCGTCAGCCACCAGATCGGCCTTGCTCAGCACCACCACGGGCGTCACGCCGGCCATCTGCACCAGCGCCACAAAACGCTCTAGCCGGCGCAGGTTGTAGTCGTGATCCAGGCCCATCACCAACAGGGCCGTGTCGACGTTGCTGACGATGACCGCGCGCGTGACCTTGTCGCGGCCGTCGGTCAGCCGGCGCGCCAGCTGGTTGCGCGGTGGCAGGCGGTCATGGGCCCACCACTCGGCCAACGCGTTGCGGTGGGCCAGCACCCAGTCGCCGACCGCGATGGCGTCGTTGCCGGCGGCCAGCGTCTGGCGCAACACAGGCAGCAGGCGTGCGCTGTGCAGCGCATCGCCGTCGTGCAGCAACAGGCTTTCGCGTTGCACCTCGGCCACGCGCATCAGCGCGATGTGGTGTGTGCTTTCATCGCCACGCGGCGGTGGCAGTTTTCGAAGAACTGCAGCCGTCAGACCGATGCTGGCCAGCCGTGGATGGATTCGGGAGTCGTTCATGGAAGTTCCGCAAACAGATCGGACCGTTGCGGCAGCGGCACCGGCACAAAGCAGGCGCAGACGGCCGCATCAGCCGGCGCTGATTAACTCAGGCGCCAGCGGCGAATGGCAAAACGGAATGGGAATCTGTCGGCCGCGACGACTGTCACGGCAGCGCGGGGTGCGCTGGGGCTCAGTGAGCCGGTTGTTGGCTGTGGCGGACCGGGCGGCCCGCCGGGCGCGCTGTGTCTAGCGTGCGCCGGCCGACAGGGGGGCGGTGTTGATGTTCTTCATGGCGCTACCTCCTGCGGTTGAGTTGAAAAAAACGGCGAGCTGGCAATGTGCTTGAGCCGGCGCGGCGCGTCAAGTGGCTAGGCGCAGATGAGCAGGGCGCATGCGCCCGATATGCTTGTCGCGTGTGCCCCACCTTCCCGCCGCTGAACACCGTTTTTGCGGATGCACACCTGGTCGTGATCGACAAACCGGCGGGCCTGTTGTCGGTGCCGGGGCGCGGCGATGCGGGGCTCGTCAACCTCACGTCGCAGGTGCAGATGCAGTGGCCGGATGCCCTGGTCGTGCACCGGCTCGATCAGGCAACTTCCGGGCTCATCGTGTTTGCACGCGGCCTGCCCATGCAGCGCGCGCTGAGCCAGGCCTTTGCGACGCGGCAGGTGCACAAGCGCTACGTTGCCGTGGTGACGGGCGACATCGCTGGCGACAGTGGCCACATCGATCTTCCATTGGGCGCCGACTGGCCGCGCCGGCCGCGCCAACGAGTCGATCTGCAACAAGGCAAGCCGGCGCAGACGGCGTGGCGCGTGTTGGCACGCGAGGCCGGGGCGACGCGGCTGGCACTGCAGCCCATCACCGGCCGCTCGCACCAGCTGCGCGTGCACCTGATGGCCATCGGCCACCCGATCGCGGGCGACACGCTGTACGCGCCACAGCCGCTCACCGCGCCGCGGCTGTTGCTGCACGCCGAACATCTGGCGCTGCGCCACCCAGCGGATGGCAGCGCTTGTGCCTGGCAAGCGCCGCTGCCGTTTTGAGAACACCGCGGCGGCTCGCTACAGTCCGCTCAGTTTGAAGGGCAGAACAAACGACATGCATCTCACTATCCTCACCGGCGCGTCGCGCGGCCTGGGCCGCGCAGTGGCCCAGGCCCTGCTGGCGCGGGGGCACCACGTGCTGGCGCTTTCGCGGCAGCCGGCGCAACTACCAGTGCCACCCGGCGCGCAGTTGACCGCCTGGGCGGTCGACCTGGCCGATGCAACGCCGGTGGCGCAGCGGCTGGCGCAATGGCTGGCAACGCAGGATGCTGCGGCGCTGCAATCGGCCACGCTGATCAACAACGCCGGTGTCTTGTCGCAGCTGGCGCCGCTGTCCGAGCTGGCTGCAGACGACCTGGTCAATGCCTTGCGCGTCGGTCTGGAGGCGCCGGCTTTGCTCAGCGCAGCCTTCCTGCGCGCAACGGCCGCCTGGGCCGTGCCGCGCAAGCTGCTGCTGGTGTCGTCGGGCCTGGGTCAGCAGGCGATGGCCGGCAGCGCGTCCTACTGCGCCGCCAAGGCCGGGCTCGATCACCTGGTGCGCGCGGTGGCGCTTGAAGAAGCGGCCAAGCCGCAGGGCGCGCGGGTGGTCTCGCTGGCGCCAGGTGTCATCGACACCGACATGCAGCTGCAGTTGCGCGGCGCCGATCCGGCGCAGTTTGCCGACCGTGCCAAATTCGTTGGTTTGAAGGAAAGCGGCCGGCTGGACAGCCCGGCCGCCGCGGCGGCCAAGCTGCTGGCCTACCTGGACCGGCCCGACTTCGGCAGCAACCCGATCGCGGATGTGCGCGATGTCTAACGCCACGCATGACCGGCATCCGCGCGCAGTTGCTTTGATCGCCACGCTGCAGATGCAGCCGCATCCCGAAGGCGGCTGGTATGCCGAGGTTTTTCGCTCGACCCACACCGTGCAAGCACACGATGACAGGCCGGCGCGTGCTGCGCTGACAAGCATCGACTTCTTGCTGGAGGCCGGCCAAGCCAGCGCCTGGCACCGCGTGCGCTCAGACGAGGTCTGGCACTTGCTGGAAGGTGCTGCGCTGCTGCTGTGGCTGCTGCCGCCGCAGGGCGGGCCGCTGCAATGCGTGCGTCTGGCAGCCGATGGCCTGCGGCGCCACGTGGTGCCGGCCGACTGGTGGCAGGCGGCCGAGCCCGGTGGCGACCCGGCAGGCCATGACTTTGCATACGTCGGTGCGACCGTGGGCCCGGGTTTCGACTTTGCCGACTTCAGCTTCGGCCGCGATGACGAGCGCTTCAAGGCCGCACTGCAGCAGCACGCACCGCAGACGCTACGGCTGCTGTAGCGCAACGCGCGCGCTAAAGCGCCAAGGCGCCATGACCGCAGCTTCGGGCTCGCCCAGGCCGCCGGGCGCCACCGGAACGAAAACCACCTGGACGTCGTAATCGTGGCGGCGGCCGTTCAGCTCGACGCTGCCGCTGCTGTTGGCCGCAGGGCGCGCCAGCAACTTGTCGAACTGTTCTTGCTGGCGCTTGGCGGTGTCGGCGTCGGGCGCGGGTGATGTCGGATAGGCTGCGGCTGCGGTTTCGGCAGTGGCGAGGCTTTCTGTTTGCGGATGAAGTGCGGGGGACGTTTCTGCAGCTGCATCGAGCGCAGCTGCATCAAGCGCCGGCCAGCAGCGCGGCGTAGCGCGCCATGTCGACGTTGCCGCCGCTGACGATCACACCCACGCGCTGGCCGCGCAGCGGCAGCACACCGTCGAGCACCGCCGCGGCGGCCAGGCAGCCGGTCGGCTCGACGACGATCTTCAGCCGCTCGGCAAAGAAACGCATCGCGCCCACGAGCTGCGCATCGCTGACGGTCACGATGCTGGCCACCAACCGCTGGATCACCGGGAAGGTCAGCGTGCCGCTGTGCTGCGTCTGCGCGCCGTCGGCAATCGTGTGCGGCGTGTCGATGTGCACGATGCGGCCTGCAGCCAGACTTTGCTGCGTGTCGTTGCCGGCCTCGGGCTCGACGCCGTGGACTGCAATGCCCGGGCTCAAGGCATGCGCGGCCACCGCGCAACCGGCAATCAAACCACCGCCGCCGACGCAGACCACCAGGCTGTCCAGCGCGCCGACCCCTTCGATCAACTCGGCCGCCGCGGTGCCCTGCCCGGCCATCACGTGCGGGTGGTCGTACGGCGGGATCAACGTCATGCCGCGCTCGGCCGCGAGCTGGTGGCCAATGGCCTCGCGGTCCTGCGTGTAGCGGTCGTACAGCACGACTTCGCTGTCGCGCTGGCCTTGCTGGTACTCGCGCGTGGCCGCCAGCTTGGCCGCCGGCGAATCGTGCGGCATCACGATCACCGACGGCATGGCCAGCAGCCGCGCTGACAGCGCGATGGCCTGCGCGTGGTTGCCCGAACTGAATGCGATGACGCCGCCGCGGCGCTGCTCTTGCGTGAACTGCGCCAACGCGTTGTAGGCGCCGCGGAACTTGAAGGCGCCCATACGCTGGAAGTTCTCGCACTTGAAGAACAGCCGTGCTCCGCTGCGGGCGTCGGCGGTGGCCGAGCGCAGCACTGGCGTGCGGTGCGCGATGCCATGCAGGCGGTGCGCGGCAGCCGTGACGTTGTCGAACGTGATCGCAAGCGCGGCCAGCCTGGCAGGGGCGGCGGTCATGGCGCGCTCGCTGCGGCGGGGTCGGGCCCCTGAAAGCCATGCCGGCGGAAGGTCAGCACCAGCGTGTCGCGCCAGCTCGGCTCGGCTGGGTTCAGCGGCTGGATCGGCGTCGATTCATGGATCACGCGTTCATCGTCCAGCACCAGCGCGCTGAAGGGCTCAAACAGCGTGAAGCGCACGCCCTGCGGCCCGCGGGCATCGAAGACCCGCGTCTCGCCGCCCTTGACGTTGTGGCGGCCGACGAAGATCACCGCCACCAGATCGACGCCGTCGCGGTGCGCGCCTTCGGGCGTCGGCCGGCCGATGCCGCCGGTAGCCTCGATGCGGAACGGGTGCGCTTCTGCGTACCAGGGCCCGGCGCCACGCAGCGCGGTGGCCACAGTGCCCAGCCGTTGCAGCAGCCGCAGCCAGGCCGGGTCGGCCAGCAACGCCGGCGGCAGCGGCTCGAAGTGGCGCTCGATGCCGCCGTGCAGCGCGTTGTATTCCACCGGCTGCCAGTGCGGACGCTGCTGCACAGGCCGGCAGACACCCTTGTCGACGACGAAACAGCCGTGGCGTCGGCGGCGATAGCGACCACCGTCGCGCAGGTGGTGGTCTGGCGGCAAGGCGTCCCAGTGGTGGTGCCAGGCCTGCAGCTGCGCGGGCGCGATGTCGCTCAAGGCGGCCAGGCTGTCGCGGCTCAGCACGGCCCAGCCGGTGCGGGCCAGCTGCGCCTGCAGTTCAGGCAACGGGGTCTGCGGTGGATCCAGGTTCATGGCACACGCCGCGCGGGCAACGCGGCATCGGCGCCGGAAGCCCCGGCAAATGACATCCATTCTGGGGGACGCTGTTCATCGGCTGTCGTCGCCGGGCCGCCCGCAGCCGTTGTGTCGCTACTGTGCGCCCGCTGTTGCCTCACCCCGCCGCTTCACCGCCCGTCGAAAGCTTTGCCGAGGCCTTGCCGCTGGTGGAGATCATCGAGCTGAAATGGCTGCTGGCTGGCCTGGGCGTCCGATTGCACGTTGAGCGGCTGCAGCAGGATCCGGCTTATGTTCGCCGGGCACTGGAAGCGGCGGCCGCGTCGCCCAGCGTCGTCGTGCGCAAAGTGGCCTTGCGGTTGCAGTGCCGGCTGCAGTGCTGGCTTCTTCCACCCGGCTGAGCGGACCTGGCTGCCGACCACCGCACGCAGCCCAGGCTGTCCTTGCTGCGCTGGCGCCGGGTGCGGCGTACGATTAAACGGGGGCGCTTGGTGGTGCCTGGGAGATCGGCGATGAAGCCCCTGTCGCGCGTTGTACGGCTGCTGGCCGCCAATGCACTGGTCTTGACACTGGTCCTCGGCGGTTGCGCCACGCCGCCAGCGCCCGGCGTGCCGACTGCGCCGCTGTTGCACGACACCCTGTTCGAGCGCCCGGCGCAGCTGCCCGACGCAGCAGCGGTGTTCACTTTGAGCCCGGCGATGCGGCAGTTTGCCGGCAGCGAGTTGCGCAACATAGGCCACCACCCCGATCCGCGCCGCGCGCTGATCGACGCGCTGTACCGCAGCCGGCTGCGCCTGGCCTACGACACCAGCATGACGCGCAACGCAGCCGAAGCTTTTGACGCGCAATCGGGCAACTGCCTGTCGCTGGTGATCATGACGGCCAGCTTTGCGCGACACCTGGATTTGCCGGTCGGCTTCCAGGCGGTGCAGGCCGACGTTTTCTACAGCCGCGCGGGCGACCTGCACATGACCAGCGGCCACGTCAACCTGGTGCTCGACGCACCGCGCATGCGCCAGGCTTTTGCGCGCAGCACCGACGTGGCGCTGACCATCGACTTCCTGCCGCAGCACGAGTTGCGCGGCCAGTTGACGCGGCCCTTGACTGAAGACACCGTGCTGGCGATGTACTTCAACAACCGCGCGGCCGAGCTGTTGGCCGCCGGGCTTGTGGCCGACGCCTATTGGCATGCCCGTGCTGCGCTGCTGCAGGCGCCGGGCTACTTCACCGCGGCCAACACGCTGGGCGTCATCTACAACCGGGCTGGGCACAGCGCAGCGGCCGAGCAGGCCTATCGCCACGCCCTGCAGGGCGAGCCGGACAACGTCAGCGCCATGAGCAACCTGCTGCGGCTGCTGCAAGGCCAGGGGTCCACCGCAGCGATAACGGTTAACACGGCGGCTAACACCGCGGCTAACACCGCGGCAGAAACGACGGCCCTGGCTGCCCGGCTTGCGCAGTTGCAGCCGGTGGCGCCGTTTCAGAACTTCAACCTCGGCCGCAGCGCGATGGATGCCGGCAACTACACACAGGCGCGCGACCTGTTCCTGCGTGAGCTGCGTCTGCAGCCCTACCAGGACGAGGTGCACTTCTGGGCCGCACAGGCCTACTGGCAGCTCGGCCGGCCCGACGACGCAGCCCGGCACCTGTCGCGCGCGCTCAGCTACAGCCCGACGCTGGCGCAGCACGGGCGCTACGCGGCCAAGCTGGATTGGCTGCGCCACAACCGGGTGCAGTAGGCCGCCTGCGGTCAAGGCCGCCTCGGCTCGAGGCCGACAAATCCAGCCCGGCCGGCAACATCGGCAGCAAGGCCACAATCTGCTGCTTTTTTTGTCTCACGCACGCATCCCCGCCCCCAGCTCTAAGCCTTGTGCCCTGCCCCGATGTCAACCACGCCGACCGTACCCCCGACCAAACCCAACGCGCTGCTCGAGATCGCCGTCACCATCGTCGTGCCGGCGGTGGTGTTGATGCAACTGAGCGGCGCTGACAGCCTGGGCCCGTTGCGGGCGCTGATGCTGGCGCTGGCGTTCCCGCTCACCTGGGGCCTGTGGGATGGCTGGAAGCGCCGCAAGCTCAACTGGCTGGCCGTGCTGGGTGTGGCCAGCACGCTGCTGACCGGCGGCATCGGCCTGCTGGCGCTGGACGCCAAGTGGCTGGCCGTCAAGGAAGCCGCGGTGCCGGGGTTGATCGGCCTGGTGATGTTGGGCTCGGTGTGGGCGCGGCAGCCGCTGATCCACATGCTGGTGTTCAACGCCAACCTGTTTGACGTCGACAAAGTCAACCAGGCGCTGGCTGCCAAAGGCAACGCCGTAGCTTTTTCGCGGGCGCTACGTTTGGGTACCGTGATGCTGGCCGGCACCTTTTTCTTCTCGGCGGTTGTCAACTACGTGCTGGCGCGCTGGGTGGTCACGAGCCCGGCCGGCACCGAAGCTTTCAACCAGGAGCTCGGGCGCTTGACGCTGCTGAGCTATCCGATCATCGCGGTGCCGTCGATGGTGATGATGCTGGGCTTGTTCTACTGGCTCGCGCGGCAGGCGCGCAGCCTAACCGGCCTGAACATGGGCGACATGTTGAAAGGCGGTTGAAACCCAGTCCCGGCGCAGACAGCCCCCCCTAGAATAAAAGGGTCATCTGCGCGCTGCCATCTAGCCATGACCCGTCTCGCCGACCGCTCGAGCGCTGAACCCGCAGCCCTGCGCGAAGGCAGCCGAGTGGCTGTGCAAGCCCGGGCGCGCCACTCGGCCTTCAGCGGCCTGGGGCTGGTCGGCTTTGGTTTGGTGGTGGTGCTGCTGGCCGTGGCGCTGGTGCAAGCGCGGCAGTTTTCGCTGTTACAGCAGACCCTGAAGGCCGGCGACGACTATGCCGTGCTCAGCATCTATGAAGCCGAGATGGAATATCTGCGGCTGCGCGAAGCCTGGCGCCGTTTTGCCGCGCTGCAGCGGCCGGCCGACCTGCCCGAGTTGAAGCTGCGCTATGACATCTGGGTCGGCCGTGCGCAGTTGCTGCAGGCTGAGCGCCCGCAACGCATCTTCGGTGACAACGTGCAGCAGCGCGAAGCGCTGGAAGCCATTCAGGGTTTTATCGCGCGGGCCGACGTGGCGCTGGGCGCGCGGCCCGAGCTCAAGCCCACGCCCGACTTCGCTGCCCAGCGACTGCCGGCTTTGGAAGCCCTCGACGAGCCGGTGCACGGCCTGACGCTGAGCGCCACACACCGCGTTGCGCAGCAGGTCGAGCAGCGCAATGCGGCGGTGCACCAGCAAAACCGGCTCGGCATCGGCTTGACCGTGTTCTTGTCGGCGCTGACGCTGGCCTTCGCCTTTATCGCGCTGCGCCAGGTGCGCCAGCTGCGCCAGCGCCGCGTGGTGCTGGAAGAACTGGCGGCCAACCTGGGCCAGGCGCGCCGCGACGCAGAGGCCGCCAGCCAGGCCAAGAGCGCTTTCCTGGCCAACATGAGCCACGAGATCCGCACGCCCTTCCACGGCTTGATGGGCATGCTGTCTCTGTTGCGTGAAACCGGCCTGACGCCGCGGCAGATCGACTACCTGCGCACGGCCACCGAATCGGCCGACCACCTGCTGGCCATCCTCAACGACATCCTGGACATGTCGCAGATGGAAAGCGGCCGCCTGACGCTGGCCCCGGCGCCGGTGGACCTGCGCGTGCTGCTGCGCGACGTCGAAGCGCTGATGCGCCCGCAGGCTGCTGCCAAGGCGCTGGCGCTGCACATCGACGCCGACCCGGCCGTGCCGGAACGGGTAATGGCCGATGCGACGCGGCTCAAGCAAATCTTGTTCAACCTGCTGGCCAACGCCATCAAGTTTTCCGACCGCGGGGCGGTGCTGCTGGACGTGCGCTACCGACCCGGTGCAGAAGGCGCGGCCGAGATCGAGTTCGAGGTCGTCGATACCGGCATCGGCATGGACGAAGCGACGCTGGCGCGCCTCTTCAACCGCTTTGCGCAGGGCGACAATTCGCGTTCGCGCCGACACGGCGGCACCGGCCTGGGCCTGGAGATCTCGCGCAACCTCGCGCGGATGATGCACGGCGACATCGCCGTCAGCAGCCGCCTCGGCGAAGGCAGCCGCTTCACGCTGCGCCTGCCGCTGCAACCGGTGCTGCCGGTGCCCGCCGCGCTGCCGTCGGACAACACATTGCCCGGTGGCGGCGGCCGCGCGCTGCGCGTGCTGGTGGCTGAAGATCACCCGATCAACCGCCAGTACATTGCTGCGCTGCTGGAGAACATGGGCCACCAGTCGCACTTCACCAGCAACGGCGAGGAAGCGCTCGCCGCAGCGCGGCAGGGCAGCTTCGATCTGGTGCTGATGGATTTGCATATGCCGCTGATGGACGGCGTGGCCGCCACGCGCGCCATCCGCGCGCTGCCCGACGCAGCGCGCTCGACGGTGCCGATCGTCGCGCTGACAGCCGACGCCTTTACCGAAACACGCGACCGCTGCCTGGTCGCCGGCATGAACGATTTCCTGACCAAGCCGGTGAGCCCGCAGAAACTGGCTACGCTGCTGCGCCAGCTGTTCGGCCCCGGGCCGGGCCGCGACATGGCGGGCCGGCTGCCGCTGGCCGGTGTGCGCGGCGCGCTGGCGCTGCCGCGCCC
>JAJAZC010000138.1 GCA_026785885.1 Rubrivivax sp.
ATGATCATCTGCGCCAGGCCCAGCGCGTTGGCCGCGCCGCCCATGTCCTTTTTCATCAGCCGCATGCCGTCGGGCGCCGTGCGGTTGAAGCCCCCGCGGGAGGACCACCCCCCCATTGCCCCCCCCCCCCCCACACGGGGCCCGGCGGGGACCGGGTGGGGGGGGGGGGTTGCCAACGGGGTGGGCTCCGAGCGGGGGGGCGTGAACAACACGGGCGCCGACGGCATGCGGCTGATGAAAAAGGACATGGGCGGCGCGGCCAACGCGCTGGGCCTGGCGCAGATGATCATGGCGCTGCGCCTGCCGGTGCGGCTGCACCTGGTGATCCCCGCGGTCGAGAACGCCATCGCCGGCAATGCCTTCCGGCCCGGCGACGTTTTCAAAACGCGCAAGGGCCTGCACATCGAAATCGGCAATACCGACGCCGAAGGCCGCGTGATCCTGTGCGACGCGCTGGCCTTCGCTGCCGAAGCGCAACCGGCGCTGCTGATCGACCTGGCCACGCTGACAGGCGCGGCCCGCGTGGCATTGGGCGCGCAGCTGCCGGCGCTGTTTTGCCGCAGCATCGTGCAGGCGCGCGAGCTGGTGGACTTGAGCATGCAGGTGCAGGATCCGCTGTGGCACCTGCCGCTGTGGGCGCCGTACCACGGCGGCATCGAAAGCGACATTGCCGACACCGTCAACACCGGCCGCAACACACAGGCCGGTGCCATCAATGCGGCGCTGTTTTTGGAGGACTTCGTGCCGGCCGCGCAGGACTGGCTGCACATCGACCTCTACGCCTGGAACGACGGTGCGCGCCCGGGGCGCCCGCCCGGTGGCGAGGCGCAGACGCTGCGCACGCTGCTGGCTTATCTGCAACAGCGCTTCGGTGCCGCGCGGGGGCTCACGGCGGCTTGAACGGGGCTGGCCTGTTTGCCAACAGCGGGCCAACAGCGGGCCAACAGCGCGCGAACAGCGCGCGAACAACGCGCTTTCGCCGCGCAAACAGCGCGGCCAACACGGCGCTATTCGACACCGGGCTGTCACGCCGCACGGGCACACTGCGCGCACTGCAGGCGAAAACCGGCCGCACCATTGGGCGGATCAACGGAACCCGTGCCCGTCGCCTGTCGTCTTGATGCTTGAAGCAACGGCCCCACTGCGGGGCCGTTGCCGTTGGTGGGTCAAGCTGGCGCTTGTTCAGGATGTGATGCCGGACAGGACGCTGGTCGCGAAGCCGGATGAAGAGCCGGCTGCAGCACCGCATTCACAGCCAAATGCAAGGCCGGCCGTGAAGCTGGCGGAACGGTCGGTTGCACGGCGCCTTCCAGCATCAGCAGCACCGCGTCGATGTCCTCGGCTGCGTGCAGCGTGCGCACGAGGTCGTACGCGGCCTGCGCCGGCACGAAGCGCCGCCGCAGCTGGTTGAGCCACTGCTTGATGCGGCCGCCGCGGTGCTTGGGCGCCACGCGCGGCGCGATCAGATCGCTGTAGCCGCGCAGCAGCGGCAACAGCTCGGGCCAACCCGGTGCCACGTGGCCGCGCAGGGCCAGCGCCAGGCCGGGGTCGGCCACCAGGCCGCGGCCCAGCATCAAGGCGTCGCAGCCCGACTCGGCCATGCAGCGCTCGGCGTCGGCCACTGTCCAGACCTCGCCGTTGGCCACCACCGGGATGGCAACGGCCGTACGGATCACCGCGATGCGGTCCCAGTACGCCGGCGGCCGGTAGCCGTGCAGCTTGGTACGCGCGTGCACCACCAGCTCGGCCGCGCCGGCGCTGGCGATGGCCTGCGCGCAGTCCAGCATGCGGCTGTCGTCGCGATTCCCCAGCCGCATCTTGGCCGACACGGCAATGTGCGCTGGCACAGCACGGCGCACGGCCGCCACGATGCGGTGCAACAGCTCGGGCTCATCCAGCAGCACAGCGCCGCCGCGGTGCCGGTTGACGGTCTTGGCCGGGCAGCCGAAGTTGAGGTCGATGCCGTGCGGCTGCAGCGTCGCCAGCAGCGCCGCGTTGTCGGCCAGGCAAGCCGGGTCCGAGCCCAGCAGCTGCGCGCGCACCGGCGTGCCAGCGGGCGTGCGGCTGCCGTGCAGCAGCTCGGGCATCAGCCGCACGTAGACGCGTCGCGGCAGCAGCTGGTCGGTGATGCGGATGAACTCCGAGACGCAGCGGTCGATGCCGCCGACTCGCGTCAGCACATCGCGCAGGCTGTGGTCCAGCACGCCTTCCATCGGCGCCAGCAGGATCAGGCGCGGCATCGGCGCAGCGGGTGTGGGCACTACAGGGCAGGGCAGCATCGAAGATGCGATTTTGCCCGCAGGCTGGGGGTGCGTTTGCAGGCTTCAGGAGCACGCTGGCTGACGGCTTTGAGGCTGACCTAGAATTGTTAGACCGATCGGTCGATTAACTCCTGCGCCCACGGCTTGCGTCATGACAGAACCCACAGTGCTTGTCACCAGCGACGGTGCGTTGCGCACCTTAACGCTGAACCGCCCGGATTCACTGAACGCCTTGACTGCGGCAATGCACGACGAGTTGCTGCCTGCGCTGCAAGCCGCGGCTGAAGACTGCGCCACCCGCGTGGTGCTGATCACCGGGGCCGGCCGCGGTTTCTGCGCTGGCCAGGACCTGTCGGACCCGGCCATGCTGGGCGCCGATCCCGATCACGATGCGGGAGGTGTGGGCGACTTCGTCACCCGCTACTACCTGCCGCTGGCGCAGCGTGTGCGCACGATGCCGGTGCCGGTGATTGCCGTGGTCAATGGCGTGGCCGCCGGCGCCGGCTCCAACCTGGCGCTGTGCTGCGACTTCGTTCTTGCAGCGCGCAGCGCCAGCTTCATCCAGGCCTTCAGCCGCATCGGCCTGGTGCCCGATTGCGGCGGCACCTGGCTGCTGCCGCGGCTGGTGGGCCGTGCGCGCGCTCTGGGCTTGGCCCTGACGGGCGACAAACTGCCGGCAGAAGAGGCCGAGCGCATGGGCCTGATCTGGCGCTGCGTCGACGACGCTGCCTTGCAGGGCAGTGCACGCGCGTTGGCAGCAGAGCTGGCGCTGCTGCCCATCCGCGCGCTTGTAGAGACGCGGCAGCTGATCGATGCTGCGATGCCGATGGACTTCGGCGCTGCGCTGGCGCAAGAGGCTGCCAGCCAACAGCTGCTGGGCCGCTCGGCCGACTTTGCCGAGGGCGTGGCGGCGTTCTTCGCCAAGCGCGCGCCGGTCTTCAAGGACCTTTGAACGATGACTCCGCAAGCGCTTGCCGAAGCCACGCGTGACGTGATGCAGCGCGGTGACCAAGCCTCGCGCCTGCTCGGCATGCAGGTGCAGGCCATCGCATCCGGCAGCGCCACGCTCAGCATGGCCGTGCGCCAGGACATGCTCAACGGCCATGCCATCTGCCACGGCGGCCTGATCACGACGCTGGCCGACAGCGCTTTTGCTTTTGCCTGCAACACCCACAACGAGATCACCGTGGCCTCGGGCTTCGACGTGAATCTGGTCGCTGCAGCGCGTGAAGGCGATGTGCTGACCGCTACTGCGCGCGAGATCAACAAGGCCGGCCGCACGGGCGTCTACGACGTCCAGGTGCTGAACCAGCATGGCGACCTCGTCGCCTGCTTTCGCGGCCGCAGCTACACGATGAAGGGCAAGCCGCTGATCGAAGGGCTGCCAGTTGGCAAGATCGCCGAACGCAGCCGTGCAGCATCGCCGCCTGCTTGATGGAGCGCAGTGCATGCCCGTGAAGCACCCGTCCCCCGGCGATCTGGAGCCCATCGAGTCTGCCAGCGCCGACGAGTTGCAGGCCCTGCAGTTGCAGCGCCTGCAGTGGACGCTGCAGCACGCCTATGCCAACGTTCCGCACTACCGCCAGAGCTTCGATGCGCACGGCCTGCATCCGTCTGACTGCCGCATGCTGGCTGATCTGGCGCGCTTCCCGCTCACTGCCAAGGCCGACCTGCGTGACAACTATCCGTTCGGCATGTTTGCAGTGCCGCGCGAGCAGATCAGCCGCATTCACGCCAGCAGCGGCACCACCGGCAAACCGACGGTGGTGGGCTACACCGCGCGCGACATCGACACCTGGTCACACCTGATGGCGCGCAGCATCCGCGCCAGCGGCGGGCGTGCCGGCGACATCGTGCACGTGGCCTACGGCTACGGCCTGTTCACCGGTGGCCTGGGCGCGCACTACGGCGCCGAGCGTCTGGGCTGCACCGTGGTGCCGATGAGCGGCGGGCAGACTGACAAGCAGGTGCAGCTGATCGAGGACTTCAGGCCCGACATCATCATGGTCACACCCAGCTACATGCAGGTCATCTGCGAGGAGTTCCGCCGCCAGGGCAAAGACCCGCGCGCGATGTCGATCCGCGTTGGCATCTTCGGCGCCGAACCGTGGACCGACGCGATGCGCCGCGACATCGAGCACAGCGCCGACCTCGACGCTGTCGACATCTACGGCTTGAGCGAAGTCATGGGCCCGGGTGTCGCCAACGAGTGCATCGAAACCAAGGACGGCCCGGTGGTCTGGGAAGACCATTTCTACCCGGAGATCATCGATCCGCAAACCGGCGCGGTGTTGCCCGAGGGTTCTGAGGGCGAGCTGGTGTTCACGACGCTGACCAAAGAAGCGCTGCCGGTGGTGCGCTACCGCACCCGCGACCTGACGCGCCTGTTGCCGCCCACCGCGCGCAGCATGCGGCGCATGGGCAAGATCGTCGGCCGCAGCGACGACATGCTGATCATCCGCGGCGTCAACCTGTTCCCGACGCAGATCGAGGAGCTGGTGCTGGCGCAAGGCCGGCTGTCGGGCCAGTACCAGCTGGTGCTGACGCGCGAGGGCCCGCTGGACGCCGTGACGGTGCGCTGCGAACTCACGCCCTTGCACGCCGGCAGCGACCGCGCAGCGATCGCGGCCGAGCTGCAGCAGCGCATCAAGACGCTGATCGGCGTCAGCACGCGGGTCGACGTGGGCTTGCCCGACAGCATCGAACGCACGCTGGTGGGCAAAGCGCGCCGCGTGATTGACCAGCGGGCCCTTTAAGCCCGCTTGCGACCACAGCTTTGACAGGAGATCAGCATGCACACCCAAGCCATGGACACCGCGCCGCGCGAAGAGCGCCAGCCGCTGCACACCGCCCAGGAAGCGCAGCTCGAAGCCCGCTTTGAAGCGCGCATCGACCAAGGCGCTGCCATCGAGGCCAAGGACTGGATGCCAGCGCACTACCGCAAGACGCTGGTGCGCCAGATCAGCCAGCACGCGCACTCCGAGATCGTCGGCATGCTGCCCGAAGGCAACTGGATCACGCGTGCACCAACGCTCAAGCGCAAGGCCATTCTGCTGGCCAAGGTGCAGGACGAAGCCGGCCACGGCCTGTACCTGTATGCAGCAGCAGAAACGCTGGGCACCAGCCGCGATCAGCTGCTGGAGGCGCTGCACAGCGGCCGCGCCAAGTACAGCAGCATCTTCAACTACCCGACGCTGAGTTGGGCCGACATCGGCGTCATTGGCTGGCTGGTCGATGGCGCGGCGATCATGAACCAGGTGCCATTGACGCGCTGCAGTTACGCACCGTACGCGCGCGCGATGGTGCGCATCTGCCGGGAAGAAAGCTTTCATCAGCGCCAGGGTTTCGACGCGTTGATGACGATGATGAAAGAGGGCACCGGAGCACAGCGCGCGATGGTGCAGGACGCGGTAGACCGCTGGTGGTGGCCGAGCCTGATGATGTTCGGCCCACCCGACGGCGACAGCGTGCACGGTGCGCAGAGCGCACGCTGGGGCATCAAGCGCATCAGCAACGACGATCTGCGGCAGAAGTTCGTTGACGCCACGGTCGACCAGGCCCGGGTGCTGGGCGTGACCTTGCCCGACCCGCTGCTGCGCTGGGACGAAGCGCGTGGCCACCACGAGTTCGGGCCTATCGACTGGGCCGAGTTCTGGCGTGTCGTCGGTGGCCACGGCCCCTGCAACCACGAGCGGCTGGCAGCACGCGTCAAGGCCTGGGACGACGGCGCCTGGGTGCGTGATGCGGCGCTGGCGTACTCGCGCAAGCAAGCGCTTAAGCAAGCGCATAAGCAGGCGCAAGAGCAGGCGCAAGAGCAGGCGCAAGAGCAGGCGCAAGAGCAAGCCGCTGCAGCGCAGGCCGCACAAGGGCAAGCCGCATGACGCCCGACATCAGCACACAGGCCGAATGGCCGCTGTGGGAAGTCTTCGTGCGCGCCAAGGCCGGGCTCGACCACAAGCACTGCGGCAGCCTGCATGCACCCGATGCAGCGCTGGCCATCCAGCTGGCGCGCGAGGTCTACACGCGGCGCCAGGAGGGCACCAGCGTCTGGGTCGTGCGCAGCAGCGACATCACGGCCAGCGACCCGGCCGACAAGGACATGTACTTCGATCCGGCCGAGGACAAGGTCTACCGCCACCCGAGCTTCTACGACCTGCCCGCGTCCGTGGACCACATGTAGCCATGGCGGATTCGATCCTACTGACGCCAGCACAGCGCTACCGACTCCGCATCGCCGACACCTGCCTCGTGCATGCGCAGCGCCTGGCCGAATGGTGCGGCCACGCGCCGGTGCTGGAAGAAGACATCGCGCTGTCCAACATGGCCCTGGATCTGCTGGGCCAGGCGCGTGGGCTGTTGAGCCACGTCGCGCAGCAGGCCGGCGCCGGCTTCGACGAAGACCGGCTGGCTTTTCTGCGTGACGAGCGCGACTACCTGAACCTGACGTTGGTGGAGCAGCCTTTGCGCCGCAGCAGCGGCAACGCGCCGGGCGGTGACTTCGCCGACACGGTGCTGCGCAACTTTTTGTTGTCGACCTGGCTGAAGCTGATGTGGTCACGGCTGCTGGGCTCGTCCGACGAGACGCTGGCGGCCATCGCCGGCAAGGCGCTCAAAGAGGCCCGCTACCACCAGCAGCACGCGGCCGACTGGGCTGTGCGGCTGGGCGACGGCAGCGAAGAATCTGCGCTGCGCATGCAGGCTGCGCTGCGGCGAATCTGGCCGTACACGCGCGAGATGTTTGCGGACGATGTTGTCGATACGGCAGCTGCGGCTCGCGGTTTGGGCCCGCTGCGCAGCAAGCTGCATGCCGCGTGGCTGGATGAGGTCAACACCGTGCTGATGCAGGCGCAACTGGCCGCACCGGCCGACACGCCGTTTATCAGCACCGGCACGCAGGGCCGCCACAGCGAGCACCTGGGTTACTTGCTGGCTGAGATGCAGGCCCTGCAGCGCCAGCACCCCGGGGGCCGCTGGTGAGCATCGACAGCACGCTGCGGCTGGTGGGGCTGGACAGCAGCCCGCCGCTGGAGGTGAGCAACACCGCGCCGACGCGCACCGATGCCGCCTGGGCCGCGCTGCACACCGTGCCCGACCCCGAAGTGCCGGTGCTGTCGGTCTGCGATCTGGGCATCGTGCGCGAGGTGCATGTCAGCGAGCACGGCACCGAGGTCGTGCTGACGCCCACCTACAGCGGCTGCCCTGCAACCGAGGTCATCGCGGCGAGCGTGCGCGCTGCACTGCTGCATGCCGGCCTGGGCCCGGTGACGGTGCTGCACCGGCTGGCTCCCGCCTGGACCACCGACTGGATCAGCGCGCTGGGCCGCGAGCGGCTGCTGGCCTATGGCATTGCAACGCCGGGGCCGGCTTGTGCGGTCGGGGAGGGCGTCACGCCGATCCGCCTGAACCTGCACCGCCTGCGCTGCCCGCGCTGCGACAGCGCCAACACCGAGCGGCTGTCGGCCTTCGGCTCCACGGCTTGCAAAGCGCTGCACCGCTGCCTGGATTGCCGCGAGCCGTTCGAACATTTCAAAGCCATTTAACGCCATGCAAGAAGACAGCACGCGCCCGATGAGCAGCCTGCACTTCCACCCCCTGCGCGTGTGCGAACGGCACGCCGATGGCGACGACGCCGTGGTCATCGGCTTTGCTGTGCCGCCCGATCTGGTGCCGACTTTTCACTTTGAGGCCGGTCAGTACCTGACGCTGCGCACGCAGACCAACAGCGGTGAATTGCGGCGTTCGTATTCCATCTGCGCGGCGCCTGGCGAGGCCTTGCGTGTCGGTGTGCGGCGTGTGCCGGGCGGCGCCTTCACCAACTGGCTGCACGACACGCTGGCGGTCGGCGACACCATCGAGGCGATGCCGCCGCAAGGCCGCTTCGGCGCCGCGCTCAGCCGGCCGTCGCGTCACGTGCTGGCGGTGGCCGGCGGCAGCGGCATCACGCCGATCCTGTCGCTGATCCGCTCGGTCTTGACGCGGGATGCATCCACCCGCGTGACGCTGCTATACGGCAACCGCAAAGCCGCCAGCACGATGTTCAAGGAAGAGCTGGAAGACCTGAAAAACCGCTACCTGACGCGCTTCGTTTTGCACGCGGTGTTCTCGCGCGAGGTCATGTACAGCCCGCTGCATGGCGGCCGGCTCGATGCCGCCAAGATCGCGACCTTGCTGCGGCTGACGGGTCCGGTGGACGAGGCTTTCATCTGCGGCCCGCACGCCATGAACAACGAGGCCGAAGCCGCGTTGTTGGCCGCCGGCCTGGCGCCCGACCACATCCACATTGAACGTTTCGGTATCCCGCCCAGCCCGGCCGACGCCACGCTGCACGCAGCGCGCGAAGGCGACGCCGGCACGGCCGTCATCACCATCGTGCGTGACGGGCTGGCGCGCGAGATCGGCTTTGGCAGCGGCGACGACAGCATCCTGGCCGCCAGTGCGCGCGCGGGCCTGGACGTGCCGTACTCCTGCCGCTCGGGCGTCTGCGCCACCTGCCGCGCCAAACTGATCAGCGGCCGTGTGCGCATGGACCGCAACTTCGCGCTCGAGCGTGACGATATCGAAGCCGGCTTCGTATTGACTTGCCAGGCCCACCCGTTGACCGAGCGCGTTGTCGTCTCGTTCGACGAGCGCTAAGCGGCCACCTGCCAAAACCCGTGGCACGCCCGCGATCCGCCGGCTTCGAGCTGCAGCGCGAGCAGATGCTGGCTGCGGCGGCGCTGCTGTTTGCCAGCCAGGGTTACTCCGCCAGCACGATGCAGCAGGTGGCCACGGCCTGCGGTGTCAGCAAAGCATCGCTGTACCACTACGTGCAGGACAAGCACGCGCTGCTGGCGCAGATCACACGCGGCCATGTCGCGCGGCTGGAGGCGTTGGTGGCTGAGGTCCATGCTGAGGCCCTGGCGCCGCAGCCGCACTTCAGCGCGCTGGTGCTGCGCTTCATGCAGGCCTACGCCCATGCGCAAAACGAACACCGCGTGTTGACCGAAGACGTCAAGTTTTTAGCCGCCGCCGACCAGCGCGCGGTGCTGCAGGCGCAGCGCCGGGTTGTCACGGCCTTTGCCGATGCGTTGGCTGCATTGCGGCCGGACTTGCGGCCACGCCGGCTGCACAAGCCGCTGGCGATGCTGCTGTTCGGCATGATGAACTGGACCTTCACCTGGCTGCGCGAAGGCGGCACGCTCACGCATGCGTCGTTGGCGCCGCTGGTGGTCGCGTTGTTCCTGGGCGGCCTGCCGGCGCTGCACGACGCTTGAGCCCGGCAACCAGCGCGGCTCCTTGACTGGGCTTGATGCCGTTTGGCAGCGCCCGCGCGTGTGTCAGTTGCACCGGCAGCGACCAGCCTTCGACGGCTTGGGCTGCCGGGTGATTGACGGTGCGCATGCCGGCAACGCCGGCCTGCACGGCACGCGCCAACAGTGCCTCGGTGGCGGCTTCACCCAGGCTCAGCACCAGGTGCTGCCAGCGGCGCTGCACCCGCTCATGCAGCCAGGCGTCTTCCAGCGCCAGGCGCAGTGCCAGCAGGTCGTTGCCGGCTTCCAGAACACGCGGTGCCATGGCACCGACAAAGAGGTTGAAGTCGTGGCGCAGCGTGTGCTCCGGCAGCCACTGCGCCAGCGTTCGGCAGCGCCCGCTCCAGCCGGCCCTGAGAAAACACCGGGTCAACAGCGCCTGCAAGCCCTGCGCGGCATTGAGAAGGCGCACACGGTTGGGTGGCATCACGGCCAGTGGCATCCGCGCCGCATCGGCAAAGGGCAGCGGTGTAGTGAAGGCGCGCAAGGCCGCCAGCCGATGCCAGCCAGCGGCGTTGATGCCATCGATTGCGCTGCCTTGCAGTGCGGCCTGTTGCGCACGGCGCTGGCACTGCGCTGCGCTCAGCCCTTCACGGGCGCGCGCGGCCAGTGCGCTCATCACCGCGAGGTTGCCCGCAGCGTAGGCGGCGTGGGGGTTGAGCCGCACGGTGACGGCTGCATCTTCGGTACCCGCGGCGCCGCCCAGCGGCACCCGGCGCACAGGGCAGCGCGTCGTGTCGATCTGCACCAGGTGGTTGGGCGTGACCTGCAGCGTGTCGAAAGCGATGCCCTGCTGCAAGGCCTGCAGCCGCAGTTGCAACCACTGCCGCACGCCACGGCTGCTGGCCAACGTGCGGCTGCCGAACACGGCCCTGGCGGCCAGCCAGCCCTGGCACAGCGGTGTGTTGGGCAGCAGCCATTCGGGTGATGGCGCAAGACCATGGTGGGCATGGTCCCAGCCAATGTCGAAGGCCGTGCGGTCGGCTGCCGCGGTGGTGTCCTGGGTGACGTCTCGGATGACATCCCGGGTCACGTGGTGGATGGCGCGGATCTCAAGTTGGAGCGGGGCCTGGGTCATCACGTTCTCCTGCATCGCGGGCATGGCGCCCTGGGGATGCAGGCAGTGTCAGAGCCGGGTAGCTCACAGCGTGAGCCACCCCGCCCAGCAGCGAAACGCAGTCAATACCGTCGCCGCAATGTGCGCGCCAGCAGCAAGCCGCAGCCAACGCCGACGGCGTCGGCCAACCAATCCGCAGCGCTGGCCGAACGGGTCGGCAGCTGCGACTGGATCAACTCGATCGCCAGGCCGTAAGCCAGCAGGCCGAGCGCAATCGCCGCTTGCTGCCAGCGCCCCGGTGGCCAGCCCAACGCAGCCACCGCAGCCAGCGCGCCGAAGGCCGCCAGGTGGCGCAATTTGTCGGCGTGCAGCACCAGATCCGGAGCGTCGGCAGGGCGGAACGCGAGCCACGACACCACCGCCATCAACAGCCCCAACGCGAGGCGGCAAAGGCGTTGAAAGCGTGGGTCGCGCAGTGGGCGCATGAATGAGCTCATGGAGTGGCGGGCGATCGTTGGCAAAGTGCCGCAGACGGCGCGAATTGTGGCCGTCGCCTGGGTCGCGAAGGCGGTCGACAGGGCGGTCAAGCGCAGGGCCGCTGATATACTTTTGCGTCAGGCCGGTGTAGCTCAGTTGGTAGAGCAGCGCATTCGTAATGCGAAGGTCACCAGTTCGACTCCGGTCACCGGCACCAACAGATTAAAGGGCTTGCGCGCAATCGCAAGCCCTTTTCGTTGGGCAAAAGCGTGCCGCGCGCTGGGGGCTCGATGCTTGCGTGCTGCGATAAGCGCTGGACTTGCGCTCCAGCCGACTGGCTCGCGGCCACCATTGACGTCGTGCCGCAGTGCACCTTCAAAGA
Organism: Rubrivivax sp.; assembly: GCA_026785885.1. Taxonomy (GTDB): domain Bacteria; phylum Pseudomonadota; class Gammaproteobacteria; order Burkholderiales; family Burkholderiaceae_C; genus Rubrivivax. The sequence goes on from JAJAZC010000138.1 coordinate 11,467, forward strand.
AGTCGCGCGGTTCGGCCTTGTGCCGACAGCAACGCAACGGCCTGCTTGTCGAATGAGACAAAGGTCTCGCCACCCAGCCAGGTGCCTTCGAACGCGATCGCACCATCGGCAAAATCGCCATGGGCTTCCAGCATGGCCAGGCCGGCCTCCACCGCGGGTCTGTTCATCTGGACATTGGCCGTCGCGAGCAAGGCGCGGATGGGGGCAGCGATGTCCTGGGCGGCCAGGCCGTAGACCTTGCGCAGCACCCACACAAATTCGCACAGACACGGCAAAGCAATGGCGATCGACTCGGCACCCTTCAAGACCTTGGCGGCGACTCGCGCTTGCGTCGGGTCATCGCGCATGACGGCGCGGACAAGCACGTTGGTATCGACAACCAGCTTCACTTTTTGCCGGCCCAGCCCCGCACCGCGGCTGCGTTCATTTCTTCGAGCGTGGCCACTTTGGCGCTCCGACCTGCAAGCAAGCCGACGAACGCGTCGATCGTCCCGGAGGGCCTGGCTGCTTTGATAAGGCCCCGGCCGTCGGGCAGCAGATCGAGCTCGATCTTTTGACCCGGTTGGATGCCCAGATGCTGCAGCACCTCTTTGCGAAACGTCACCTGCCCCCGGGCAGTCACAGTCAACGTTGCCATGCTTGCTCTCTGGCTTGTAGCGTTAGCGCTGCATGGTAATGCAACACTGCCTTACCACCGGGTCCGCCCCGCTGGCAGATGACAACGGTGACGCCATCGACGGCCGCGACGCCATCGCGAACTCGGGGCCCGGCCCGCCATTCAATCCTGCGGCTCTTGTTGCGGAAACCAGCGTTCGATCAACCGTGCCGCCCGTTCACGGGCGCCCAGACCCAGCGCCAGTGCGATGGCGAACACGACGCCCGCCAGCAATATCAGGAAGGTGCGCTGGATCAAGCCGCCGCCGATGTCCAGGTGGTCGATGGCCAGCAGCACGACGAAGATCAGGATGCCGTACTGCGCGGCGCGGCCGAGCAGGTCGCCGTCGCTGATCACCTCGCGCTTACAGTAGCCGCGCACCGCTCCGCCGATGAAGCGCGCGAAGTAGCTGCCGAAGATCAGCACCAACATCGCGACCAACAGGCGCGGTACGAACAGCACAACGCGGCCCAGCAGGTCCGTCACCTGCGCCAGGCCCAGACTGTTGCTGACAACGATCAACGTGGCCAGCAGCGCCAGCGCGTAGGCGAGCCAGCCGAAGAGGTCGGTGCCGTCCTTGTTGGTACCGCCTTGCTGGAGAAACCCGTCGACACCGGCTTTTTGTGTCAGCACATGGAAGTTCAACGCGCGCAGCGCCTTGACGACGCTGAAGCGCGCGGCCTTGGCCAGCAGCCAGCCGACGAGCAGGATGCCCAACCCCACCGCCAGCCGGGGCAGGAAGGCACCGAGTTGCTGCAGCAGGCCGCGCACCGGCTCCAGCAAGACGTTGAGTTCGTTCATGTCGATCTCCTGCGGCGGCTACTTGGGTGTCAGTCGGTTGCAATGTTCATGCGGGCCAGCGCCACGATGCCGGACAGCGGCACGGCCACCCAGTCGGGCCGGCGTTCGACCTCAAAGCGCGCCTCGAACATCGCCCGCTCCAGCTCAAAGACATGCAGCAGCGGCGCCAGCGCGTCGAAGCCGGCTGCGTCGGCAAATAACCCGGCGTCGACCGCGGCGCTGCGATAGGCGCTGACGAAAGCCTCGCGCATGCGCTGCTCCCAGCGCTGGGCCAGCAGGGCCAGCGCGACGGCGTCGACATCGGTAGGCGCGGCCTGCTGCAGGGCGGCGTGGCGGGCGTAAGCGAGTGAACGCAGGAGGCTCGCCACATCGCGCAGGGGCGACTGCTTGGCACGGCGCTCTTCACTGCTGCGCAGCGGTTCGCCGTCAAAACCGGTGAAGACCACGTCGTCGCGGCACGTCAGAACTTGGGCCAGGTGCATGTCGCCGTGCACACGCTGCTTACGCTGCGCAGGCAGGCCCCGAAGTGCACGCTGGATGTGCTGGCGCAGCTGCGGGCCGACGGCCACCAACTCGGTGGCCAGCGTGCGCAGCGCCTCGGGCGGGCGCGGGCGGTTGCGCGGCGGCCGCAGCAGCGGCGTCAGGCTGTCGAGCGTGCTTTGCCACGCCGCTTCGGCCTGGCGCAACCAGCCGGCCAGCTCACCGTCGAGAAGAGGCTCGGGTACGAAGGCCGGCAACCCGGTGGCGCGCGCAAGTGCGGCATGCAACGCGGCCAGCCGCTGGGCGATCAGTGCGATGCGGCCGGCCATCGCATCCAGGCTGTCGTCCGGCGTGGCGTCGGCAGCGCGGGCGCCTTCGAGCAGGCGCGCCAAGCTGTCGACTGTGATCTGCCAGGCGTCACCCTGGTGGTGCACCTGCACCTGCAGGATGGCCAATGCGCGCACCGTGCCGTCTGCCGCTTCGTGCTCCACGCTGCCGAGCAAAGGTACGCTGTGGGCAAAACCAATTTCAGTGAGGTAGCGGCCCAGCTCCAGCTCCGGGTGCAGACCCACGGTGAGCTGGCGGAAAGCCTTGAGGAACAGGTGGTCACCGAGCAGGCTGACCGAATGCACATGCGCCGTCAGCCGGTGCACCGGCAGCGGCTGGCTCAAAGCCGCAGCGGCGCGGTCGGCCCAGCCGGCCGCCGGCGTGAAGCGCAAAAAGCCTTTGTCTGTGCGCAGCTCGGTGCTGGCGCCGATGGCTGCTACCAGCGTGCGGCCGAAGGCTTCGTCGGCCATCGCGTCGGCAATCAAGCCGGTCTCGGCCTGCTGGCGCACGCGGCACACCGGCAGCGCACCCAGTACGCGGGCGCGTTCTTCGTTGTCCGAATCGAAGGCCAACGCCAGCGGCAAGAAGCAACCCGACGTGCCTTCGCTGATGTGCGTGCCCGTGACCTCTGCCACTGCCAGCAGATACGGCTGGCCCGGGGCGTCCAGCAGCGCGTGCTCTGTCAACACCGCGCGCTGAATGACAGCGCCGGGCCCGCCCTGCCAGCGCTGGCGGCCGATGAAGGCCGGCAGCAGCGCTTCTTCGAACTGCTTGCGCGTGGTCTCGGCCAGCCGCATGCGCCAGGGCACGACACGCTGGCGGAACAAGCTGTTCCAGCCGTCGAACAACACCAGCGTCGGCAGCTCGTCGACAGCCAGCGTTTCTGCGTGCCAGCGCGGCGGCATGGCGTCGGCGGACAGGCGGAACCAGAAGAAGCCGTAAGCAGGCAGCGTCAACAGATACGGCAGATCGCCGATCGGCGGGAAGGCGTTGCGCCCGGCCATCTCAACCGGCACGCGGCCTTTGAACATGCGCAGCTCCAGCTCCACCGCCTGCGCACTGCGGCTGACGTTGGCCACGCACAGGATGGTGTCGTCGCCGTGCTCGCGCACGTAGGCCAGCACCTTGCGGTTGCCGGGGTGCAGCATCGTGAAGCGGCCGCGGCCGAAGGCCTGCGTGGTGCTGCGGATGGCCAAGAGCCGCCGCATCCAGTTGAGCAGTGAGGACGGCTCGCGCGTCTGTGCCTCGACGTTGAGCGCTTCGTAGCCGTAGACCGGGTCCTGAATCGGCGGCAGATACAGGCGCTGCGGGTCGGCGTTGCTGAAGCCGCCGTTGCGGTCACGCGTCCACTGCATCGGCGTGCGCACGCCGTCGCGATCACCCAAAAAGATGTTGTCGCCCATGCCGATTTCATCGCCGTAATACAGCACCGGCGTGCCGGGCATCGACAGCAGCAGGCTATTCATCAGCTCGATGCGGGCACGGTCGTTTTCCAGCAGTGGCGCCAGGCGGCGGCGGATGCCCAGGTTGATGCGCGCGCGGGGGTCTTCAGCGTAAGTGCGGTACAGGTAGTCGCGCTCCTTGCTGGTCACCATCTCCAGCGTCAGCTCGTCGTGGTTGCGCAGGAAGATGGCCCACTGGCAGTGCGGCGGGATGTCGGGTGTTTGCGCCAATATCTCGACCACCGGATGGCGGTCTTCCAGCGCGATGGCCATGTACATGCGCGGCATCAGCGGGAAGTGATACGCCATGTGGCATTCGTCGTCGTCGCCGAAGTACTCGCGCACGTCTTCGGGCCACATGTTGGCCTCGGCCAGCAGCAGCCGGCCCGGGTAGCGTGCGTCGATACGGCGGCGGATGGTCTTGATGACGTCGTGCGTCTCGCGCAGGTTCTCGCAGCTGGTGCCGTCGCGCTCCACCAGGTAGGGCACAGCGTCCAGCCGAAAGCCGTCGACACCCATGTCGAGCCAGAAGGCCATCGACGCCAGCACCGCTTCCAGCACCGCCGGGTTGTCGAAGTTGAGGTCCGGCTGGTGGCTGAAGAAGCGGTGCCAGTACCAGGCCTGCGCCAGCTCGTCCCAGCTCCAGTTGGACTTTTCGGTATCGGTAAAGATGATGCGGGTGCCGGCGTACAGGCCGGGGTCGTCGCTCCAGACGTAGAAATTGCGCTCGGCCGAGCCTTTGGGCGCACGCCGCGCGGCTTGGAACCAAGGGTGCTGGTCCGACGTGTGGTTGACCACCAATTCCGTGATCACGCGCAGCTGGCGGCGGTGCGCTTCTTCGACGAAGTGGCGAAAGTCGTCGAGCGAGCCATAGGACGGGTGCACGTCGTCGTAGTCCGCAACGTCGTAGCCGTCGTCGCGCAAGGGCGACGGGTAAAACGGCAGCAGCCAGATCGTGTTGACACCCAGCGACTGCACGTGGTCGAGCCGCTGGGTCAGGCCCCGCAGATCGCCGATGCCGTCACCGTTGGCATCGGCAAAGGCCTTGACGTGTAGTTCGTAGATGACCGCGTCTTTGTACCAATACGGATCGGGTACGGGCGCGGATTCGCGGCCGCTGGCGGTGTGCGGCAGACCCGACTGTGCAAAGCCAGGCGAGCTGATGCCGGCATCGGCAAAAGCGGACGCAGACCCATCGGCACGGGCGCGGGCGGTGGGTTCGCGCCCCAGATCGGGGGTGAGGGTGCTGCTCAAAGGCTGGCGCATGGCGCAGCGGACTGTATCGACCTCGTTGTCATGCGCAGTTGAGGCAGACCGTGGGCCCGCTGCGATCAGTGCCGTGTCGCGGGTGACGGGTCGGCGTGAGGACAGCTGCCATTCAGCTTGCTTGCCGGCAAAGCTGACGGCAAGTCTTTCGCCTCTATCGGCCTGTCGGTGGGGCCGGGCACGCCCGTGGTGCATCACCGAAGCATCACGGGGCCCTCCCTACAATACTGCGATGCGCATCCTCATTTCCAACGACGACGGTTATCTCGCACCAGGACTGGCTGCGCTGGTGCAGGCCTGCAGGGGCCTGGGCCACATCGACGTGATCGCGCCGGAGCAGAACGCCAGCGGCACATCCAACGCGTTGACGCTGAGCCGCCCGCTATCGATCTTCGAAGCCCGCGGCGATCACGTGAAGGGCTTCCGCGTCATCAACGGCACACCGTCAGACTGTGTGCATGTGGCGCTCACCGGCTTGCTGGAACAGCGGCCGGACCTCGTGCTGTCCGGCATCAACAACGGCGCCAACATGGGCGACGACACGCTGTACTCCGGCACCGTGGCTGCCGCGATGGAAGGCTACCTCTTCGGCATACCGGCGATCGCGTTTTCGCAAGGCACCAAAGGCTGGGCCGAGATCGATGCGGCGGCAGCCGCAGCGCGGTCGATCGTCGATCAGGTGCTGGCCAGCGGCGCATTGGCGCAGGGGCCCTGGCTGCTTAACGTCAACATTCCCAACCGGCCCGATGCGGTGGCGCTGCCGCGACGCATCACGCGGCTGGGCCGCCGCCACGCCAGCGAGCCGGTGATCCTCCAGACCAACCCGCGCGGCGAAGCCATCTACTGGATCGGCCCGTCTGGTGATGCACGCGAGGCTGGCGAAGGCACGGACTTTCATGCGGTTGCCAACGGTGCCGTGTCGATAACGCCCTTGCAGGTCGACCTGACGGACCACGCCGGCAGCAGCGCCTGGGCTTCGCGACTCGGGGTGCGATGAGCGTGCCGGGCCGCCGCGCGCGCAGCGGCTTCCCGCTGGCGCTGGATCGGCTGCAGCCGCGCAGCGGGACTGGCGGCGCTCCGCATACACCGGTGCTGCGGCCGCAAAGCCCGCTGGCCCATGCGGCCCATGAACTGGCGCGCCGCGCGCCGCCCAGTGGGCTCGGTCTGGATTCCGCGGCGGTGCGCCGGCGCATGGTCGAGCGGCTGCGTGCCGGCGGCCTGCAGCAAGAGGACGTGCTGCAGGCGTTGGCCAGCATTGAACGCCACCGTTTCGTCGACACGGCGCTGGCCACGCAGGCCTACGAAGACACGAGCCTGCCGATCGGGCTGCAGCAGACGATCTCCAAGCCATCGGTGGTTGGCCACATGCTCGCGCTGTTGTTCGATGGCGCGCATGCGCGGCTGCACGGCAACCTCGGGCGGGTGCTGGAGATCGGCACCGGCTGCGGCTACCAGGCCGCGTTGCTGCTGCACCTGAGCTCCGCGGTGGTGTCGATCGAGCGCCTGCAGGCTCTGCACGACAAAGCCCGCGCCAATCTGGACGCGCTGCGCGGCAGCGTGCGCACCGATCTGCGGCTGGTGTTCGGCGATGGCCGCTTGGGCCATGCGCCGCGGGCGCCATACAACAGCATCGTTGCGGCGGCTGGCGGTGAAGCGTTGCCGCTGGCCTGGAGCGAGCAGCTGGCCATCGGCGGGCGGCTGGTTGCGCCGGTCGGCTGCGGGGTTGCCGGGCTTGCCGGCGTTGCTGGAAACAGGGGCCAACGCCTGCTGATCGTCGACCGTGTCGGTGAAGGCCCAGCCGGCTTGGTGATGCAGCACCAGGATGCGGTGCACTTCGTCCCCCTAAAATCAGGCACTGAATGAGCCCGTCATCACACCCAATGTTCGACTTGCACCGCCTTGCGTCGACGCGGACGCGGACGCTGCCGCTGCTGGCGGCGCTGGTGCTGGCCGCCGGCTGCGCCAGCACCACGCACCGCGCACCCGTCGAAGAGCGTCAAGCCGCCAGCCGCGCGACGACTGCAGCCCCTGCTATCAATGGCCCAGCCGTCTTGCCGGGCATGCCTGCGGGGGCTGTTGCCGCAGAGGCATCAGCCAAGCCGCTGCCCGGCGCAGAGAACGCTGGCAGGCCCGGCTACTACAGCGTCAAGCCGGGCGATACGCTTATTCGCATCGGCCTGGACAACGGCCACAACTGGCGCGACATCGCGCGCTGGAGCGGGCTGGACAACCCCAACATCATCGAAGTCGGGCAGGTGCTGCGCGTCGTGCCGCCGGTAGCTGCAGACACCACCACTGCCGGTGGCGCAGTCAGCAGGCCGGTGGTTCCTGCTGGGCGGTTGGATGGCAAGCCGCTGGATGGCAAGCCGGCTGCGGCGCCGGTGGCTGCGGCCACCTTGGCGGTGCCACCGGGCCCGCCGGCTGCGCCACCCGGCGGTTCGGGTGTGCCGGCCGTCACGCCGGCACCCGTGGTGGTGCCGGTGCCGGGGGCCACGCCAGCTGCGGCACCGCCCGCGCCAGTAGTTGTCGCGCCGGTCACGTCGCCCGCTGCACCGCGCGACGCTGACGAAGACGTGACCTGGGGCTGGCCGGCCACTGGCCCGGTGGGCACCGCTTTCGACGACAACAAGACCAAGGGCCTGGCCATCACCGGCCGCGCCGGCGACTCGGTGCTTGCCGCTGCGGATGGCCGCGTGGTGTATGCCGGCTCGGGCCTGCGCGGTTACGGCAACCTCCTAATCGTCAAGCACAACGCGCTGTTCCTCACGGCTTACGCCCACAACCAGGCGTTGATGGTCAAGGAGGATCAGGTCGTGCGGCGCGGCCAGAAGATTGCCGAGATGGGGTCCAGCGAGGCAGAGCGCGTGCAGTTGCACTTCGAGATTCGCCGCCAGGGCAAGCCCATCGACCCAGCGCGTCTGCTGCCGCCGCGTTGAGCCCACCGCGGTGCGCTGCCCGGCCGGGATAATCCGGCCGATGGCTGACAGCATGCAGTGCAGCGCCCCCCCGGCTGCCGATTTATCCCTCCACGACACCGGCCTCGAGGTCGAATCGCTGGACCTCGAAGCGCAAGGCGTGGCACGCCGCGCCGACGGCAAGGTCGTATTCATTGAAGGTGCCTTGCCGACCGAGCGTGTGCACGTTGCCGTGGCGCGGCGCAAGAACAACTGGGAGCAGGGCACGATGACGGCGCTGCTGCGCGAAAGTGCGCAGCGGGTGCAGCCCGGCTGCCCGCACTTCGGCCTGCACGCCGGCGCTTGCGGCGGCTGCAAGATGCAGCACCTGCACCCGGCCGCGCAAGTGGCCGTCAAACAGCGTGTGCTGGAAGACAACCTGTGGCACCTGGCCAAGGTGCGGCCTGAGCGCTTGCTGCGCGCGATCGAAGGCCCGGCCTGGGGCTACCGCGAGCGCGCGCGGCTGTCGGTGCGGCATGTGGTCAAGAAGGGCACGGTGCTGATCGGCTTTCATGAACGCAAGTCGCACTACGTGGCTGACATGCAGGTCTGCCCCGTGCTACCTTCCAAAGTGAGCGCACTGCTGATGCCGCTGCGGGCCTTGATCGGCAGCATGGACGGGTGCAACCGG
>JAJAZC010000139.1 GCA_026785885.1 Rubrivivax sp.
CCCCCGGGGGGGCGGCCCCGCGGGGGGGGGCGCCCCGGGGCCCGGGGGGCGCGGCCGGGGCCGGCCGGGCGGGGGGGGGCCGGCCCCGGGGGGCCGGGGGGGGGGGGGGGGGGGGGGGGGGGGGGGGGTGCCGGGGCTGCACAGCCGGCAATCATGGCGGTCAACACCAGCAGCGAAGCGATAGCTGCGGCCTCAGCGCGGCGGCGCGGCACAACAGCAGCCGGCGCCAGTGCGCTGGGCGCCGCCAGTGCGGCAACGCCGTTTGTTGATCCACAGGCCTCTTCATCAATGCAGCGCACGGTAGATCTCCTCGGCCAGTTCACGACTGATGCCCTCCACGGTGGCCAGGTCGTCGACCCCGGCGCTGGCCACCCCTCTCAACCCGCCGAAGCGCTGTAACAGCCGTGCCCGCTTGCGCGGGCCAACACCGGCGATGTCTTCAAGCCGGCTGCCGCCTGTGCGCACGCTGGCTCGGCGGGCGCGCATGCCGGTGATGGCGAAGCGGTGGGCCTCGTCCCGAATTTGAGCCACCAGCATCAGCGCGGCCGAATCATGCCCGAGATACACCTTCTCACGCCCGTCCGCAAACACCAGTTCTTCGAGTCCGACCTTGCGCCCTGCACCCTTCTCCACACCGACGATCAGCGCGATGTCCAGCCCCAGTTCTTCGAAAACCTCGCGCGCCACCGTGACCTGGCCGCGGCCGCCATCGACCAACACCAAGTCCGGCAGCCGCGCCAGGCCGCGCTTTGCACGCGGTGCAGGAGACCGGGTTCCATCCGCGCCCGTCGGACCAACGCCGTCGACACCAACCACCAGCGCCGGCGTCGATGCGACGGGCGCAACCGCAGCGGCTGTAGCCGCACGTGCAGCCGTCGCGTCGACATCGACATCGACATCGACATCGACATCGACATCGACATCGACATCAACGTCAGCAGCGGCCGCGACAGTTGCCTCAACGGTGGCGCCTGCCGCTTCGGCCAGGCGGGCATAGCGCCGGTGCAGCACCTGCCGCATCGCGGCGTAGTCGTCGCCGCCGGTGATCCCTTCGATGTTGAAGCGCCGGTACTGGCTGCTTTGCATGGCGTGGCTTTCGTAGACCACGCACGACGCCTGCGTCGCTTCACCGGCGGTGTGGCTGATGTCGAAGCACTCGATGCGCAGCTGCGCCGGGTCATCGGCATCCAGCTCCAGCGCCTCGATCAGCGCACGGGTGCGTTGCTGCTGCGAGCCTTCTTCGGCCAACAGCCGCGCCAGCGACAACGCCGCGCCTTTGCAGGCCATCTCTAGCCACAAGCGCCGCTGCTCGCGCGGCTGGTGCTGCGCGCGCACCCGCACGCCGGCGGTCTCAGCCAGCGCGTCGATCAAGGCGCTGTCCACCGCATGGCTCGTGACCAGCTGCGGCGGCACCGGCTGGCCGATGTAATGCTGCGCGATGAAAGCCTCCAGCACCGCGACTTCGGGGCTTCTTGTGGGTGCATCCACGGCCGCGCTTGTGGCCACGTCCGGGGCGCTATCTGTGACCATGTCCTTGACCGCGCCCGTGTCCGTGGCCACGTCCACATCCATCGCTTCGATGTCCAGCAAGGCGCCTTCATCGACATGGCTCGGGAAGTACGCACGGTCACCCAGGTGGCGGCTGCCGCGCACCATCGCCAGGTTCACGCAAGCGCGGCCGCCGGCGCCCTTGACGGCCAGGATGTCGACATCCTTGTCCGCTGCCGACAGACTGCTGGCTTCCACCGACTGCTGATGCAGCACGCGCGACAACGAGCCGATGCGGTCCCGCAGCGCCGCAGCACGCTCGAACTCCAGCGCTTCGGCGTGGCCCATCATCTGTGCCTGCAGATCCTCGATCACGGCTTGCGGCTCGCCGAGCAGGAAGCGCTCTGCATCGCGTACATCGCGGGCGTAGTCGGGCGGAGCAATCAGCCCGACGCAAGGGCCCGAGCAGCGCTCGATCTGGTACAGCAGACAGGGCCGCGACCGGTTGTTGAACACCGTGTCTTCGCAGGTGCGCAGCCGGAACACCTTCTGCATCAGCTGGATCGTCTGCTTGACGGCCCAGGCATTGGGGTAAGGCCCGAAGTAGCGGTGCTTGCGATCGACCGCACCCCGAAAGTAGGCCATGCGCGGAAAGGGGTGCGATACGAGCTTCAGGTACGGATAGCTCTTGTCGTCGCGAAACAGGATGTTGAAGCGCGGCTGCAGCGTCTTGATCAGGTTGTTCTCGAGCAGCAGGGCTTCGGCCTCGCTGCGCACCACGGTCGTCTCCAGCCGCGCAATGCGCGAGACCATGTGGCCGATACGCGTGCCGTCGTGGTCCTTGTGCAGGTAGCTCGACACCCGCTTTTTCAAGTGCCGCGCCTTGCCCACGTACAGCAACTGGTCCTGCGCGTCGAACCAGCGGTAGACGCCCGGCAGGCCGGGCAGCGCCGCCACCTCGACCAGCAGGCGCTCGCGCGCGGCAGTGGCGTCGGGCTTGCCCGCATTGGCGCGCCCCGCGGCATCTGCGGGTTTTGCGGGTCCTGTGGGGTGTCCTTGCGCTGGCTCGCTCATCACTGCCATTTTCTACGGCTTCAATAATCCGCCGATGCTTTCGCCCCGGACCGTACCGATGTTGTGGGACCTATATTGCCGCGTCGTCGACAACCACGGCGACGTCGGCGTGTGCTGGCGGCTCGCCACCGCGCTGGCGGCGCTGGGGCAGCAGGTGCGGCTGATCATCGACGACGCGAGCGCACTGGCCTGGATGGCGCCACACGGCCAGCCCGGCGTCACCGTCTTGCCATGGGCTGCACCACCGGTAACGGGTGACGTGGTGGTCGAAGCGTTCGGTTGCGATCTGCCAACGGCCGCGGTCGAGCAGCTGCACAAGACGGTGCAGCGGCAGCAGCCGGCGCCGGTGTGGATCAACCTGGAGCACCTCAGCGCCGAGCCTTACGTCGAGCGCTCGCACGGCTTGCCTTCGCCGCAGCCGGGTGGCCTCGTCAAGTGGTTCTTCTACCCCGGCTTCACCGCCCGCACTGGCGGGCTGCTGCGCGAGGCCGATCTGCTCACGGCGCAGTCCCGCTTCGACCGCATGGCCTGGCTGGCCGGCCGGCACATCACCCTGCTGCCGGCTGAGCGGGTCGTTAGCCTGTTTTGCTACGACAACCCGAGACTCGCCGAATTGATACAGGCCTTGGCCGAAGTGCCGACGCTGCTGTTGGTGGCACCCGGCCCGGCGCAGCAGAGGGTGGCTGCGCTGCCGCGGGCAAGGTCCACAGAGGCGCTGCCGCCGCGCAGGTCCACCGCTGCGCTGCCAAAGCACGTGCGCACGGTGGCGCTGCCCTGGCTGACGCAGCAGGATTTCGACCACCTGCTGTGGGCTGCAGACATCAATTTCGTGCGCGGTGAGGACTCGCTGGTGCGCGGGCTGTGGGCCGGTAAGCCGCTGGTCTGGCAGGCCTATGCGCAGCAAGACGGCGCGCACCACCGCAAGGTCCAGGCGTTGATCGAGCAATTTGCGCCGGCCGCCTTGCCCGCGGCGGTGCAGGCGCTGTGGCGGGGCTGGAATGGCGCGCCGGGTGTGGCGATCGATTTACAAACACTCGCGCCGGGCGAAGTTTCGTCCGACTGGTCTGCGGCCGCGCAGAGCCTGCGAAACCGCCTGCTGTTGCAGCCCGACCTGGCCTCGCAACTGCTGCGCTTTGTCATGGCTAAGCGGGTGGCGTAGCGGCCCGGCGCCTAATGTGCTGCTGCTAGACTTGTCGGCTTTGCCTGGCATGGCAAGCGCCATGTTCACCGCGGTAATTGGCCGTCATTCAGGCCATTACCGCAATTACGGCCCATGTGGCCATTACCGCCTTTACGGTCACACCAACCGCGACAACGCCCATGAAACTCGCACAGGAAATTCGCGCCGGCAACGTCATCATGCAGGGTAAGGACCCGATGGTCGTGCTCAAAACCGAATACAGCCGTGGCGGCCGCGGCGCGGCAACGGTACGTATGAAAATGAAGAGCCTGCTTAGCGGCTTCGGCGCCGAGACGGTCTTCAAGGCCGACGACAAGATGGACCAGGTCATCCTGGACAAGAAGGAGTGCACCTACTCCTACTTTGCCGATCCGATGTATGCCTTCATGGACGCGGAATACAACCAGTTCGAGGTCGAGACCGAGAACATGGGCGACGCGATCAATTACCTCGATGACGGCATGCCGGTCGAAGTGGTGTTCTACGACGGCAAAGCCATCTCGGTTGAATTGCCGACCACCGTTGTGCGTGAGATCACCACCGACCCCGCTGTCAAAGGCGACACCTCGGGCAAGGTGTTGAAGCCGGCCAAGCTGGTGGGCACCGGTTTCGAGATCAGCGTGCCGATCTTTGTCGAAAACGGCGACAAGGTCGAAATCGACACCCGCACGCACGAGTACCGCAAGCGGGTTTGACCGATCTTCAGCGCTGATCGGCCATCTAGGCGCCGATGGGGCGTCAGCGGTCAGCGGTCAGCGGTCCGCCGTCAGTCACGGGCACCTTCGGGTGCCCTTTGTTTTCTAGCAGCGCCTTGTTGGCATCATCACTGCATGCCCTTCGACTTCGATGCTGCCGTCAGCGCGCCTTTTCGCATGCAGCCCGGCCTGCGCCGGTTGCACGCGGGTACGCCGCAGCTGACGCCGCTGGCGCCGGGCTCGCCGCATCAGCGCGAAAAACTGGCAGTGCTGTCGGCCTTCTGGCACCAGGCTCTGTTGGTGCAAGAGGGCTTTGATGTCAGCCCGGCACTGCATGCCGTGTTCGAGCAGGCGGCCGTCGAGCACCCGGCCGTGTGGCGGTGGGACGGGGCGTCGGCGCAAGCCCTGCAGCTCAGCACCGCCGTGTCGGCCGATGGTCACATCGAGCAGACCGCCAGCGGCAGCTTCGGCCTGGGCGATGAAGTGGCACGCTGCCTGCAAGGCCTGCCGCCCGCATGGCGCCAGACCGGCCTGCTGAGCCTGGCCTTTGCTGAAGACCTGGCCATCATCGACGGCCGCGACGGTCACATCCCATGGCTGGCAGTGGCACTGCCCAGCCACTGGGCACCGGAGTTGAAGATCGGCCGCCACTTTGCCGAGGTTCACGCGCCGGTGGCCGACAACGCGCTGCTGCTCAACGCCGCCGAGTCGCTGACCCGCCTGGTGTGCAGCGAGCTGCGCTGGGAGCGTTTTGTCTGGACAGTGACGGACCACCCGCGCCTGCACGCGCACCCGGCGCGTGTGGCGGCCGAGCGCTGGGCGGACACCGCGGTGGATCGGGCCTGGTTCCGTAGTGAACACCAAAGCTTCATCCCGCTGCCCACGCTGCAGCAGGCGGTGTTTTTGATCCATGTGCAGGTGCAGCGGCTGGCCACGGTGGTGGACACGCCGGGCCGGGCGCAGGCGCTGCACGACGCGCTGGCGTCGATGAGCCCTGCGGTGCTCGCTTACCGCGGCCTGGCCGACGTGCAGGCGCCGCTGCTGGGCTGGCTGCTCCACCGCGCGGCGCTGTCCCCGTCTTGAAGACGCAGCCGATCACAGCGGCCGAGATCGACTTCGGGGACGGGGGCCGCGGCCGGGACGGGCGCTCCGGCGCGGCAGGCGCTGCCGGCGCAGGCCACGTGGACGGCACAGGAGGGTCAGACAGCGCAGACGGCTTAGACAGCGCAGGGCGCGCGGGGGGGGCAGACGGCGCAGACGTCCCGCCGCCCCGCTCCCGCCTCTACGGCGATCTTTACCACCCGCGCGTCGGCGCACTCGCCCAAGCCCGCCATGTCTTTCTCGGTGGCAACGGGCTTCCTGGGCGCTGGGCCGGGCGCGACCTGTTCGTGGTGCTGGAAACCGGTTTCGGCCTCGGCCACAACTTCATCGCCACCTGGGACGCCTGGCGTGGCGATGCGGCACGCTGCGCTCGTCTGGTGTTCGTCTCGATCGAACGCCATCCACCCAGCCGCGGTGACCTCGCGCGTGCCCACGCCCAGGCGCCTTTGCCGGGCCGGTCTGCACTCGCACAAGCGCTGCTGCAAGCCTGGCCGCCCGCAACGCCGGGTCTGCACATGCTGGACTTCGAGCACGGCCGCGTGCGCCTGCTGCTGGCGCTGGGCGATTTCGCGGCGCTGCTGCCGGTGCTGCGCCTGCAGGCCGATGCCGTGTTCCTGGACGGCTTTGCACCAACGCACAACCCGCAGATGTGGACAACGCAGGTCATCAAGGGCGTCGCCCGTCTGGCCGCGCCCGGCGCGACGCTGGCCACCTGGAGTGTTGCCGGTGCACTGCATGCCGCGTTGCGCACCGCCGGCTTTCAGGTGCACACGGCGCCCGGCACCGGTAGCAAGCGGCTAATCACGCAGGCGCACTACGCACCGCGCTATTCGCCGCGGCGCCTGCCGTCACCGGCGGTGCTTCGTGCACCTCGAGCAGATGACGAAACCGGCTTCGATGCCGTGGTTGTCGGTGCCGGACTGGCGGGCGCCGCTGCTGCGCTGGCGTTGGCGCAGCAGGGCCTGCGGGTGCAGGTGCTGGAGCGCGCCGCGCAGCCGGCGCATGGCGCTTCGGGCAATGCCGCCGCGCTGTTCCACGGCAGCGTCAACCGCGACGACGGTGTGCACACGCGGCTGCTGCGCGCGGCTGCATTCGCGGCCGCGCCGCTGTACAGCAGCGCCATCGCAAGCGGCTGCGTCGCCGGGCAGATCGACGGCTTGCTGCAGGCCGCACCAGCGGACACCGCATTGGCCGATCTGCGGGCCTTGGCCACAGCGCAGGCCTTGCCCGCTGACTATGTGCAGGCCGTGGGCGCAGCAGCGGCCAGTGCTGCCGCCGGTGTGCCGATTGCGGGGCCCGGTTGGCTGTATGCAGCCGGCGGCTGGCTCGCACCCGCGCAGTGGGTGGCCTGGGCGCTGGCGCATCCTGGCATCCAGCTGCAAACAGGCTGCGCTGTCGATTCGCTGCAGCGCGATGGCAGCGCGTGGTTGCTCGGCAGCGGCGGGCACGCAGTTGCACGTGCCGGCGTGGTGGTGCTGGCCACCGGTGGCGACGTGCAGACCTTGCTGCACCCAACGCCGATCGCCGGCGCGCAGCCGTGGCCGCTGCGTGCGGTGCGCGGGCAGGTCAGCGTCTACACAGGGCCGACTGCCGAGCCGATCGCGGAGCCGATTGCCGCGCCGATCGCCGAGCCGATTGCCGTGCCGATCACCTTGCCGATCACCGTGCCAAGCAGTACGCCGAACATCGCCCCGCTCTCGCTGCGGCTGCCCGTCACCGGCGACGGTTATGTCATTCCGCTACCTGGCGCACTGCTGTTCGGCGCCACCCGCCAGGCCGATGATGCCGACGTCCGGCTGCGTGCAGCGGACCATGTGCACAACCTGCAGCGGCTGCAGCGCTTGACGCGCATCGATCTGAGCGCGCAGGCCGCGGCGCTGCAAGGACGCGTCGGTTGGCGGCAGGAAACGGATGACCGGCTGCCGATCGCCGGCGCTTTGCCGCTGTGGCCCATGCCCGCCGGCACGCGCTGCGATCAGGCGCGGCTGCTGCCGCGGCAGCAAGGCTTGTTCGTGGTGTCTGCGCTGGGCTCGCGGGGGCTCACGTTGGCACCGCTGCTGGGCCGCCTGGTGGCCGCCATGGCCACCGGTGCGCCGTGGCCGCTAGAGCAGGATCTGTGCGACGCCATCGACCCGGGGCGCTGGATAGTGCGCGCGGCGCGGCGTTCGACGGGTGCTCAGGCCGTCTGAAGAGGCCGTCTGATAAGGCCGGCGGAAAACGCCGGCTGATGGCGCTGTCCGACGAGGCGGCCTGAAGAGGCTTTTTGCAGACGCCGGCTGATGAGGCTGTGTGACGAGGCTGTGTGACGAGGCGTCTGATGAGGCCGTCTGATGAAGCCGTCTGATCAAGCCGGCCGAGCCGGATCTGTCGGGCCTGCGCCATCGGCCGCATCCACGTCGTCGGGCTCGTCGGGAATCGGCGGCAGCCCTGCGGCCTTGCGCGCCGCTCGTTCCTTTTCTTTCTCTTCTTTCTTCTTCTTCTTGGCCAGCTCGCGTTGGCGCTTCTCGAACGAATAATTAGGTTTGGCCAAAGCGCTTCCTCGGGGTTTGCAGGGCTGGGCTTGATTAGAACACCAGCGTCTTCACACCTCCTGGCGTGCCCAGCAGGCAAACGCTGGCGCGGTGCCGCGCGAACAGACCCACCGTGACGACACCGGGCCACTGGTTGATCTCAAGCTCCAGCGCCAGCGGGTCGGTGATGTGCAGCCCACGCACGTCCAGGATCGGGTGGCCGTTGTCGGTTATGACGCCTGCGCGCAGCACGGCCGTGCCGCCCAACGCTGCAAAGTGCCGCACCAGCTGCGGCGCGGCCATCGCCACCACCTCCAGCGGCAGCGGAAAGCGGCCGAGCACCGGCACCTGCTTGCTCTGGTCAACGATGCAGACGAAGCGATCGGCCAGATCGGCAACGATCTTCTCGCGTGTCAGCGCCGCGCCGCCGCCCTTGATCATGAAACCCTGTGCGTCGATTTCATCGGCGCCATCGATGTACACCGGCAGCCGGTCGACGTCGGCTGCGTCCAGCACACGGATGCCGTGGGCCCGCAGCCGCGCGGTGCTTTGTTCAGAGCTGCTGACGGCACCAAGAAGCTGCGCCTTGATGCCGGCCAGCGCATCGATGAAGTGGTTGACGGTGCTGCCGGTGCCGACACCGACACACTGCCCCGGCTGCACGTACTGCAGCGCTGCACGGCCGACCAGTGCCTTCAATTCGTCTTGCTCCATTGCACGGATTATCGACACGCACCCGGCCGTATGGCCGCGCAGACCGCCCTGAGACAATTGCCACCATGTTTGCCGTGCCCTATGCGCTGACGCGCCCTTTCCTGTTCGGACTCGACCCCGAAGCGGCGCACGACGTGACGTTGGCCGCCATCGCCCGGCTGCAAAACACGCCAGCGCAGTGCCTGTGGGCGCAGACGCGCATCGCCGACCCGGTGACCGTGGCCGGGCTGCGATTCCCCAACCGCGTCGGGCTGGCTGCCGGGATGGACAAAAACGGCCGCTGTATCGACGGCCTGGGCGCGATGGGCTTCGGCTTCATCGAGGTCGGCACCGTGACGCCGCTGGCGCAGCCGGGCAACCCCAAACCGCGTGTGTTTCGCCTGCCTGCCAAGAGCGCGCTGATCAACCGCCTGGACTTCAACAACGGCGGGCTGGATGCCTTTGTCGCCAATGTGCAGCGCGCGCGCAGCTTCCGCGCTGCCGGCGGCATCGTGGGCCTGAACATCGGCAAGAACGCAGCGACACCGATCGGGCGTGCGGTAGACGACTACCTGCTGGCACTGGCCGGCGTGTATCCGCACGCCGACTACGTCACCGTCAACATCAGCAGCCCCAACACGCGCAACCTGCGCGAGCTGCAAGGCGACGCGGCTTTGGACGCGCTGCTGGGCACGCTGCAGCAGCGCCGCAATGAGCTGGCGGCCCAGCACGGCCGCCATGTGCCGGTGTTCGTCAAGATCGCGCCCGATCTGGAGCCGGCGCAGGTCGACCTAATTGCGCAGACGCTGCTGAAGAACGCCATCGACGGTGTCATCGCCACCAACACCACGGTGGCACGCGACGCGGTGCAAGGCCTGCCACACGCGGCCGAGGTCGGTGGTCTCAGCGGCAGCCCGGTGTCCGAGGCGAGCAACCGCATCATCCGGTTGTTGCGCAGCGCGTTGGGCGCCGGCTACCCGATCATCGGCGTCGGCGGGGTCATGGGCGGAGCCTCTGCGCAAGCCAAGGTGGCCGCTGGGGCTGATCTGGTGCAGATCTACACCGGGCTGATCTACCGCGGGCCGGCGCTGGTGCCGGAAGTGGCTGCGGCAGTGCGCCGTAGCCGAGATGCGCCTGAGCACCAACCAAGCGCCAACTGAGCGCCAACTCAGCGCCAACTGAGCCGCATCTGAGCTGCGATCAGGCCAAAACCGCGCGGCGGCCAGGCCGCTACAGCGGCAACAGGTGGCGCTTGGCCGCGCCGCGCACGGCCGACAGCGGCACTGCAGGGTCGAAGGATGCCAGCGCGCCGCGGTGGCGCACGGCCAGCGCGAGCAGATAGGCGTTAGTAATCTGGCGGTAGCCGTGCAGGCGCGTGAAGTGGAAGCACGCTTCGTCCAGCAGCGAGACATCGTCGGGCCAGAAGGCGTGGTCGACGCCTTCGGTGAGGGCGCGCAGACCCTCGGCCACTTGGGTCGGCGTAGCGCGGTGGGTGGCGCAATAGGCCGTCGCGCTCATGACACGCACCGCACTGTTTTCGACGATCGGGCAGGTGGCAATGCGGCGCGGTGCCACGTCGAGCCAGGCGTTGGCACGCTGCGAGAACACGTGCGCGTCGTCGAGCAGCGCGATCAGCACGTTGACGTCGAGCAGCACCCGCTCGGCAGCGGATCGGGCAGCAGTTGAATCATCCGTCGCCGCCGCGGCTCGGGTCGCGGCCACCGCGTCAGGCGCCTTCCTGATCCTGCAGCGCCCTCACGTGCTCGAGCGTGATGATTTCGTCACGGCGTGGCAGCACCGCAAAACGGCCGCCTGCACGCCGCGCGCCGCGACGTGCTGGTGCTAAAGCCGGGCGCTGCAAGGCTTCGCGCGCCAGAGCGGAAAGCACGGCACCGAGCAACTTGCGCCCACGGGCCGCATGCTTGCGTGCAGCAAGCAGGATGTCGTCGTCGAGGTCAACGGTGGTGCGCATGGCAATGAAGCTAGCGCATCGGCGCATCAACGCATCACAGAACGGAATGCGTGCCTGCAGTCGACAAACAGCGGCGGCGCATGCCGATCACAAGTGCAGAGGCACCCCGGTCTTGGACTGCAGCTCTTCGCTGCTGACACCGGGCGCCATCTCGACGACCTTCAGGCCCTGCGGCGTCACGTCCAGCACAGCCAGATCCGTGATGATGCGGTCGACCACGCCCACACCCGTCAGCGGCAGCGTGCAGGCGGGCAGGATCTTCAGGTCGATGCTGCCGTCCTTCTTCTTGGCTACGTGCTCCATCAGCACCAGCACACGCGCCACGCCGGCCACCAGGTCCATCGCGCCGCCCATGCCTTTCACCATCTTGCCGGGAATCATCCAGTTGGCCAGGTCGCCCGTTGCACTGACCTGCATCGCGCCCAGGATCGACAGGTCGATCTTGCCGCCGCGAATCATCGCAAAGCTGTCGTGGCTGCCGAAGATGCTGCTGCCGGCAATGGTCGTGACGGTCTGCTTGCCGGCGTTGATGAGGTCGGCATCCACGGCGTCTTCAGTCGGGAAGGGGCCGATGCCGAGCATGCCGTTTTCGCTCTGCAGCCAGACCTCGGTGTCGGCGCGCACGAAGTTGGCCACCAAGGTGGGCAGGCCGATGCCGAGGTTGACGTAGTAGCCGTCATGCAGCTCCTGCGCTGCGCGGGCGGCCATCTGGTCGTGGGTCCAGGCCATGGTCAGGCTCCTGCTTTATCGGTCAAGGCCGGCACCTTAGCCGGCCGTTCGGTGGTGGTGCGTTTTTCGATGCGCTTCTCAGGCGTTGCGTTGAGCACGATGCGGTCGATGTAGATGCCCGGCAAATGGATCGCGTCGGGCTGGAGCGCACCCAGCGGCAAAATTTCTTCGACCTCGACGATCGTGATCTTGCCGGCCATGGCTGCAGCCGGGTTGAAGTTGCGCGCCGTGAGGCGAAAGACAAGGTTGCCCGAGGTGTCGGCCTTCCACGCTTTGACCAGCGACACGTCGGGCACCAGCGCACGCTCCATCACAAAGGTATGGCCGTCGAATTCGCGCAGCTCCTTGCCTTCGGCCACCACGGTGCCAACGCCGGTGCGCGTGAAAAAAGCCGGAATGCCGGCGCCACCGGCCCGCAGCTTCTCGGCCAGCGTGCCCTGTGGCGTGAATTCGAGTTCGAGCTCGCCTGCGAGGTACTGACGCTCGAACTCCTTGTTCTCACCGACGTAGCTGCTGATCATTTTTTTGATTTGCCGCGTCTGCAGCAACCGGCCCAGGCCGAAGCCGTCGACACCGGCGTTGTTGGAGATCACCGTCAGCTGCTTGGCGCCGCTGTCGCGCAGCGCATCGATCAGCGCCTCCGGAATGCCGCACAGGCCAAAACCGCCGACGGCGAGCAGTTGCCCGTCCTGCACCACGCCGGCCAGCGCGACGGCGGCGCTGGGGTAGATCTTGTTCATAGTGCGGGGCTCTCCTGGTGCAACGCGCAAGAGCGTACTACGGCAGCCAGCGGTGCCCAAACGCAGGTCGCCGCAATAGAGCACCAGCCTGGGAAGCCTTGCACGGCGCCGCGCCTGCCAGCCAGCGGGGCGGCCCTGGCGGCCGATAACATAACCCCCCACGCGGCAGGCTTGTAGCAGCAGCCCAAGCCGCCCACAGCAGCCCGCAGCCGCAGCCGCCGCCGCAGCCGCAGCCGCAGCCGCAGCCGCAGCCGCAGCCGATGAAGCCTTCGATGGGCAACAGCCAACGCCATGCGACCGATCCGCATTTTATTGTCGACGGCCGCCCGATGATTCGTTATGGCCTGGCGGCAATGATGAAAGCAGAGCCTGGCCTGTCGTGGGTGGGCGACGCCGACGACGGCGCCGACGCACTGCAGCGGGCACCGCCCCTGTTGCCCGACGTGGTGCTGGTGGATCTAATGATGCCGCGCATGGACAGCGTGGCCTGCATGCGCGCGCTGCGGCCG
>JAJAZC010000140.1 GCA_026785885.1 Rubrivivax sp.
CAAGCCGCGCGAGCTGCCGCAGTTCAAGTGGGTCAACACGATCCTGGGCAACCTGAAGACGATGATCTACGGCGCGCACAAGGCCTTCAAGTTTGGCAAGTACGCCGGCCACTACCTCGGGGCATTCTCGTATCGATTCAACCATCGCTTCGACTTGCAAGCGCTGTTGCAGTCGTTGCTCGGCCACGCGGCAACTGCGGTGCCAACGCCAGAGCCGCAGATCAGGGGTGTGGCTTAGCTTCATGCCTAATCAGGTGACGACAAGCACAAATTGCATGTTGAAGCCAGGCGTCGCTATGGGGGAGGTGGCCCGCCTAGACGTTCCATTTGGCGCCGCTCGCCATTAAGTACTTCTCCGTGTGTTCGGGCTGTACCGCCACTGCAATTCGCTTAACCAGTGTGAGGGTGGCCTGCTTTTTTTAAGCGCGCGCGTACCAAGCGTTCGTCCTGCTTAGCCCGGTGCTTGTCTATGAGAGCCCGCTTGAGAAACGGATAGCCTTGGTCCAGCAAAGCGAACGGCTGCTCCAGCGTCGCATTTCCGGGCGACCACCAAAGGCTGCCGACGCTGATCGTGCGGGCCATCACTCGCGAAAGTTGAACTTCCTGTGCCAGCACGACGTCATCGAAACTCTGCAGACACCGGCCAAAGCGAAACAGCGGTGTCAGCGCCTTCAACAACGAAGGCCGCACGTCGCGCAGCACCATCGCGTACGACTGAACATGGTTGCCGTATTCAGCCGATGCAGTGAAGCCGGTGAGCGACCAGCGTGCGCGGTCGATGAAGGGCGTCAGGTCGGAGAACGGGCCCAGCACCGAGTCGTTTAGCAGCAGCACATCCGCGCCGGGCGAATGTTCGGCCAGCAGTGACCAGATGAGCCGGTAGGCAGAAAAGTCATAGCCCGGCAATGCCTTCCACGCGAGCGCATCCGCGGCGGTGTGCAGCTCTGGCGGCACTTGGTCGGGCGATGGCGATGCAGCGATCACCAGCAAAGGCAGCCCGTGTTCGCGCAAGCGGCGCAGGGTGAAGTGATGCTGCGGCAGCAGTTGGCCGTCCGGCAGATAGACGAAGTAAGCCAGCCAACGCGGCGCCGCTAGTACCGGCTTGAGCACGCGGCTGGCTGGCATCGGCCGGCTGCGCAGCAGCCAGGCTGTGGCGCAGCGGCGTTGCACCCAGGCGGGGGGCGACGGTGTCGGGTCGAAGGCCCAGTCGCGCTGCAGCGCACAGCCGGAGGCAGTGGCAGTGGCGGTAGATGCGGCCGGCGAGGTCGGGGTCTGCATTGCAATCAGCGGCTGGTGTGCACCCGGCACGGCATGGCCAACGCGATCAACGCCGGCGCAGGAAGGCAACCAGCCCCGCACGCTCGCCCGGCCGCAACAAGCGCGGCCACGCGTAGGCCGCAAACACCGCCAGCCCGACGGCGGCGGTGAGCGCCGCCATCCACCAGCTGCGGCTGAACTGCACGAGTCCGAGCAACGCGACGCCCAGCACGAACGGCAGCAGCGTCGGCTTCAACAGTGCCAGCTGCTGCCCCCAACGTACCCGGGGCGCTGCTGCAAAGTCGTGCAGTGCCAGCGCACCCACTGCCAGCGCGTCCAGCACAAAGCGCAACGCCACCGACGCTGCTGTGCCGACGATGCCGTAGCGCGAGGTCAGAAACCACAGCACGCCGATGAACAGCGGCAGCTCGACCAGGTGCAGCAACGCGATGTTGCGCGGGTGCCCTGCCGCCAGGATCAAGGTTGCCGGGCCCTGCGCCATCACGTTGAAGATCAAGCCGGCAATCAAAATCTGCAGCACGGTGCCCGCCAGTGGCCCAGGCTCGGCGCCCAGCCACAGCGTCATGGCCGGGTGCGCAAAAGCCACCACCACCAGCACCACCGGGAACATCGCGACAAACAACCAGCGCACGACGTCGAAGAGGGCTTGCTGCCCTTCGGCACTGCCAGGCTTGAGGCCCGATGCGATGGGGAAGTAGGCGCTCAGCATCGAGTACGGCACCACCATCAGCCGCGTCAGCAAATCGTAGGGCGCGGCGTACAGGCCCACGCTGCGCAGCGGGACGAGTGCGCCCATCAGCAAACGGTCCACGTACGTCAGCAGCGGGCCGACGAGATTACTGACCGTCATCCAGCCGCCGAGCTTGAAAAGCTCTTGCACCTGATCCGGCGCCGGGCGGCGCCAAGCGATCTGGAAGCCGTGGTTGCGTTTAGCGGCCCAGGCATAAACCGCCGTGCCGCCGCCGCGCACCAGCAAGATGGCGGCCATCAACCACGGCAGCGCCACCAGGCCGGCCAGCGCCAGCAACAGCGGCAGCAGGTAGGTCAGCAGGCTCAGCTGCGCGCGGATCAGGTTCATGCGCTTGAAGTCCTGGTGCGCGCTCATCACGCCGACGTAGCCGCCAGTCAGCATCACGAAGGGGATCGACAGCGCCAGCATGCGAAGGGCGGTCAACGCTTCGGTCTGCAGCGCCGGCGGCACCTTCAGCACCCGCTCGACCAGCGACGGTGCCGCGAGCAATATTGCCAACCCAAGCGTGATGCCCAGCCCGAGCAGGAACAGCAGGCCCGCCGCACCGCTGGCGTTGGCACCGGCTGTGTCCTGCCGCGCCAGCCGGCCCGACATCGTGCGGATCACCGCTTTTCCGATGCCCAGATCAAGGATGCTGGCGTAGCCCACCAGCGTCCACGCCAGCGCCAGAAAGCCGAAGCGCTCCAACCCGATCAGGCGGATCAACCACGGGATGGAGATCACCGCCACGGCCAGCGGCAGCGCCTGGCCGAAGAAGTTCCAGGCCGAGCCGGACAGCAGCTTGCGGCGGCTCATGTTGTGTGCGGGCGGTACAGCAGGGCCAGCCGGCACAGGTGGTGCCGCCGGCGCGGGTTGCGTGGTCATCACTCGCCCGCCCGCGGGCGAGATGCCAGCGTTTGGCCGGCTGCGGGCCGCGGCAACCAGCGCAGCAGCAGCTCTCGGTATTGCGCCAGCACGGCTTCATTGCCCAGGCCGGCTTCGAAGCGGCGGGCGCTGGCTTGTTGCATCGCTTGCAGGGTGGGCGCGTTCGAGAGCAGCTCGGTGAACACCGCATCCAGCGCTCGGTCATCGGCAAAGTAAGCGGCGCCGGGCCCGGCCACCCAGCGGTTGAACTTGTTGTCGTGCGCGATCACCGCGTTGTGCGCGCCCAGCGCTTCCACCAGCGACGGATTGGTGCCGCCGACGCGGTGGCCGTGCACATAGGCCAGCGAATGTGCACGCAGCTGCTGGACCACGGGCTTGTCGTAGATAGCGCCGAGAAACAGCACCTCGTGGCTGGCGGCGGCGCGCACTTGCTGGTGATAAGGATGGTTGGCCTCATATCGGCCCAGCACCGCCAGCTTCACGCCGCGCGGTCGTGCGCTGAAAGCAGCAACGATTTCAAGCAGCGAGTTTTCGGGCTCGGCACGGGCGATGACGGTGAGGTACTGGCCGCTGGCCAAGCCGAAGCGTTGCAGGTCGGCCGCGGGGTCGGGCAGCACACGATCGGCGCCATAAGGAATGGTCGTGATCTTCGATGCGTGCACGCGCGTGGCCAGGTGGGTTGCGATCTCCGGGTGGTCGGCCACCAGGTGTTCGCCGAGCCAGCAACCGGCCCGCTCGTTGATCCAGAACCAGGCTTTGGCCAGTGCGCCCCATTTGTCGCGCCGCCATTCGATGCCGTCCATGTTGATGACGTTGGGCACGCCGGCGAGCTTCAGGCGCGCACAGAACATGGCCGTGTTGTAGCCGAGCGTCAGGCACAGGCCGGGCCGCACCGCGGCGTGGCAGATGGAGCGCCAGTCGAAAATCATCGTGCCCGATGTGCCGGGCGTGGCCACGGGTATCAGCACGCGCTGCACACCGCGCCAGCGGTCTTCACGCACAGGGCCATCGCCGTCCTCCTGGCAGTAGACGATGACTTCCCAGCCGTGGGCCACGAGGTCCAGCGCCAACGTCTCGGCGAATGATTCGAAGCCGCCATGGGCGGCCGGGATGCCGCGGATGCCGAGAATGCGCAACACCGGCGTCATGCCGCGACCCCAAGTTGTTGCACAGCAGCGTGCGGTCGTGTCACTTGCGGTGCGCCTGCGCCCAGGCGCGCATAAAGCGCCAACATGGCGTCCATGTAGCGCTCGCGCGAAAACACTTGCTCGACGCGTAGGCGGCCGGCACGCGCCAACGTCACCAGCGCGGTGTCTGGCAACGCTGCGGTTGCAGCCAAGCGCTCGGCCAGTGCGCTCACGTCGCCGCTGGCGAAAAGCCAGCCAGTCTTGCCGTGTTCAACGATTTCTCCAATGCCGCCGATGTCGGCGCCGATCACCACGGTGCCGAGCGCCATGCTTTCCAAGACGCTCATCGGTGCGTTTTCGTACCACTCGGAAGGCAACACCACAGCGCGTGCAGCGCGGATTTCGTCATGCAGAGCCTGGCCGCTGCGGTAGCCGACGAACTCGGCCGTGTTGCCCATTTCCGTTACCAACGCGCGCAGCGTCGATTCTTCGGGCCCGGTGCCGACAATGCGCAAGGCCACGCGAGCTTGATGCGCCGCACGGATCAGTGTTGCAACGCCCTTTTCCGGCGCAAGCCGGCCGAAGTACAGCACGTGACGACCGGGCTCGAAGCGCGGCTCGAACGTTGACGCGTCGACCCAATTCGGGATGTGCAACAACTGCTCTCGCCTCCAACCCCAGGCGACGAATTTCTCGAGGAAAAAGCGGCTTGGGCAAACAACCGCGGCCAGGTGCCTTTGCCAGGTATTGAGGCTGCGATGCAAGCCGCTTTCGACAGCGACGATCGCGCTGGCGGCCAACGAACCCCTTACGCATCGGTGACGCACGACGTTGATCACCGAGCCGTCTTTGCAACGCTCGCAAATGCCGTCGTGTGTGAGCATCTTGTACGCCGGGCAGGCGATCTTCAGGTCGTGCGCAGTTAGCACCGCCGGCACACCGCGCGCTGCCAGCAACGGCAGGATGGCCGGCGACAGGTGGTGATAAATGCAGTGCAGGTGCGCTATGTCGGCCGGAAACTGGTCGAGCAAACGCGCCAGCTTCTTGCGCGCCTCCCACGACCACACCACCTTGCCGGCCATCACGAGTTTTTGTGCGAGGCCGTAGTCATGACCGAACTCGATCTCGTCGACGAAATGTTCGCTCCAGGGCGTCGGCTCGTTCTTCGGATGTTGCATCGCGAAGTAGCCGCAATCAAAACCTTCGCGCTGCATCATCGCCGCGTGATCGAGGTAGACGACGTCACTGCCGCCGCGGCGGTAATGGTAGGTGTTGATGTTGAGCAGACGGGTCATCGGGCGGTTACCCAAGGTGCGACGAAAGTGCGAGGTTTGGTGCGCTTATCTACGTTTGAGGGCACCGCTTTCATGGCTGTAGCTGTAGCTCCCACACGCTCGGCCAAAGCGCCAGCAGCGAAATAGAAGAACGAGATCGCGATGTAGTTGTTAATTAGGTTCTCGCTGAACAGATAGATCACGACTGCCAAAAGCGGCACCGTCTCCCAACGCCTACCGCAACGCAGCAAGATCAGCGCCAGCATGCCGATAAAGCCGGCCAGCGTGACAAGGCCGAATTCGAACAGCACGCGCAGGTAATCGTTGTGCGGCACCAGCCCCATGTCCGACAGCCGTGTCGACGAGCCGACACCCCAGCCGAAGAGCCAGTGGTACATGTCGCCCTGCACGAAGGTGTAGAGCAGATCCAGCCAGTGCTTGAGGCGGAACAGAAAGGACAGGTCCTGCGTCTTCAACATCAACACCAGCTCACCGAAGGTGGCGGTGTGCAGGTTGATGCGCCCTTCCAGCAACAGGCGCACGCTGTCGACGAGTGGCGTGACACGCGCGAAAGGCCCAAAAGTGGGTGCCAGCGTGTAGCCGGCCACGCCGATGGCCAAGAGCACCAACAGCACCAACAGCTCACGCGCGCGGCCCACCGTCAGCATCAGCGCCAGCAGCACCGCCAGCATCACGCCCAGCGTACCGAACATCACGCCAACCGCAACGAACACCAGCATGCTGCGCAGCGGCTGATCGCGCAGCACGGCCAGCAACGCCAGCATCGTCACGGCATAGACCGCGGCGTTGTTGCGGTTGGCGAAGATGGACGTTTCCGCCGCGCCGTCCAGCCGCAGCCCGCTCTGCGCCAGCTGTGCGGCCCAGGTCGCCAGCGGCACGATGATCAGCAGCGCGAACAGGGCGCGCACCAGCGGGCGCTGCCACAGCGACGGGATGCCGCCAGCGGGGTTGGTGTCACTGTTGGTGGCACTGTCGGTGGCTCGGTTGACGGCAGCCGGACCAGCGGCCAGACGCGCGCGTTGGAAGGCCGCGCCGAAGATCAGGAAGCCCGGCGCCATCGCCATCTTGATCAAATCGCCCCAGGCGATGGCGTCGGGGTTGACGATCACGCTGCAGACCATGCCGGTCAGGTAGACCAACAGGCACACCGCCACCGCGGTGGCCCAACGCGACGGCGGGGGCTCCCGCGTCATCCATGCAAATGCGACCAGGCCGAAGATAACCACCGCGTACACATTGGCCAGCGCCTTCAACAGACCCGATTGCGCCAGCGTGGCCAACCCCAGCAGCAGCACGTAAGCGGTGAACTGCAGAAGGAAAAGCACCGCGCCGTCGCTAGGCTTGGGGGCCGCGAGGGACGGGTTACGCAGCAGGCTGTGGGCGCGGGCCATGGCTGCTTCTAGCCGCCGCCGGCCAGTGCGGTGTGCGTCGCGCGCACCACCGGCGCTGCCACCGGCGGTGCGCGCAGCGCCTGGCGCAGCACTTCGGCGGTGCGCGACCACCGAAAGTTGCCGCGCACCAGCTCGCGTGCCGCTTCGCCGATCTGCCGGCTTTGATCGCCAGCTGCCAGCAGCCGCACCGTGGCTTCTGCAAAAGCCGTGGCTACGGGCGCCGGCAAGCCCACACCGTGCACACCATCGACAAAACCCGGGATGCCGTTGAACGCCGCATGCCCGCCGACTACCGGCAGCGCCGCGGCCATTGCTTCAAGCGTCTTGTTGATGAGGCCGAAGCCCTTGAACACCGGACTCCAGACGACGCCGGCCGCGGCGTACACGGGCAGCAAATCAGGCGCGAAGCTCAGGTGCGTGACACCCGCCGTGGTCGCCATGCGCCGCTGCAACGCCGGTGACGCACCGCGGCCGACGACCAACAGTTGCGCACCGGCACGCGCAGCACGTACCAGCGGCCAGACCTGCGTGCAGAGCCAGTCCGTCACCGGCGCGTATTCGCCGCTCAATTCAGCGACAAACAGCACCTGCTCGCGGCGTTGGGGCAGCAGCGCCAGGAACTCGTCGCGCACACCGTTGGGCGCCAGCAGGCAGCGGCGCGCGGTGCTGTCACCGACCAGCTCGCGCATGGCAAGCAAATCGGCTTCGGTCTGCAGCAGGATGGCGTTGCAATCGGCCAGCAGCGCGGCTTCGATGCCGGCGATGCGCGGTGCACGCAGCCCGTCGAGCCGAGCCTTGACGTGGGCCAGCGCGCTGCCCGGTGTGCTGCCGCGTGCACGGTAGTGATACTCGGCCGCGGTGCAGTCGTTGACCGCAGCCACCGTGACGCGGGGTTGCAGCGCCGGCTGCGCACGGCGCACCGCACGCCACTTGGCGACCGCGCTGATCGGCGCCACCAGCACCTGTTGCACGTCTTCGGAGGCCAGCAGCCAGGGCTCGTTGGCAACCCAGCCGTGTTGCAGCATCTCCCGCCCGGCCAGCTCCGCCAGCGCGCGCAGCGGCTTGCTGCGTCGGGCCAGGGCCAGCCGCACGATGGGGCCGTAACGCGCCGTGTTGTCTGCCAACCAGGGCGTCTGGTCTTCAGCGCCTTCGCCCTGCAGCAGACACAGCCGAACACGGTGGGTCTGGCGCAGCTGCTCGATGTAGTGAAACAGCGGCAGCGTGATGCCATTGCGCGGCGGCCAGGGCAGCTGGTCCGTCACCAGCATCAGTGCGTGGTCATCGGCAGTCATCAAGCGCGGCCGGGTTCGGCGCTGGCCTCAGCCGCACGCGGCGGCGCGCGCCAACGTGCGACGCGGCGGCTCCAGTAGAAGGCGCGGTCGGCCAGCTGCTGCAGCCGGCCTGGCTGCGGAGCCTGGCTCGGCAGCAGCGTGCCGCCGGCGGCCAGCACCCGGGCAGCCAGCAACTTTTCGAGCAGGATCGAGCCGGCCTTGCCGCGCAGCACCTCAGCCGGTGGCTCGGCCCAGCCGGCGTGCCAGCGCCAGCCTTCAGGGCCGGCCGACGTCAGCCATTGCTGGATGTAGCGGCCCAGCGCAGGCGACAGGTGGGACGGCAGCTGCAGCCCCTGCGCAGTGACCTTCGGCGCGTTGAACTCATCGGCGAAGTAAATGCGGTTGTGCAGCGCTGCGCGTGCTGCAGCGGTCATGACGAAGGCGTTGGATCGCACCCAGCTGGCCACCGGCAGATCGTGCATCGTGAAGCCGGCCTGGCTCTGCACACCACCCATCAGCGCGACCTCATCCGCCAGGGCCTGCTGTGCGAAGCGGCGCATCGCCACCAGCTCGCTGCGGCGCAGTGGGTAGTGCACGCCCGCGGTGTCGTTGAAGACCGCCACCGTGCCATGAAAGCCGTGCTCGGCCAGCCAGTCCAGGCCGCGCTGGTAGGCGCCGAATTCCCAGCCGCTGCCGTCGTAGGCCAACTCCACCGTTTGCACCCGCGTGCCGCCCGGCCCCCCGATCTGCAGCGCGGCCGATGGCAGCTGCGGTGCACGCACGACGACCACCGGGGGTTGAACTCCGGCAACCCCTGCGGCGCCTTCGTCGCCCGCCTCTACACCGGGCAGGCCGTGCAAACCATGCAAACCATGGAGGAAGCGAGAAACCGTATGCGCCAGCTGCGGCAGATGACGCGCGTAGTAGGCGTAGCAGACCACGGCCACGGGGCTGGTATTCATAGGTAGCAAGGCGTGCGGCCGGTTAGGGGACGGTGCTGCGCGCAGCGGTGGTGGCGGCCTGCTGCTGCGACGTCTGCGGTGCCAACCAGGCACGGCTGGCCGGCGGCAGGTGCGCCATCAGATCGGCGACAAACCGGTCCTGATCGCGAAAGGCTTGCGCGCTGTCCCGGTTGATCGTCGAGACGCGGAACAACAGGCCGTCCGGCACGACGCGCTGCAGGCCGTATTCGAGCTCGATCAGCCGGCGCTCAAGGCCCCCTAGCGAAACGCGGTCGCCGATCGTCACCCAATAGCTCACCGGCTCGTAGCGCTGGCCCGACAACGCCGTTTCCAGGCGCCGCACCGGCAGCGCGCCCTGCGCGGTGTTGATGCTGTCCAGGCGGTTGCTGCGCACTTCGAAACCCTGCGCCGGATAGCAGACCTCGGGGTAGTGCACGGCCATCGCAGCGCGCTGGTCGTCACCGTAGGCAATCGACAGCATCACGACGACGCCTTGGCTATTGACGTAGGCACGGCCCAGCGTCTGGGTGTACAGCCGCGCCAAATTGGCCAGCGTGGCCGGGTCGGGCAGTACGACGCCGCCGATCTTCAGCTCCCGCCAATCACCGAAGTTGCGCGGCACGATTTCCTCGAGCTGCACACGGGCGCGCTGGTCAGCCAGTTTGTGAATGGGCCGGCCCAGCTGGGCCAGCCCGGCGATGGCCAGCATGACGGCGGTCATCAACAGCGCGCGCAGCAACTCGCGCGACAGGCCCAGGCGGCCCGGTCGACCACGTTGTACGGCGGTGCTCATGCGGCAGCCGCCCGGGCTTGCCTCACCCGCACAACACTGCGGGTGGCGGTGTCGGCCGCGATGATCAGCAGCAACGCCGCCAGGAACAGCACCATGCCGGCGAAGCCGTGTAGGAAGCCCTGCCCCGCCGCATCACCAAAGTGGTAGGTGATGAGCGACAGCGCAATGACGCGGATGACGTTGGCCGTGAAGCTGATCGGGATGATCAGGATGGCCAGCGTGATGTTGCGCAGCGCCGATTCATGACGCACCAGATTCAAATACAGCAAACCCATGGCTTCCAGCGTCAGCAGCGTGTTCAGGCCGGCGCAGGCATCGGCAACCAGCAGTTGGTACGGGCCCACCTGCAGGATCACGCCGGTGCGGGCCACCGGGTAGCCCATTGCGTGCATCACCGTTTCGGCCACGTTGGAGACGGCCAGCTTCATGGGTGCGGTCAGCGTGTCCACCACCACGGCCGGCAGCGGCACCATGAACAACATGAAGAAGATCGGAAACCAGGCTGCCTTGAGCGCAGCGGGGCCGCGAAACAGCAGCATCGTGCCGACGATGAGCCAGATGAGCGAGCCGACCTCGAAGCTCTGGATGTTTTGGCTGCGGCCCAGTAAGTACAGCGCCATCGCCACCGTGAAACACAGCCAGCCGGCCAACGGTGCAGGGCGCACCGGCAGCGCAGCCAGTTCCGGCCACTTGCGCCACAACAGCCACAGGCTTATGCCCAGCACCAGCGGCCCGTGGCCTTGCTGATCGGAGCTCCACAAGCCCTGCATCAAATCCCGGAAGGACGGCACGTACAGCACAAGCGCACCGATGCCCAGCACCGCAAACGGCAGCCAGGGCGCCTGCAGCCAGCCCGGCGCGCCGACGCCCGGCAGCGTGGGGTGTCCCGCCTTCACATCAGTATTCATTGAGCACCACACCAGCCAGCCTTGCCGAGCTGCCGGAGAAGCTGGCGACCAGCTCCTGCAGCGTGACGAAGTGGCTGCGGTCCTTGCGGGCGATGATCACCGCAGCTGCGCAACGCGCTGCGATCACGCTGGCATCGGCACCGTGCATGGCAGCCGGCGTGTCGACAACGACGTGATCGAACTTGGTGGCCAGCTCCCGCATCAACATGCCGAAGGCCGGGCGCTCGACCAACTCCAGCGGATTGGGCGGCGTCGTGCCGGCGGGCAGGACAAACAGGCTGGGCACCGCCGCCACCTGGTGGATGGCCTTGTGGTCCGAGCGGCCGGACAGGATGCCGGACAGGCCCGTGCGGTTGCCGAGCTTGAAGATGTCGTGAATGCGCGGGTTGCGCAGGTCGGCATCGACCAGCAGCGTGCGGCCGCCCAGCTGCGCCAGCGCCACTGCCAGATTGCTGGCGCAGTAGGTGCGGCCGTCCCCGGTGTCGGGGCTGACCAGCGCCAGTGCGTGGCGGGTCTGACCTTCGGCAAATACCCGCATCATCAATTGCGAACGCAGCGTGCGGAAGTGCTCCGAGCGGGCGCCGAAAGGCTCGTTCAGCGTCACCAATTCGGGGCCAAGGCGGCGGTCGTCCTCTGCCGCATAGGGGTAGCGAAACTGCTGCGCCAGCGCGAACAGCACATCTTCTTTGCTGGCCATGCCGAGCGCGACAGCCGCTTCACCGAAGCGCACACCGTGCTGCACCTGATGTTGCAGGATGCGCTCGACCTGCTCGGGTTTCAAGTCCCGCAGGTCGGCCAGATAGTCGCCAATGGCGCGTTGATTGGCGGCGTCGCCCGCCGACTCGTGCTCGACTGCGGGCGGGACAGTGCCCGGGCCACCGGACGGCGGCGCCAGCGGCGCTGCGTCGAGGACCGAGGGCTGGGTTGAATCGCGAAACTTGGCCATCACGCCGCCTTCGGTGGTTGTTGCAGTGGCGCCATCAGCCGCTGCTGCAGCGCTGATGCCCGCGGCAGGGCGCGCCGCGCCTTGGAGCCCGGGCCGGGCAGCACGCCGATCAGCGGCAGATCGAGTGCCGTCACCGCATCGCCCATCGAGCGCACCCGGCGGTTGCGCAGCTCCAGCAGCAATACGGTGGCTATTGCCAATAGCGTACCGACAACCAGTGACAGGATCGTGTTGAGCATCACACGCGGCGAAGACGGCTGCAGCGGCGCCACGGCCTGCGTGAGCTGGTTGACGTTGCTCTGCGTGGTCTGGCTCTCAAGATTGGTCTGTGTGAAGCGGGCCAGCACGGCGTCGTAATTGCGCTGGGCGTTCTCGACGTCGCGCATCATGACCATGCCTTCGTCGCGCACCGACTTCATGCGCAGCACTTTGGCGCGCTGCAAA
The DNA here is from genome assembly GCA_026785885.1 of Rubrivivax sp. Lineage (GTDB taxonomy): Bacteria > Pseudomonadota > Gammaproteobacteria > Burkholderiales > Burkholderiaceae_C > Rubrivivax. The sequence continues at coordinate 12,031 of JAJAZC010000140.1, forward strand.
TCGAGATCAGCGCGCATCTGGCCTTCGCGCTGGCGGTTGATGGTGTTGGCCAGCGTAACGCCGCCGGTGACACGCGCAGTTTCCGCGCCCAGACGCTGACGCAGCTCAGCCAGGTTGGCCCGCGCCTCCTGCACCTGCGGGTGCGCGTCGCCCAGACGGGTGTTGAGCTGCCGAAGCTGCGCTTCACCACGGTTTATGTCGGCCTTGAGCGCACCGACGATCGGGTTGTTCAAAACTTCTGACAGACGCTCGGCATTGCTGCCCTGGGCCTGCGTCTGGCGACTGGAGGTCTCTGCACCCAATGCCTGCACGGCCGTCAATTGCGAGGACAACTCGTTGAGGCGCGCGGTCTCTACATCGAGCCGCTCATCGGTAGCGATGATGCCGTTGGCGGCCTGGTAGCTGCTGACACGCGTCTGCGCTTTTTCCAGCGCGTCACGGGCTTCCTTGGAGCGCGTCTCGAAGAAGCCGGCGTACTGGCGCGCCGGGTTCACGCGCAGTTCCAGAGAGGTATCGACATAGGCCTGCACAAACGCATTGGCCAGCGCCGCTGCAAAACGCGGATCGGCCGATTTGTAGGCCACGGTGATGACGCTGCTTTCGCGCGACGGCTCGACTTCCATGCTGCGCTGGAACAGGCCGGCCAGCCAGGTTTCGATGCTGCCCTCGCCCTTGGTTCCATCCAGCCACTGCTGGCGAACCTGCGGGTTCTCGCTCAGCCGGAGGTTGCGCACCACGCGCTCTGCAACACGGTCGCTGCGGATGATGTCCACCTGCGTGGCCATCAAAGCCGGCGGCGCAGCACCGCCGTAAATGGCGGCGCTCAAAGGATCGGGCCGGAAATCAACGACCACGCTGGCTGCGGCCTTGTACTGCTTGGGCATCAACAGGCTGGCTCCGACAGTGAGCAACACCGTACCCAACAAGACGGCCAGCGCCAGCCACCAGCGGGCACGCAGGATCGAGAGGAACTGGCCGAAGGTCATGGGCGGTGGCTTCCGTCGTTAAGGTCGGGCTTGAGCGGGTCGGGCTTGCTGCGCATTCGGGGCTTGTCGGGCTCTGCACTTACCCAGAGCGCAATTTCACTGAACGCTAACGTTAGAACAGGCTCTCGCGAACATAGATCACATCGCCGTCGCGCAAGGTATCCGTCATTTTGGGCTGCAAGATCTGCACCTGCCCATCGGCGGCCTTGCGGTGCACACGGATGCCGCGCTCGGTGCCGCGCAGCGTCAAGCCGCCGCCGCTGGCCAGCGCCTGCAACAGCGTCATGCCGCGCTCCAGGCGCACGGGGCCCGGTCTCTGGACTTCACCGTAGATGTACAGCAGCGATTGACGGTCGACCCACACCGTGTCGCCGTTGAGGATGGTCAGATCACGCTGCGCACCACCGCTGGCAAACAGCGTAGGAAGGTCGACTTCCTGCCGGAAGGGCTCTCCGCTGCGCACGCCGCTGACGACTACGACATCGGCGCCGGTGGGCGCAGTACCGCCGGCCATCGCCAGCAGATCGCTCAGGCGCATGCCGGCGACCTCGATTGGATAACGCCCCGGTTTATTGACTTGTCCCAACACGCTGGCCTGGTTGCCGCGCACCTGCATCACGACGATCGTGACTTGCGGGTTGCGCACGAAATTGCCGGTGCGCAACGCGTCGGCAATCTGGCGTTCAGCCTCGGTCACGCTGCGGCCGCCGATACGCTGCTCGCCGATCAGCGGGAATGAAATGACACCGGCTTCAGTGACGCGGGTCTCCAGCGTCATCTCGGGGTTCTGGAACACAGCGATGCGAATCACGTCGCCCGAACCGAGCCGGTACTCGGCCGGCACAGCCGCGGCCGGCACAGCGCCCGCGGCTTGCTGGGGCTGGGGCTGGGCCGGCGCAGCGGCCGGAGCACGTTGCTGCTGCCGCTGTTGCTGAGCCTGAGCCTGAGCCTGCGCCTGCGCCTGCGCCTGAGCCTGCGCCTGAGCCTGAGCCTGAGCCGGAGCCGGAGCCGGAGCCTGCGCCTGCA
>JAJAZC010000141.1 GCA_026785885.1 Rubrivivax sp.
GCTAGGGAAGGTCTGCTTTAACCGTTTCGGGATGTGCTGATGCGGCCGATTCGCATTGATGCGTGGGTTTAGTGGACTGTTCGCCGGTTTCCCGGCCACTACCGGCTCTTTGCCGGGCGCTTTGGCGGTTTGCAGGCGCACTCATGCCTGCGCGCCCATCAGACTGCGCCGCGCCATCCACAGGTTGGACAGCGCGAATAGCGTGTGCAGTTGCGCGGTGTTCTTCTTCAACCCGCGGTAGCGCACCTTGACGTGCCCAAACTGGCGCTTGATCACCCGGAACGGGTGCTCGACCTTCGCTCGAATGCTGGCCTTGATGCGTTCGAGCTGATCGATGAGTTGTTCTACCCGCTTGGTCTTGTTCAACTGCCTGCGCTTGCCCGGTCGCATGGCGATGTTCCAGCGCACGCCGTCCTTGGCATCTGGCCGCTTGGCCACACCCTGGTAACCGGCATCACCCCAGGCTTCGGTTTCTTCACCGTGCAGCAGTGCGTTGGCCTCGACCACGTCATTGACGCTGCCGCTCGTGCCGCGCACTGTGTGCACGAGGCCCGATTCGGCATCCACGCCGATGTGGGCCTTCATGCCGAAGTACCACTGATTTCCCTTTTGACTTTGCTTCATCTCGGGGTCGCGTTCGCCCGAGGCGTTCTTGGTCGAACTCGGCGCGGCTATCAGCGTGGCATCCACCACCGTGCCAGTGCGCAGCATCAAACCCTTGGCACCCAACAACTCGTTGACCACCGCCAGGATCTGCGGTGCAAGCTTGTGCTCTTCAAGCAGGCGGCGGAAGCGAAGAATCGTGGTCTCGTCGGGCAGCCGCGTCTCCCAGTTCAGACCCGCGAAATCGCGGAACAGCGGCATGTCATGCAACGCCTCTTCCATCGCCGGGTCGCTCAGCGTGAACCACTGCTGCATGAAGTGGATGCGCAGCATGGTCTCGACGGCAAACGGCGGACGCCCGCGTCTTCCTTCGGGGGCGTACGGCGTGATCAGATCAACCAGTGCTCGCCACGGCACCACGCGCCCCATCTCGTCGAGAAACTCCCGCTTGCGCGTTCGCTTCGTCGTCAGGTCCAGACCCAAATCAGCTTGCTTCATGACTGCGATTTTCTCAGCCGCATCAGCTTCGACCAAGCACATTCGGTCGGGCTTTATGCAGACCTTCCCTAGCATTCATGCGGGTTCTGGGAATTTTGCAGGGCCGACTAGTCAAGCACTTGCAGGACCTGGCGGCGGCCGCCGGTGAAACCGACGGAGACTTTGCTGTCGCGGTGCGTCTTCAGGTCCAGCTTGAGAAATCGAGGCTGGCTAGCGCGTCGAAGGTCGAGCTCACAAAGGGCGACCCGACTGCGGTGAAGATTGCGATTACGGAACAGGACGCTCTTGCGAACTACCCGTGGGACTACGTCGCCCTGTGCAAAAAGCTGTCGGAGCGATACACGGGCTTTAAGAAAAACCCAAGGTTCCACGAGCTTCAAAAGCCGCTGGCGGGGGACGAGAAATATTCGAAAGTGCGATACCTTGACCCGAACAAAACGCAGGGCAGAAGAAGACCTTTTGGAGCTCAAACGTCCTATCCGTCTTCAACCAACATTACACCAAGACCTGATGCCTTGCGGCTATGGTGCCGCGCCCACCCGGCTCCAGCGTCGCACCCGCGATGCAATTGATCTCCGATCGTCTGAATAACTGCTTTGAGGCAATCAGTCTGCGAAATCGACGGTCAGCAACGGGTCGAAAGTGACCCGTGGCGGAGGACTAAAGCGGTCACTCGCCAGTACACCCCCGTGACCTGGAGCCAGGTTGCTGTCGATTCGCAACCGGCCGGCAGGTACTGCGGTCCTTCGGCAGCACCGCCAGCGAAAGTTGGTTCCGGCGACTGCCGTCATCCGGCTACCGGGTTTGACTGTCTGAAGACAGTCTGACGCAGCCATCCAATGCGAAGCGTTGATTGGCTGCAAGTGGCCGGCAGCGTGATGCCGGCCCACAGTAGAGCCAACCTTGCGCGGCGTTGACAGGTTCAACGGCTACGAGCGCACCACACCTAATCGCGGGCCAGGCGAACCTCCGTACCCGCCTGCCCATCCAGCATGGCCTCGATCTGCTCCAGCGAGCCGATCAGCGCCCGCCCGCCGGTGGCGGTTGCAAACCGGCAGGCGGCTTCGACCTTGGGCCCCATCGACCCGGCCGGAAACTGGTGCTGCGCCAACTCAGCAGGCGTGACATGCCGCAGGGCGCGCTGCGCCGGCAGCCCCCAATCCAGGTAGACGGCGTCGACGTCGGTGGCGATCACCAGGCAGTCGGCGTTCAACTCGCGGGCCAGCAGGCCACTGCACAAGTCCTTGTCGATGACCGCGTCAACGCCCGCCCGGGTGCGGCCGTCGGTACCCATCGCAACCGGGATGCCGCCGCCGCCGGCTGCGATCACCAGCGCCTGGTGAGCTAGCAGCCAGCGGATGGGCTCCAGTCCCAGCACGCGTTGCGGCTGCGGTGACGCTACGACACGCCGGAAGCCCGCGCCGTCAGCCGCGACGACCCAGTGCCGCTCGGCCGCGACCCGGTCGGCTTCTTCGCGGCTGTAGACCGGGCCGATCGGCTTGCTGGGCTTGGCAAACGCGGGGTCGTCGAGGCTGACTTCCACGCGCGTCAGCAGCGTCACCACCACCTTGTCGGGTGGCAGCAGATTGCTCAGCTCCTGCTCCAGCAGGTAGCCGATCATGCCGTCGGTCTGTGCGCCCAGCACGTCCAGCGGATAGCCCTGCACGGCGGTGTTGGCCGCGGCCTGCAACGCCAGCAGGCCGACCTGCGGGCCGTTGCCGTGGGTCAGCACCAGGTCGTGCTGCAGCGCCACGCGCGCCAGCTGCGCTGCGGCCACACGAATGTTGGCCAGCTGGTTGGCGGCACTCAGCACCTGGCCCCTGCGCAGCAGCGCGTTTCCGCCGATGGCGACGACCAGCTTCATGCGAGTGTGGCCACCAGCACCGCCTTGATGGTGTGCAGCCGGTTCTCGGCCTGCGTGAAGACAACCGATGCGTCGGACTCGAAGACCTCGTCGGTGACCTCGATTTCCTTCAAGCCGTAGCGCTCATACACCTGTCGGCCGACTTCGGTGTCCAGGTTGTGAAAGGCCGGCAAACAGTGCATGAAGCGCGTGCGCGGTTTGCCGGTGGCCTGCATTAGCGCGGTGCTCACTTGATAAGGCAGCAACTGGTCGATGCGGTGCTTCCAGACCTCGTCGGCTTCGCCCATCGAGACCCACACGTCGGTGTAGAGAAAGTCGGCACCGACCACGGCCTGCAGTGGATCGGTCTGCAGCGTGATGCGGGCGCCTGTGGTCAACGCCAGCTCGCGCATCTGCGCCACCAGCGCGGCCGGCGGCTGCAGCGCAGTGGGCGCCGCAATGCGCACGTCCATGCCCATCTGCGTGCCGCCCACCAGCAGCGAGCAGCCCATGTTGAAGCGCGCATCGCCCAGGTAGCAGAACGACATTTCGTGCAACGGCTTTTCACCGAACTCCTGCATCGTCATCAGGTCGGCCAGCACCTGCGTGGGGTGCGCTTCATCGGTCAGGCCGTTCCAGACCGGCACACGCGAATAGCGCGCGATGTCTTCCACCACGCTCTGGTGGAAGCCGCGGTACTCAATGCCGTCGAACATGCGCCCCAGCACGCGGGCGGTGTCTTTGAGCGACTCCTTGTGGCTGAGCTGCGAGCTGGCCGGATCGATGTAGGTGACGTGGCCGCCCTGGTCGTGCACGGCCACCTCGAAGGCACAGCGCGTGCGGGTGGATGCCTTCTCGAAGATCAGCGCGATGTTCTTGCCCTTCAGGCGCGGCAGCTCGTTGCCGGCGGCCTTGGAGCGCTTCAACTCGGCCGCCAGATCGATGAGATAGCGGATGGCGCGCGGCGGAAAGTCTTTCAGATCCAGCAGGCTGCGGTTGCGCAGGTTGAAGCTCATGGTGACTCCGGATTCATTGCAGATTCAAAGCGGGTCGCGCTCGATCGGGCAGCTCATGCAATGGCTGCCACCGCGGCCCCGGCTGAGCTCACCGCTAGGGATCGTAATGACCTCGACGCCGGCTTTGCGCAACAGCGTGTTGGTGTAGGTATTGCGGTTGTAGGCCATGACCACACCGTGGGCCAGGGCCAGCAGGTTGTTGCCGTCGTCCCACTGCTCGCGCTCGGCCTCGTAGGCATCACCGCCGGTAGCCACCGTACGCAGCTTGGGCAGGCCCATGGCCTGTGCCACGACCTCCAGGAAAGGCCGCGTTTCGCTGCGCACGTCCAGGTTGCCGGGTCCGGTTTCGCCGTTGCTGCCGGGCCGCAGGCTGTGCGCACGAATGCCGTCGACGACATCGGGAAACACCGTCACCAGGTCGGCATCGAAAAAGGTGAACACGGTGTCCAGGTGCATGGCGCCGCGCGACTTGGGCAGCTGCGCCACGATTACCTGCGTGGCGGCGCCGTGTTCGAACAAGCGCCCGGCCAACTGGCTGATGGCCTGCGGCGAGCTGCGCTCGCCCATGCCCACCAGCACCACGCCTCGGTTGCCGCCGTGGCCAACCGGCATTACGTCGCCGCCTTCCAGCGTAGCCAGGCCGTGGTCCTGGTCGGGGTCGCCCCACCACTTGGTGACGGTGCCGGCGAATGCCGGATGGAAGCGGTATATAGCAGTCAGCAGCAAAGTCTCTTGCCGGCGCGCGGGCCAGTACACGGGGCACAGCACCGCGCCAGGGCCGATCCAGCAACTGCTGTCGCGCGTGAAGAGCGAGTTGGGCAGTGGCGGCAACAGCATGTCGCCAGCAGCGGCGCTAAGCGCCAGCAGCCCGTCGCGTGCGGACTCGGATTTGGAGCCGGATCCAAAAGCGGAGGCGGACCGGAGCGCAGACGGCAACTCGCCGCGCGCCACGCCGCCGATCAGGCGCTCCGCCAACTGGGCCGGTGGCAAGGCCTGCAGCCACGGGCGCAACTGCGCTGCGGTCTCGGCGTCGACGAAGTTGGCGCCGAGCTTGCGGTCCAGCAACCAGGTGCGCGCCACCGGATCGTTGACCGTGGTGGTCAACAGGTCGTGCAGTTCCAGCACCTCGACACCGCGCTCGATCATGGCGCTGGTGAAAGCGTCGTGGTCGTTGCGCGCCTGCGCCACCCACAGCACATCGTCGAACAGCAGCGTCTTGCAGTTGGCGGGCCTCGAGCGCTTCTGCGCCAGGCCAGGTCTGCACACCAGCACTTTGCGCAGGCGCCCGACTTCGGATGCAACGCCCTGGCGCACGCCCTCGGCCGCGGGGTTTGTTTGGCTTTCGTTCACAGCGTCAGGCTCCCCACGGACAGCAGGTAGCCGGCGACCGCCGCCAGCAGCAGCAACAGGCCCAGCACCGCAAGCTCACGCGGCGTGAACGGCCGCTGCGCGCGCTGCTTCTTGGCCAGCATGTAAATCGCAGCACCGGGTGCATACAACAATGCGCTGAGCAGCAGGTACTTCCAGCCCGCGGGGTACAGCAGCCACATGCAGTAGACGGTGGCGATGGCGGCCACCGGAATGTCGCTACCGGCACGGGCCATGGTGCCGGCCTCCGGAGTGATTGCTCTACTGCCCTGCCCCGCAGCCCTTGCCCGCCACGCCAGCAGCAAGCCGTAGCCCGCGCTGAACAGATAAGGCACCAGGATCAGCGCCGTCGACAGCGAGATCAGCGCCAGGTACGAAGCCTTGGACCACAGCGTCACGAGCAGGAAAATCTGCACCATGCCGTTGGTCAGCCACAGCGCGTTGGCCGGCACGCCGTTGCCGTTTTGCTGGCCCAGCCACTTCGGCATCACGCCGTCGCCGGCCGGCGTGAACAACGATTCCCCAGCCAGCAGCGTCCAGGCCAGAACGCCGCCGCCGACCGAGACGATGACGCCGATGTAGATCAGCACCGCACCCCATTTGCCGACGGCTTTTTCGAGCACGCCGGCCATCGACGGGTTCTTCAGCCCCGCCAGATCGGGCTGCGTCGTGATGCCCAGCGACAGCAGCGACACGGCCATCAGCAGCAACAGGCAGATGACGAAGCCGGCCACCGTGGCACGGCCCACGTCCCGGCGGTTGTTAGCCCGCGCCGAGTACACGCTGGCGCCTTCGATGCCGATGAAGACCCACACCGTCACCAGCATCGTGCTTTTGACCTGATCCAGCACCGAGCCGAGCTTGGCGCTGCCCCAGAAGTCGAGCCGGAAGGTGTCAATCTGAAAAGCCACAGCTACCAGCACGATGAAGAGCAGCAGCGGCGCGATCTTGGCCGCCGTGACCACAGCATTCAGCACCGCCGCACCCTGGATGCCGCGCAGCACCAACGCGTGCACGGTCCACAGCACGACGGATGCACCCAGGACCGCAGCCTGAGTGTGGCCATCGCCGAACGTCGGGAAGAAGTAGCCCAGCGCACCGAAGGCCGCCACCAGATAACCGACGTTGCCGAGCCAGGCGCTGACCCAGTAGCCCCAGGCCGAGTTGAAGCCGACGTAGTCGCCCGACAAGGCCCGCGCATAGGCATACACGCCGTTGTCCAGATCGGGCCGGCGCAGCGCCAGCACCTGGAACACCCTCGCCAGCATCAACATGCCGACGCCGGTGATGGTCCAGCCGATCAGGATCGCGCCGGCACCCGCGCCGGCGGCCATGTTTTGCGGCAAACCGAAGATGCCGCTGCCGATGATGGAGCCAACCACCAGCGCCACCAGCAGGCTCAAGCCCAGCTTGCCGGGCGCAGCCGACACCCGCGTTGCACCCGTAGCAGTAGGCAGGACGACGAGTGGCGGTGCTGCTGGACGGGTCGTCATGGCGGCGCTCTGTCGTCTGCGTTATTGCCATCGTGCGCGGCTGATCGCTGCACCGGCTTGCGCCAAATCAAACCCCGGCGTCCCCGGCCAAGTCGGAATCCAGATCAATGTCCAACCTTCTCGAACAGACCGCCGCGGTCGTTTTCTCGGCCCGCGGCCTGGCGAAGGTTTATCGCAGTGGTGAGGTCGAAGTCCACGGGCTGCGCGATGTCGACATAGAGATCCTCCGCGGCGAGTTCGTGGTGCTGTCGGGCGCGTCCGGCAGCGGCAAGTCGACGCTGCTCAACATCTTGGGCGGGCTGGATGTGCCGAGTGGCGGTGAAGTGCGCTTTGGCGACACGGTGCTGACAGGGGCCGATGAGAACGACCTCGCCACCTACCGGCGCGAGCATGTCGGCTTCGTATTCCAGTTTTACAACCTGATCCCGAGCCTGACGGTGCGCGAGAACCTGGCGCTGGTGACCGACATCGCGAAGAACCCGATGCCGATCGACGAGGCCCATCGACCTGGTCGCCCTGACGCCGCGGCGCAACCACTTTCCGGCCCGGCTGCCGGGGGGTGAGCAGCAGCGCGTGGCCATCGCACGCGCCATCGTCAAGCGGCCCGACGTGCTGCTGTGTGACGAGCCGACCGGTGCGCTGGACCACATCACCGGCAAGCTGGTGCTGGAAGTCATCGCCAACATCGATGTCGAGCTTGGCGCCACGGCGGTGGGCAGCACGCACAACGCGGCCATTGCCAGCATGGCCGACCGGGTCATCTACCTTGGCGACAGGCGCATTCGGAAGGTCGAGATGAATGCGCACAAGATCAGCCCTTCGGGGCTGCCGCTGGTGAGCGGTGGCGCTGTCCGCGCTGGACCGCAAACTGCTGCGCGACCTGCGGCTGATGTGGAGCCAGGCGCTGACGATTGCGCTGGTGGTAGCCAGCGGCGTGGGTGGCTTCATCACCACCTTGTCGGCGGTGGATTCCCTGGCCCTAGCGCGTGACCGCTTTTATGCCGAAGGCCGCTTTGCCGACGTGTTTGCCAGCGTCAAGCGCGCGCCGAATTCGTTGGCCGAGACCCTGCGGTCCATGCCGGGCGTGGCCGATGTGCAGACCACGATCGAGCAGATCGTGCGCATCGAGCTGCCGGGCGTGGCCGACCCGGTGATCGGGCAGTTGATCGGCGTCGACCCGCAGGCACCGCTGCGCGTGAACCGCGTGACGGTGCGCAATGGCCGCGCGCTCGACGACACGCGCTTGAGCGACCAGGCGATTCCCGCGCTGGTGTCGGCAGCGTTTGCCGACGCGCGCGCTGGTGCCGGGCACGCGCATTTCGACCTTGATCAACGGCAAGCGGCGCACGTCGGAAATCACGGGCATTGCGCTGTCGCCGGGGTTCATCTTTGCCGGCCAGGCCAACAACGAAGTGAGGCGCAGCGAGCAGTTGGCGCGGCAAGGTTTCAACGCACCGATCAAGGTCGAGACCGACCGGCTGGCCACGCTGGGCGCACAGCGCGAAGTCGAAGCCGCAGCCGCAGAACGGCCCATGGCCGCGCACGAGCTGGAGCAGACGCAGGCCGCACTCAGCGTGGTGCGGCAGCCGGCGGCGGGGGCGTAGGCAGGACCGAATGCAGGGGCGGATGCACCGGTGAATGCACCTGTGAATGGACGGGCGGATGGGCGGAAGGATGCGGGCGAAAAAGCCGCTGCCGGTGCCGACAACGGCGGCGGCGGCTTCACGGTGCGGGCGCCGTCTGCAGGCCGTTTCTTGCGCGTGCTGCGGGCCAGTGAAGGCGCGGTGGCGCTCGGCACGCCGCGGCTGGAAATCGGCGACACACGCCGCATGGAAGTCGTCGCCGAGTTGCTGAGCACCGCCGCAATGGCCACCGCCACCGGCAGCCGCGTGGTCATCGAACGCTGGGGCGGCCCGACGCCGTTGGAGGGCCGCGTGCGCAGCGTCGAGCCGGCAGCTTTCACCAAAGTCTCGGCGCTCGGCGTCGAAGAACAGCGCGTGCGCGTGCTGATCGACATCACCAGCCCGCAGGCCGCCTGGCAAGCGCTGGGCGACGGTTACCGCGTCAGCGTGCGCATCGTCACGTTGTCCGAGGTTGAGGCCGTGCAGGTGCCCGTGAGTGCGGTGTTTCCGCTGCCGGCCGGCATTGCTGCTGCGGGTGCTGCGGGTGCTGGCAGTGCCGTCAGCGGTGCAAGCACTGGCACTGCCAGCACTGCCAGCACTGCCAGCACTGCCAGCACTGCCGCTGATTTTGCCGGCCCCGGTAGCAAGAGCAACGCCGCTGGCGAAGCGCGCTCTGCCGTGTTCCTGTCCGACGACGGGCACGCTCGGCAGGTGCCCGTGGTGCTGGGCGGGCGCAACGGCAGCCAGGCCTGGATTCGCAGCGGCATCACGCCGGAGCAACAGGTGATCGTGCACCCGCAAGCGACGGTGCGGGACCGTGTGCGCGTTGCTGCGCGCAAGCCCCGAGGGGCTGGCTGAAATGCGCTGGTCGGGGCCGCTTGAAGCAGCGGCTCTGAACCCGCCTCAGCGCTTGGTGGTCAATGGCAGCTCGGGCTTGCCTGGCCCCAGCTTGCCGTCAGCGCGCGCCGACAAGTAGGCATACAGATCCAGCACGTGGGCGTTGACCAGCGGGTCGGCGTCCCACGCGGGCATCACGATCTGGCCGCGCGAGCCGCGCTCCCGGCGCATGACGTCTTCGATCATCGCTTCGCGTGCCGCGGCGCGATCCTCCGCATGGCTCTCAGGCGCCGGCTGCACGATGCGGTAGCTCGTCAACACCTTGCTCGCAAATGCGCGCGGGGTCAATGTCTTGACACGCTCGACGAGGTTGGGCGCCAGGTCGGTACCGGTGGCGCCGACGCCATGACAGGCGTGGCAACTCGTGTGGAATAACCGCCAACCGGTGTACGTGCCTTGGTCGACCCGGCCCTGCACGATGCGGTAGTCACCCGGTGCCGGTCCAGCGTTGGGTTGTGCCGTCAGCGGCAGGCTGATGGCCGCCGTCAACAGCACAGCCCACCAAGGGCTGCGGCGCAGCGCCAAAAAACGTATGGGGTTCATCGGGGTGCAGCTCGGACTGTGTTGCGCAAGGTGCATCTTGACCTGCCGTTGCAAGCGCGCCTTGATGGCCGTCAAGGGACAGCGGCCCAGCGCTGGAGGTTGCGGCGGATCACGTCGCGCAGCGTGTGCGCCGGCCGCCCGAAAATCTGGCCCAGGCGGGGGTCGACCGCTTCTGCCTGGCCCAACCGCAAGCCCATGTGCAAAACGGTTTGCACCGCAGCTTGAGCCAGCGGGAGGCCTTGCTTCATCACATGGTGTGCATAGCGCAGTGGCCCGACGGGTCGGTAGCGGATCGGGCGCCCGAGCTCTTCGGTCAGCATCTGCGCCACATCGAAAAAAGACAGGGCTTGCGGACCTGTCAGCTGCGGCGCCTCGCGCTGCAACACGCCCTCGTTCAGAGCCTTGGCCGCTACCTCACCGAGATCTTGCGCATCGACGAACGCTGCCCGCCCAGCGCCAGCAGGCAGCCAGATCTCGCCGGCCTGGATGTCCTGCCGGTAGGCATCACACAGATTTTGCGCAAAGAAGCCGGCGCGCAGAAAGGTCCAGGCCATGCTGCCCGCCTGCAAGCGTTTTTCAACGGCGTGGTGCGGGATGAGCGGGTTCTTGTCCGCGCCTGCCACCGAGGGGAAGACCGTCTGCTCGAGGCCCTGGCGCTCGGCCTCGTCGATGAGCGGAACGAGGGTCGACGCGACCTGGCTGATGGCCGGCGGGCGCAGCAGGAAAAGTCCGTGGCAGCCGGCCAAGGCAGGGGCAAAAGTTGCAGGGCTTTGAACGTCGAAAAGTACTTCGTCGATACCGGGGCGCTGCGTACCCGACAACGTCCGCACCGCCGCGCGCACGGCCACCTGGCGTGCGATGAGTGAGCCGACGACGCCGCGGCCGACGTTGCCAGTCGCGCCGATGACGAGGATGGGAGCCGGCATGGGATTGGTTGCAACGGATCTGGACGACTGCGCTGTGACGATGGAACAGGACAGGGCCGACGGGCGCCGCGGCCGATGGCACGTGTCGCCCACCGATCGCGACCTGTGAGGATATGTACCGGTTCTTGTCCGCGTCACCAAAGGCCGGCATGCTTCGGGTACAAAAAGCTGCCCGCGTGCAGGAGGCCCCCGTGAAACCGTTGCTCTTACTGGCCGCCGCGTGGTTGATCGCCGTTGCGCCACCGGCGCTTGCGCAGTCCGCCGTCGACAAGCCCACCACGTCGCTCGAGGCAGGCCGGTTTCTCGCCGCCGCGACTTTCGGTCCGACCGGCGACGACACCGAAGTGCTGATGAAGATCGGATACATCGCCTGGATCGACCGTCAGCTGGCACTGCCGGCCACCTCGCACCGGCTGACCTGGGAAAACAGCGACGCGGCTATCCGCGCCGTGACGCCCACGGCCACGGCAGGCCAGAACGAGGTCATCGAAACCTTTTGGAAGCAGGCCGCAACCGGGCCCGACCAATTGCGTCAGCGCATGGCTTTTGCGCTGTCGCAGATCTTTGTCATTTCGATGGTCGACGGCGACGTCGGTAACGAGCCGCGTGCTGTGGCGGCCTGGCTCGACATGCTGGGCGACAAGGGGCTGACCACCTACCGGCAGTTGCTCGAATCGGTGGCGCTGCACCCGATGATGGGGCGCTATCTATCACACCTGCGCAACCAGAAAGCCGACCCGGTGACCGGCCGCATTCCGGATCAGAACTTTGCGCGTGAATCGATGCAGCTGTTCTCGGTAGGCGTGCTCAAACTCAATGCCGACGGCACGCCGATGCTCGTTGGCGGCGCACCGGTCGAGACCTACGGCCCAGACGACGTAGCCGGCCTGTCGCGCGTGTTTACCGGCTGGAGCTGGGACTGCCCGGCAGCACCCAACAACAGCTGCTTCTTCAACGGCAACAGTGGCGGCGTGTCCGACCCCGACCGGCAGTGGAAGCCGATGGTGCCGTACCCGCAGTTCCACAGCACCGAAGCCAAAACGTTCCTCGGCGTCACGATCCCGGCGCAGGCCACCGCCAACCCGCGTGAGAGCTTGCGCATCGCGTTGGACACGCTGGCTGCGCACCCCAACACCGCACCGTTCATAGCGCGCCAGTTGATCCAGCGCCTGGTGTCGAGCAACCCGAGCCCGGCTTATGTCTCTGCGGTGGCGCGGGTGTTCGACAACAACGGCGCCGGCGTGCGCGGTGACTTGAAGGCCGTGCTGCGCGCGGTGTTGACGCACCCTGAGGCGCGTGTTGTCAGCAGCGCCAGTGGCAAGTTGCGTGAGCCGGTGTTGCGGCTGTCGGCCTATCTGCGGGCTTTTCCGCACACGTCCGACACGGGGCGCTTTCGCAACGGCAGCACCGACAGTGCGGCGGCAGCGCTGGGCCAGACGCCGCTGCGCGCGCCGTCGGTTTTCAACTTCTACCGCCCGGGCTACGTGGCCCCGGGCACGCAGGCTGCGGTGACGGGGCTCGTCGCGCCTGAGATGCAACTCGTCAACGAAACCAGCGTGAGCGGCTGGGTCAACTTCATGCGCGACAACCTCAGCAACGGCGTCGGCGCCTTCAACGGCACCGTCGGCACCACGGTCTTCAACCGTCGCGACCTGCAGCGCAATTGGGCGCAAGAGATGGAGTACGCGTCCAAGCCCGAGTTGCTGGCGCGCATCGTCGCGCGTCGGCTGCTCTACGGCCAGGAGAGCGACTCGCTGGTTGCCGACATTGCGACCAACGTGGCGTCGATTGCCATCCCGGCGCTCAATGCCGAAGGCAGCAACCTGGCCGCCGTGCAGTCGGCCATGCGCAACCGCGTTTTCTCGGCTGTGCTGCTGACGTTGGCGACACCCGAATTCCTGACCCAGAAGTAGCCGCAAGCACGGCGCCCGAGGAAACATCCGATGGACAACTCCAATCCCAGCTCGCGGCGTGAATTCATGCGCCGGGCGAGCGCCTTGTCGGCTCTGGTCGGCGGCGGTGTAGCCACGCCGCTGGCCGTCAACCTGGCGGCCATGGGCTCGGCCGCTGCGCAGACCGCAGGCGACTACCGCGCCGTCGTTTGCCTGTTTCTGTTCGGTGGCAACGATGCCTACAACACGGTGCTGCCGACTGACAGCGCATCGTGGTCGGCCTACACCGCCATCCGCAACCAGGCACCCGACCCGATCGCTTTGCGCCCAGCCGGCACCGCGCCGGATGGCAACGCAACTGCCGGCTCGCCTGCGCGTCTGGGTGGCGTGTTGCCGATCACACCCATCAACGGCCAAAGCCGCAGCTTCGCGCTGCACCCGCTGCTGGGCAGTCTGCAAGGCCTGTTCAATACCGAGCGGCGGCTGGCCATCGTGCCCAACATCGGCCCGCTGGTGCGCCCCACCGACAAAGCCCAGTACGCGAGTGCGACCCACCCGCGGCCGGCGCGGCTGTTCTCCCACAACGACCAGCAAAGCACGTGGATGGCGCTGGGCCCCGAGGGCGCAACGCTGGGCTGGGGTGGGCGCATGGGCGATGTGCTCGCGGCGGGCAACGGCCGGCCGGCCTTCACCGCCATCTCAGCCGCCGGCAATGCGGTGTTCCTGGCCGGTGACGTGGTGCGGCAGTACCAGGTCAACACCTCGGGCCCGATCGCATTCGGCGTCGACGGCAGCGGCCGCGTCTTCGGCTCCAACACGGTCGGGGCGTCGCTCCAGCGCCTGGCAACGAGCGTGCGTTCAGCGCATCCGTTCGACGCCGACCTGGCAGCCACGGTGCGCCGCTCGATCGAAGCCGAGCAGGCGCTGCGGGCGGCACTGCTCGCGCCCTCGGCTGCGCCCTTCGGCACCCCGCCCGTGGGCGGCGCCGCCTACAACGCCAACAACGACCCGCTGCTGCGTTACGACAACCCACTCAACGGCACACCGGCAGCCAACAATCTGGCGCAGCAGATGCAGGTCGTGGCACGGCTTATCGATGCCGGCCTGCGCGGCACCAGCGGCACGCGCCGGCAGGTCTTCTTCGTGAGCCTGGGCGGCTTCGACACGCACGACCTGCAAAACCGCAACCACGCCGATCTGATGGCGCGGCTGGCGCAGGCGCTCAGCTACTTCGACAACACGCTCGGCGCGCTGGGCGCGCGCAATCAGGTCACCACCTTCACGGCCAGCGATTTCGGCCGCACCTTCACCAGCAACGGTGACGGCACCGATCACGGCTGGGGCAGCCACCACTTCGTGATGGGTGGCGCCGTTGCAGGCGGCGATCTGTACGGCCGCTTCCCGGTGCTGGGCGTCAAGAACGCATCGAACAACAACTTCGATTCCAGCCCCGACCAGATCGGCAACGGCAGCTTGCTGCCGGGGCTGTCGGTCGATCAGCTGGGCGCCACGCTCGGGCGCTGGCTCGGGCTGTCGGACACCCAGGTGCTCGACATCTTCCCGAACCTGGTCAATTACAACGCCGACTCGCGCAATTTGGGCTTCCTGCGCGCCTGAGCAAACACCGTCAGCAGGCCGAGCGCGAACAGCGCGTGCGCTGCCGGCTCTGGCACCACGCTGACATTGCCGGGGCCGTTGATGGTGTTGGTGTAAGCGCCGAAGTTAACGGCTTCGTAGCCGGTGGTGACAAGCCAGTAGTTGACGCCAGTGATCAGATTGCGCGTAAAGCCTGCCGTGCCAATGACGCCGCCCAAATCGTCGTTGCCCACCAGCCCGTTGAGCAACGGTGAACCGGCGCTGAAGGTCGGGCTGTACAAGTACAAAAAGTTGTCCCAGCCGCTGGCGGTACTGACGAAGTCGTAGGTGCCGGCTGCGCTCACCGTGAACGGGAGCGTCTGGTAACGCGCGTTACGACCATCAGACGACAAGCCCGAGAAGTCGAAGAACGGCCGGTCGAAGGTCGCCGCTGTCGTGGTGTTGCCGGAGTAGGTGAACGTGATGGCCTGGGCCGGGGTGGCGCCCAGTGCGGCCAGCGTGGCGGCCAGGGCAATGGTGTGTGTCTTCATGGCGTTGCATACTCCTTGGAGGTTGTGTTGCACAGGTGGCGACGTGGCCAAAAAAGCGCGCGGTGTCTGCATTTGCACACCACTGCCACGGCTCAACTGGGGCGGCAAGCAAGGTGCCCAACCGCGGCCACAAAAGCAGCTTGTTACCTGTCCAGACCCAGCTGTTTGTTAACCTTTTTGTTGAACAGTTCTGGCTTGTTGCGCTGCCATTGTTTGAGCGACTGAACTGGACTCAGGTGTTTCAAGGCGCGTTGCGGGATGAGGTTGTTGTAGGTCGAGAGATAGCGCATAAGCGTGTCATCGAGTTCAGCCGCCGAGCGGAACCGTGTTTGGTTGACAAGCTCGCTGATGCGGCCGTTGAAGCGCTCGACCATGCCATTGGTCTGTGGGTGGCGAGGCGGGCACAGTCGGTGCTCGATGGCGCTTGCTGTGCAGGCCAGGTCGAATACATGCTGACCAGAGGGAGTCCTGCTCTTGGTCGTGAATCGATCGGTGAACTGACTGCCGTTGTCCGTCAGGATGGTTTTGATCTTCATTGGCGCAGCAGCCCTGAGCCTGCGCAGGAAGTCGGCGCTGCTGGCTTCGCTCTGGTCACGGTAGCTGCGCATGTAGACCCAGCGGGTGGCCCGGTCGATCGCCACGAACAGGTAGCGCCTGTGGGCCTCATCGGGCATTTGCGGCAGGTATTTGATGTCGACGTGCAGGAAGCCCGGCTCGTAGTCCTTGAAGGTCTTCAGCGGCTTGCCATTGCCCTCGGCTGCGGGTTGCAGACTCTTCAGCACCGACACCTCGTGGCGGCGCAAGCAGCGGTCCAGGCCCGAGCGCGAGACGTCGGCGTTGATGAACTCGCGCACGACGATCAGCAGGTCATCCAGCGGCAGCAACAGCGTTCGGCGCAACTCCACCACCAGGATCTCCTGAGCAGCCGACAGCGTGGTGGACAGCTGGTGCGGGCGGTGCGAGCGGTCCTGCGCATCCTCACGACCTCGCCATTTGCGCGCTGTCGCCACCGTGATGTTGCAGCGCTCAGCCAGGGTCGTCAACGACGCAGCAGATGCCTTGATCTTGGCCCGCGTGCGCGGTGTGGTGCGGGCCAACGGATGTACTCGGCTCATGATCTGTCCTTCCTCCCGACCGACTCAATCAGCCCCCGCATGACCTCCCGCGATCGGAACAAGGGCCAGCCGCGAACGGGCACATGATCACATGGGACGAGACAGTTACCGAGCTGCTTCGCCAGCATGTGCAGAGCCAAGCGGTGTTGCGACCCAACCTGTTGATCACGCCAACTGACCTTGCCCCAAAAACCCTTAAGGAAGGTCTGCGTAACTCGCTTAAACAGGCTGCGCACTTAGAACATTGCGCGAATGCATTGCGTCAGCAGGCATTTCGACCCGCGGAGCGCATTCTCGGCGCCATCTGCCGCGCTTTGCGGCTGTCGCCAGCGGCAATTGACCGTCGGCGTCACTCGCCGGGCGTACTTCTTCATCCAGTATTCCGGCCAATGCGCGCCGCGCCAGCCACAGGTTGCTCAGCGCGAACAGCGTCACCAGTTGCGCCGTGTTCTTGGCCCGCCCGCGGTAGCGCACCATGGTGAATCCGAACTGGCGCTTGATGACGCGGAACGGGTGTTCAACCTTGGCGCGGATGCTGGCCTTCATCTTCTCCATCGCCGGGTCCGACAGGCTGAACCACTGCTGCAGATAGTGGATTCGCAGCATCATCTCCACGGCAAACGGCGGGCGGCCAGTCTTGGCCCGTGGGCAATGCGGCTCAACGATCGCCACCAGCGCCGCCCACGGAACCACGCGCTCCATCTCGTCCAAGAACCTTGCCTTGCGGGTCTTCTTCGTCGACAGGTTCAGACCCAAGTTGAGTTGCTTGATGGCGTTGCTGCGAGTGGCGGTCACGCCTTCACAGCTGGCAAGTCTTGGGAATGTATTGCAGACTTTCCTTAACGGTTTATGTCAGCCAAGCTCAGGAAGCCAATCGGTTTCGCCGCGAGCGATCGCCAAAAGCTCCTTCTCGTCCGCCTTGTTGCGACGACGGCCGGGCCTTGGTGGGTCTGATGACGGTTCCGAACTTGGCAGGTCGACGTTCTGCCCACTGAATGATCAGGTCTGTCTCAACGATCACGGCTCAAACGCTTGCGTGCGGCGCCCAGCAAGAGGCGCGAATACAGCTTGTGAAAGCCCAACAGCGCGTGAAAGATCCAACCCAGGTTTTGCTTCCCGAGCGTTAGGCCGCTGGGTCCTCGTTTGGCAACTACGGCGCTGCCGAAAAAGAGTTGCGTCACGACGTTGGCTCCGATGACACCGCCGACATCACTGGCGTCACCGACGCCGCCTGCGCTGCTGCGCACCATCAGCCAAGACCGCGTGCTGCCGCCGATATCGCACAGCAATATTTCATCGGCCGCCCGCGCTTCTACCGACCAGGCTGCAAATGCATCGGCCGTGCCTCCGCCGAGTTCCCGCGCCTGCAAATCCGTCGATGGGCGACCCAGCATCCAGCGGATGCCTGCGCGTTCTGTTTTGAACAAAGCCGTGGTGTAGAAAGCTTCGACGAACGCTGGGTGGCTCACTGCAGTTGCACCTGTCAGTGACGTGACATAACAGTCTGTGTAGCCGCGCCGTGCGTAAGCGGCCAGCAATGACCCGGCCGGCACGGCACAGGCCTGCACCAGCACGCCATCTGGGTGGCGCCGCTGGTCAGCCGGCGGCATCGCCGCGCCATCCACTGCGCAGATGCACGCGCACGTGGTGCTGCACGCCGTCGTCGATCAGCGGCAATGCCGTATGGGTTTGCGCAACCCCATCGACTTCGATGCCGATCGGCTCATCGGCACTGTCGCTTTGCGTGAGCTCGATCGCATACGGCGTGCTGCCGTAGCGGTACTCGAGCGTGTAGCCGGGCCAGGCGGCCGGCAGGCAAGGCGTGAAGACCAAGCACGCGCCGGTGGCCGTTGTCTCTAGCCGCAAGCCGAGCAGTGACTCGACGATCAGCCGGTACATCCAGCCTGCCGATCCGGTGTACCAGGTCCAGCCGCCGCGGCCGGTGTGCGGCGCGACGCTGTAGACATCGGCAGCCATCACGTAGGGCTCGACCTTGTAGCGGGCCAGCCCTTCCGGCGTGGCGGTGTGGTGCAGCGGGTTGATCAGCGACAGCAAGGACCAGGCGCGCTCGCGCTGGCCGAGCGCGGCAAAGGCCATCGCGGCCCAGATCGCACCGTGGGTGTACTGGCCGCCGTTTTCGCGCACCCCCGGCACGTAGCCTGCGATGTAGCCCGGGTTCGGGCCCTTTTGATCGAATGGCGGGTCCAGCAGTTTGACCAGCCGCTGATCGGGCAGCACCAGCCGCGCGTGCAGTGCGTCCATCGCCTGCGGCGCGCGGGGCGCCGGTGCTGCGCCCGACAGCACGGACCAGCTCTGGGCGATGGAATCGATCTGGCATTCAACGCCGGCCGCCGTGCCCAGCGGCGTGCCGTCGTCGAAGTAGGCCCGGCGGTACCAGGCGCCGTCCCAGCCGTGCTGCTCCAGCTTGGTTTGCAGCTGCCCGCGTTCGCTGTCGCAACGGGTTGCCAATGCTTCATCGCCCTGGCGGCGCGCCAGCTCGCCGAAGCGCGACAAGACCTCGCACAGGAAGAAGCCGAGCCAGACGCTTTCGCCCTGGCCACCGTGGCCGACCAGGTTCATGCCGTCGTTCCAGTCGCCGCTGCCCATCAGCGGCAGGCCATGCGGCCCGAAGCGCAGCCCATGCAGCAGCGCGCGTTTGGCGTGTTCGTACAGGCTGGCCGATTCGCGCGATTGCGCCGGCATGTCGTAGTACGACTCGTCATGCGGATTTACCGCGCGGCCTTCGAGAAACGGCACTGCCTCGTCGAGCAGGCCGGTGTCGCCGGTGGTCTGAACATAGCGCGCCAGCGCAAGCGGCAGCCACAGGTAATCGTCGGAGATGCGCGTGCGCACGCCACGCCCCTGCGGCGGATGCCACCAGTGCTGCACATCGCCTTCGGCGAACTGGCGGCTGGCGCACAACAGCAGCTGCTGGCGAAACATGGCCGGGCTCGCGTGCACCAGGGCCATCGAATCCTGCAACTGATCGCGAAAGCCGAATGCCCCGCCCGACTGATAAAAGCCGCTGCGCGCCCACATGCGGCAGGCAATCGTCTGGTAGAGCAGCCAGCCATTGGCCAGCACGTCGAGCGCCGGGTCCGGCGTGCGGACCTGCACGGCGCCGAGCGTCGACTGCCAGTGCTGCTGCACGGCATCGAGCACCTGTTCGGCCGCCTTGTTGCTGCGAAAACGCTGCACCAGCTCGTTGGCCTCATCGGGGCTGCGCCCCATGCCCAGGCGAAACACAAGCTCGCTGGTTTCGCCGCTCAACAAGTACAGCGGCAGCTGGATGGCAGCACACGGGTCGAGCCCGGCGCCGACGCGTCCGGACAGGCCCACGCGCAGCAAAGCCGCAGGCTGCCGCATCGAGCCATTGCGGCCGATGAACTCGGCGCGGTCGCCGGTGAAGCTGCGGCCTTCGCGCTGCGCCTGGCCGGCATCGAAGAAGCCGATCCAGTCGCCGTAGTCGGTGCTGTACGGGTTGCGTGCATAGAGTGCGAGTCCGTCGGGCGCCAGCTCGGTGACGATGTGCGGTGCCGACTTGGCGCGCAGATCGCCCAGCACCCATTCGACATAGCCGGTGGCCGTCAGGCGGCGCGGGCGGCCGGACTCGTTGCGGATGCGCAGCACCGAGAACTTCACCGCGGCGTCCAGCGCCACGAAGACTTTCAGCTCGCAGCGGATGCCGCTGGCGGTGTGTTCGAAGACGCTGTAGCCGAAGCCGTGGCGGGTGGTGTGTTGCTCTGCCGATGTGCCGAGTGCCGGGCCCGGCAGCGAGGTCGGCGACCAGACTTCGCCGCTGTCCTCGTCGCGCAGGTAGAAGACCTCACCGCCGCCATCGCTCAGCGGGTCGTTGTGCCACGGCGTCAGGCGCAGCTCGTGGGCGTTTTCGCACCAGGTGTAGGCACTGCCGGCTTCGGACAGCACGCTGCCGAAGCGTGGGTTGGCCAGCACGTTGCACCAGGGCGCCGGCGGCCGCACGCCGACCGGTGGTGCGATGACGTATTCACGGCCGTCCGCTGAAAACCCGCCAATGCCGTTGTGCAGCGCCAGCGCAGCGGGCGGCCTGGCTGCCGGCAGGCGGGCTGCCGGTCCATCCGGATGGCGCGGCTGGCTGGGCAGCAACGCCGGCATGCGGCGATCGCTGTTCCGATCGGACGAGCGATCGGACGACCGCTCAGACAGACGCTCAGCCGTGCGATCCAACGCCCAGTCAGCCGCGCGGGGCGCCGCCGACGCCGCGCCCCGCCGCTCGCGGGCCTGGCGGCGATTGATCTGCTCGGCCAGGCTGCCGCGGCTGTCGCTGAACACCGCGCGCGCCACCGACTGCAGCAGCACGCGGTCTTCCTGCGCGATCTGATCGACGTGGCGCACGAAGATGCCGCCCGGCCGGTCGATCGCCTGGGCCGCCAGGCCGGCGCCGATCAAGCCCAGGATCTGCTCCTGCAGGCGCTGGCGGTAAATGTCGCGCTCTTCGTTCCAGATCACCAAGTCCACGGCCAGGCCCTTGAGACGCCACCAGGCGTGGGCCTGCACGAGCTGGCGCACCAGCTCCAGGTTGGTGAAGCTGCTGATCTGCAGCAGCACGATCGGCAGATCGCCCGAGATGCCGTAACCCCACAGGCCCGACTGGCCACGGCGGTTGCGCAGCATCACGTCCGGCTCGGCGCGCAGCCCGGCATGGGCGTAGATCACGGCGCTGGCCAGGCGCCCGTAGAGCTGGGCATCGGCCTCGCTCGCGTTGAGCTGGCGCAGCACCACCTGGGCATGTGTCCAGGCCAGCTCGAAGACACGGTCGGCGATGCGTCGGTCCTGGTACTTCTCGACCAGCGCCACGCAGGCGGCGCGGCTGTCGGTGATGCCGTAGACGATGTCCACGATCACCGTCTGGTCGGGTTCCAGCGTGATGACGCAGCGACTGGCCGCCACCGGGTCCAGCACCGACCCCGCGGTGTTGGACAACGGCCCGGCCGCAGCCGGTGCGTGTGTCGGTGCCAGAGCCATGGCCAGGGGTGACTGCGCATCGTTGCCACGGCCGATGAAGCGCGCACGATCGGTCTCGTGCGTGATCTTGCCGACGTGGGCATCGCGGCTGCCGGAAACCCGCACGCCGTGCACCGCCATCAGCTGAAACATCCACGGTGTGGCGTCCTGTGGTGACCGCGGCCGCCGCGTGCACAGCACGGCAGCGGGTTTGGCCAGGATCTCGGTCTGCACGAAGAGCTTGCTGAAGGCCGGGTGCAGGACATCGGCCGTGGCGTTGGCCAGCACCACCTCGGCGTAGCTCGTGACCTCGATCTTGCGCCGGGTGCGGCTGTTGTTGGTGATGCGCAGGCGGCGCAGTTCGATGTCGTCCTCGGGTGAGACGACGATCTCGGTGTGGGTGTCGATGCCGTGATCACGGCGCCTGAACTCGGCCCGGCCGGCAGAGAAGATGGCTTCGTAGTGGTCGGCCTTGGCACGCGTGGGTTGGTGCGCTGTCGACCAGACCTGGCCGCTGGCAACGTCGCGCAGATAGCAAAAGCTGCCGCTGGCGTCGCGCGTGGTGTCCTCTTGCCAGCGCGTCAAAGCCATGTCGGTGCGGCGGCTGTAGCCGCCGCCGGCTTGCGTGAGCATCACGTGGTAGCGGCCGTTGGACAACAGCTGGACTTCCGGCGTCAGCGTGTTGGGGTTTTGGATGACGCGGATCGATGCCTCGTCGACGTCGACTTCAGGCCGCCTGCCGGCCCGCTCGTCGATGTGCGGCTGAAACACGGCCACGCTAGGCACGCGCTCCTGCAGCAGCAGCAGCGTGGCCTGCAGGCGCGGGTCGGCTTCGAAGTGTTTTTGCAGCGGGCGCTGCAGCAGCAGGTGCGCCAGCCCCAGCAGGCCCATGCCCTGGTGGTGGGCCATGAAAGAACGCACCACGGCCTTGCTCTGGCCGCGCGGCAGGCGGGACGTCGTGTAGTCGATGGCCTCGTACAGACCGTAGCGCCCCGCAGCGCCCAGGCCGGCCAGCCGCTGCAGGTTCTGGCACGCCTGCTCGGGCGCCACCATCAACGCCATCATCGACGCGTAGGGCGCCACCACCAGGTCTTCACCGAGGCCGCGCTTCAGACCCAGGCCGGGCACGCCGAAGGCGCGGTACTGGTAGTTCAAGGCCGCGTCGGTGGCGTTGTAGCCCGACTCGGAAACACCCCAAGGCACGCCGCGCTGGGCGCCGTATTCGATCTGCCGCTGCACGGCCGCCTGGCAGGTTTGATCGAGCAGCGTGTTCTCGAGGCTAGGCATCACCAGCATCGGCATCAGGTACTCGAACATCGAGCCGCTCCATGACAGCAGCACCGGCTCACCGGCGGCCGATGTGAGCAGGCGGCCGAGCGCAAACCAGCTCTCTTGCGGCAGCTGCCCCTGTGCTATCGCCACGTAGACACCGAGCCGCGCTTCCGAGGCCAGCAGGTCGTAGGAGCCGGTGTCGATACGGCGCTCGTCGACGTTGTAGCCAATCGTCATCAGGTGGCGTGACTCGTCGTACAGGAACGCCTGCTCCATCTCGGCCATCGCCCCGGCGCGGTTGGCCAGAGTAGCAATCGACAGCAGCCGGCCCCGTGCAGCAGCGCGCGCGGCGGCCCTGCGGTCATCGGCGGGGTCGGCCTGCCCGTCAGCCGTCAAGTCGGCCGTCCCGTCGACCCGCCCTTCGCCCGCCAGGTGCAGATCGGCCAGCTGCCGCAGGCTGGGCACGCCGGCCAACGCGCCCTGGCCCGCCGCGGCGGCTGGCAGCAAGACCTGCAGCTCATCGACGCCGGCACGGCAGTGCTCGGCCAGCTGTTGAGCCCAGTACAGGCACTCGGCGTATGCGGCCCTGTCGGCGTCCACGTCCGCCTGATTCGCATCGGCGTCAGCCAGCGCAGCCGTGCTGGCTGCCGGCTGGCTCAGTGCCGTGAAGATGACCGCCGCGGCGCCGTCCAGGGCCTCCAGCAGCGTTCGCCAGTCCTGCACATTCACCGGCGCGCTGTCGCTGCAGTCGGCCAGCAATCGCCCGAATGGCGCCAGAACGGCTGGCCATTCGCCGTCGCGTGCGCCGTCCCGTCCGCCGTCGCGACCGCCGTCTTTGCCACGCTCACCCCGGGCACTCGCTTCGCACGACTCGACCAGCACGCCGAAGCTATCCTGCACGCCGGTCAACCAGTGGCTGGTCAGCACCGGTTCGTCGGCCAACACCAGCAGGCCGGCGCGCAGCGTGAGCAGATGACCGGCCAGGTTGCCGCTGTCGACGGTGCTGACATAGCGCGGCCGCAGCGGTTGCAGCGACTGGGTGTCGTACCAGTTGAAGAAGTGCCCGCGGTGGCGCTCCAGCCGCTCCATCGACGACAGCGCCGCTTCCAGCCGCACCAACAACTGGCCGCCGGTGATGTAGCCGAAGTGGCGCGCCGTCAGACCCGCCAGCAGCGCGAAACCCATGTTGGTCGGCGACGTGCGGTGCGCCACGCGCGCCACGGGATGCTCCTGCACGTTGTCGGGCGGCAGGTGGTTGTCGCGCGCGACGACATGGGCGTCGAAAAAGGCCCACGTGCGGCGCGCCAGCCGGCGCAGAAAGACGCGCTGTGCCGGTGTGACCTTCGGCCGCTTGCGCTGCAACGGGCGGTCGATCCACCACACGAGCACGGGCGACGAAAGCCACAGCAGCAAAAGCGGTAAGGCAGCCGGCAACGCAGTCGGCCGCGTCCACAGCAAGCCCGCCGTGCAGGCCACGGCCAGCAAAGGGCCGATGGCCATCGTGCGCACGTTGTGCAGCAGGTCGAGCAGCGTCCCCGGCAGCGTAAGTTTGGACACGTCGGCCGAAGGCCGCCATTCGAGCAACCGGCGCTTGGACAGCAGCACGCGCCACGACGTGCGCCCGATGGCCGCGACGCTGTAGGCGGCTTCATGCGGCAGGCAGGCCAACGTGTGCAGTAGCTGCATGGGCAACTTCAGCGCATCGCGGCGCGTCGGTGCTGCAGCGCTGTGCTGCTCCAGCCCCAATCGCAGCAGGCGGCGCCGCACCTCGTCGACACCCTGCGATAAAAGCGGCACCAGCGCCACGATGGCCAGCGCGAACAAGGTCCACAAGCCCGGGTCCGGCAGCAGCGCCCAGCCCACCAGCAGCACCACCACCAGCGCCGCCGGCACCAGGCTGCGCCGCAGGTTGTCCATGATCTTGGCGCGAGACAGTGCCGACAGCGGATTGCGCGGCGCGCCCGGCAGCATGCGCAGGCGCGGGCGCAGCCAGCCCAGCAACTGCCAGTCGCCCCGCAGCCAGCGGTAGCGGCGCGCCACGTCGTCGCTGTAGCGCATCGGCGCATCTTCGAGCAGCTGCACGTCGCTGATCAGGCCCGATCGGGCGTAGCAGCCCTCCAGCAGGTCGTGGCTGAGGATGCGGTTCTCGGGCAGGCGCCCGGCCAGCGCGCCTTCGAAAGCGTCGACGTCGTAGATGCCCTTGCCGATGAAGGAGCCCTCGGCGAACAGGTCCTGGTAGACGTCGGACACCGCGCGGGTGTACGGGTCGATACCCGGCTCGCCGCCGTACAGGCGCGCATAGCCCGAGCGCGTGGTGCTGGGCAGGCTGGGGCCGACACGCGGCTGCAGGATGCCGTACCCGTCGACTACGATGCCCTGGCGCAAGCCGCTGCCGAAGCGCGGCCGGTTCAGCGGGTGGGCCATGGTGGCCACCAGCAGCCGGGCAGAGTCGCGCGGCAGCTGGGTGTCGGTGTCCAGTGTGATGACGTAGCGCACGCCAGCCAGCGCCTGCGTGTTGCCGACGAGGCGCGCAAAGCGCGCTTGCGCCGCCGGATCAGCCGTGCCGCGCAGCAGTGCATTCAGGTCGCCGAGCTTGCCGCGCTTGCGCTCGTAGCCCATCCACACCCGTTCACGTGCGTTCCAGCGCCGCGGCCGATGGAACAGGAAAAACGCATCGGTCGGCGTGCCCCCGTGATCGAGCCGGTACTTTGCGTTCAGTGCGGCTATGCCGGCTGCTGCCTGTTCGACCAGCGCCGCGTCGGCCGGCAGGTGTTCCTGGGCCGCGTCGTGAAAGTCGGTGAGCAAGCCGAAGTGCAGATGCGGGTCGCGGTTGCCGAGAAAACGCACCTCCAGCGCTTCGATCAGCGCTTCGACCCCCGCCGCACTGCCCAGCATCGTCGGCACCACCACCAGCGTGCACGCGTGTGGCGCGATGCCGCGCGTGTAGTCCATGCGCGGCAAGGCCCGCGGCTGCACCAGCGCGCTGGCCAGCCAGTTGACGAACGACACCGCCAGCTGGCTGGCAGCCAGCAGCAGCACAAGGCCGAACGCCAGCTCGGCCCACCAGGGCCACTGGGTCTGCAGGCGCACCGCCAGCAGCGGCCCGGCCGCCCCCGCCAGCGTCGTCAGTACGATGGCGCCAGCGTAGGCCGGCAAAGGCCGCGCTCCGGTCTTCAGCCGCAGCGCGCGCTTGAAGCCGTGGCGCACGCCGGCCGCCTTTTCCAGCGCCGCACGCCCACGGCCGATCAGGTGAAAACCGACGTGGCTGCGCCGGCTGTCCTGCGGCGCCTGGGCAGCGGCCGTAGCAGCCAGTGCGACGGCCTGGCGCGCCACGTCGGTCTCGGACAGCGTGCCTTGTCTGGCCATCTCCTCGACGGCGTGGCAGTAGCGGTCGCGGGTGCCGAAGTCCATGCGCACGTAGACGCCGCTCGGGTCATGCGCCAGCGTCTGCTCTACGCTGCTGAGCGAGCGGACGAACTCGCGCCAGTCCAGGCCATTGAGCAAGCGCAGGCTGCCGATGCTGTTGCTCACCGACACCTGGTTGGCCGCCTGCTGCTGGGCTTCCGCTTGCACCAGCTGCTCGATGGTCTCGCCCGACTCGCCCAGGCGTTGTGCCATCCACGCCAGCGGCAACGCCAGCGCAGCACCCTGCCGCTGCAGGCGACGCGCAAATTCGGCGACGAAGGCGTTGGTCAGCGACGGCTTGGACCGAACCATGTCGGCAATGACCAGGATCAACTCGCTGGGCGCGGTCTCGGCCACCGTGATCAGGTTGTCTGCCCAATTCCCGGCGGTTTCACGCTGCACATGGGCGATGGCCACGCGCGCCGCGACACGCCGCAGGTTTTCGATCAAGGCCAGCCGCAACATGATCGGGATCGCCCACAACTCGCCCAGCAGCAGCGGCTGGTCGGACTGATAGGCCGCGACATAACGGCTCAACGGCCCACGGCCGAGCTGTCCGTCGCCATGCGCCACGGCCTGTAGCGCCAGGTCGTAAACGCGGGGCAGGCCGGCGCCGATGCCGTTGACCGGATCGAGCGCCAGCCGCGGCAACTTGCGGCTGTAGCCGCGCGGCAAATGGCGCCGCGCCGTGCGGATCTCTTCTTCGATCAGGTAGAAGTTGTCCAGCAGCCATTCGGCGGCCGGCGTTAAGCGGTGATCGGCGTCGGCCGTGGTCGTCAACTGCAAGCCGAAGTCGACCAGCACGCGCTCATTGGCTGCCAGACGGGCCAGCAGCCGGTCGGGCAACGGCCCATCGCTCAGGACATGCGTCTGCGCCAGCCGCGCGCCGTGGGCTGCCAACTGATCGGCGCTGAACAGTTCAGCCCGCAGCGGCTCGTCTTCGGCCCTGGTTTGGCGCGCGGCGCCGGGCCATGCCCAGCCCCACCATCGGGTGTTGCGTACCCCGGCCTGAAAAAACGGAAGCTGAAACGGCATCGGTTGAACCTTGTTGGGCAGTGCCCTTTTTACCGGGGCAAGCTACCACGTCGCGCGGTGAGTCAGGCTTAGAGCTTGCCAGGCGTCTTGAAACCCTCGCGCTCGGCCACCGACTGCGAACCGTGCGACCACACGTCGAGCCGAAGGTCGTCGTCGCGATAGCTGCACAAGGCGGTCATCGACAGACCGTGCGCCAAGCGCCGATGAACGTCGTCCCCGGTCATGGCGCAGCCCGCAATCGGCGCACGCCAGTGGCACGCCAGCAGAGTGCCTTGCGGCAACAGCGAATCGCTCATGCGCTCGGCCAGCTGATCGAGCGATGCAGCGTCGAGATAGTAGGCCACCTCACTGAGCACAATCAGATCGAAGCGCTGATCGGGCCACCCATGCGGTAGTTGCGCCAGGCAAGCCTGGACATGCGCGAAGCCGGCAGTGCGCTGTCGCGCCACCGCGAGCGCATTTACCGAAGCGTCGGAGATCAACAGCCGGTCGCACCGACTCGCCAGCGCCAGCGACAGCTCACCACCGGCACAGCCGGGCTCGTAGGCGCTGGCAAAACGGGCCGCGGGCAGACAGGCCAGCGTCAACGCCCTCTTGCGCTGCTCGTACCAACGTGTCCGCAAGTGCCAGGGGTCGTCGGTGCCCGAGTACATGGCGTCGAAGTGCGAGGGGGTGTGCAACATCAGGGCTCGTGCTGAAAAAAGTATTCGCACGGTCGGGCGGCGCAGGCCCGTATCTCCAGGCCTAGCACGGGGCCGACCCATGCGCTGCGCGGCACCAACTGGCTGGCGTGGGCTTGCAGCGCATGGTGTTTGGCGGCCAGCGCGCGCGCGCTCAGAGGCAGCGCGACCATCCGGTGCCAGGGCACGAAAGAGTCACCGGGGCGGGCCCAGTTCCACAGCCACACCGGTGCTTCGAGGTGCCGACAGCCGACCCGCTTGCTGGCACGCGCCGCGGCCAAGCCGCAGGCGTCATGGTCGGGGTGGCCGTCGTGCCGCCATGTGCTGACCACCAGATCCGTCGGTTGCAGCATCGATTCGAGCCGCGCCACCAGGTCATCGATGTGGGCCGCAAGCGCGGCATCCGGCAGCTTCAGCGTCACCACGGTGGCGCCGCTCAAACCGAGTTGGCGCGCGCCTTCCAGACGCTCGGCTGCGCGCTGTGCAGCCAATGCGCGTTGATCGAAACCGGCCTCATCGCCATGGCTTTTTTCGCCGTCGGTCACGCCCACGACGAGTGTCGGTGCTGCTTGCTCGGCCTGCATGGCGAGCAAGCCGCCGCAACCAAGCACTTCGTCATCCGGATGCGGTGCCACCACCACCAGGCGCCGGGCCCCGGACATCAAAGAGCCCAGCGATTGCTGCACAAAGGGCTGCAATCGCAACCAGGGTCGCCAGGCCGCCTCGGACGTGCCTTCGGCGCGAATCGATCGGTTCACAGCGCCCATCCAGCTGTTGCCGCCGTCGCGTCTGCAGCCACCCGTTCACCCAGAGCGGCGAAGTCCCGCTCGCCATGGCTTTGGCGGATGAACACCGGCAGATCGGCCGCCCTGCGGGCAAAGCGCGCGTCGCGGCAAAACGGCGTCGCGCCCAGCGCCGTGCCGGTGACGTCGAGCACGGTCTTGGCTGCGCACTCGGCGCGCAGCCGCAAGCGCAACGCCACCGTACTGGCGTCGGCCTGCGGGTGCGCGTCGATCCAGCGCGCGGCTTCGCGCAACAGCGCTGCGGTCGCCGACAGCTCCGTGTCTACGCGGCCCAGCGCGGCTTCCATGAACGCATGCGGCGGCGGCGAAAGCGACGGCGCGCCCGATCGCGCACGGCCCGTGGCCACCGCCCGCTGCAACGCCGCAGCGAGCAGCGTGGCACCGCCATGCCAGCAGGCGGCAATGCCCGCACCACCTTGCCAGAAGCCAGGCCGGCTGAGGTACTGGCCGGGACGACCCACCAACCGGGCCCGGGCGCCATTGAAGTCGACGTCCACGCTGGCACTACCGGCCATGCCGACGGCCTGCCACGCCTCGGTGGACACGGCCACACCCGGCTGGCGCATAGCCACCGCGACCAGCTGCGGGCCGCGACCGTCGGTGTGCCAGGCTGTCAACAAGCCGTGGCTGACAAAGGCCGCACCGGAGCACCACCGCTTCAAACCGCGCAGGCGGATCTGCCCGGCGCCTAGCCGGGTGCTTTCGGAAGTGGCCGGCTCGATCAGCACACGTACACCGGCTGCCTCGGCGGCCCAAACGCCCCAGATCGATAACGGTGATGCCAACTCCGGCTGCGACAGCTCGGCGAGGATGGCCAGAGCGTCGGTATGGCCTTCATACAGTTTGGCCAGCGACAGGTCGTGTGCAGCCACGGCGGCCAGCGCTTGCCAACGCTGCAAGGTCTGCCCACCGGCCGGCAGCGGCAGCGGCTCCAGCCCGCCGTCGACCAGCGCCCGCATCCAGCCTGCGGCGCTGCCTTGCCCATCCAGCCCGTGCAGCGTGGCCGACAGGCGCTGCAACCCGGACAGCACGTCAGCCTCGCCACACTCGCCACACTCGACTTTCATGCCGACGTGTCTGTGCCGGTGTGCTGCATCTCTTGGTGGACGCGCAGCAGCGTGGCGCCGAAGCCGCGCGGCGCACGGAAGGCGCGGCGGGCACTCGTTTCAACGCGCGGCCGGGCCGACCACGCGATCCGCGCGCCGACCTTGCGCAGCGCCTCGACCAGCGCGACATCTTCGCTGCTTGCCAACGGTTTGAAGCCCCCGGCGCGCAGATAAGCACTGGCGCTGACGCCGAGGTTGGCGCCGTGGATGTGCTCGTGGCCGTCGGCGTCGGTGTAGGCGCGCTCGAAATGCTGCTGCATTCGCGCGCCGTAATTGCCCCAGTGACGCACGGCCACCGTGCCGCAGACGGCATCGCTCTCGAGCGCCAGTTGATCGGCCAGCCAATCCTCACCGACCACGCTGTCGGCATCGGTGAAGGCCAGCCAGCGCGCGCCGGCACAGAGCGCGAATTGCGCCCCGAGCCCGCGCGCGGTGCCGACGTTGCGCGCTTGAATCGACAACACCGATGCGCCTGCCTGGCTGGCCAGCGTGGCCGTGGTGTCGCTGCAGTCATCGGCCACCACGACAACCAGCACGGTCTCGCCTTTCAACCGCCCGCTTCGCGAAGCGACTCGCAGAGATTGCAAGCAGGCGCCGATGTGGTCGGCTTCATCGTGGGCGGGAATGATGGCGGCAATCATGGGGCTCGGCTGACAGCGCAACAGTTGCCGCGGGCGGCATGAAACGAAATGGCGGCCGGGACTCGGCCGCCAATTCGAGCGGGCTGCTTCGGCTTTACAGGTCAGCCGCTTCCTTGTTGACGGCGGCTTCGGCCAGCTCCGTCATCAGCTCGTCCGACTTGTACATGGCCTTCACGGCTTCCCGGAGTTGCCGGTTGTCATCGTCCAGCTTCAAGGCCTTTGAAAACGCAGCCACCGTGCCAAAGCCGGTGAGGCCGTAGTGCGTCATGCGCTGGTACTGGGCAATGATCGCGGCGTCGAGCACCGGCCCTTTGTCGGGCCCGTCTTCGATGGTGTGCTTGATGGCCTCGGCAGTCAGGCCTTCCATGCCTTTGCAATGTGCTTTGGCGACTTCATCGTCCTGGTTGGCAATCAGCGCCTTAAGCAGGTTGGTGTGATCCGCAATGCCTTTTTGCGACTCTTCCAACATCTGCTTCAGCTTCTTGTTGGTGGCTTGCGGAGCGATCTTTTTCAGCGCTCGCGCCATCTGGTCGTTGGCCGACCAGAGATCCTTGAGTTCGTCGATGTACAGATCGGACAGGTTCGAGATGTCAGACATGGTGCTTGCTCCGTGGGGTTGATGACTCTGGATGGCCGGCCTTGCACAGGCCGGCTCCAGCTTGCAAAAGGCGCCGAATCCAGCAGCCGCTTCGGGTAGATAGCAAACGACGATCCCACCGCACGCGGGCGCAGCCGGCTCAGCGGGCCTGGCTCCCGCTGGGGCTGCTGATGTCGCAGGCAAGTCACTCGGTCCGTCGGGCTGCCCGGCTGTCTCGGCCGGACCCCACAACCTCCCGCCCAAGCCGTCAGGGCAGAGTTGCCACGAGGATCTGGCCGCTGCCGAGAATCACCAGGCGCCCGGCTCCGACGACCGCGATGGCGTCGATGTTTCCCAGCGCAGGCTGGTTGCCCAGCCGCACCGATGCGCCGTGCGGGATCACCACGCTGGGTGTGCCGCCCGGTGGGGCGCGGATGCAAGGCGCGAAGCACAGCGATTCAGGTAGGCACCGCGCGCATTCGCAACGCCGCAGCGCACCCGTATTGCGCGGACAACACCGACCCGATTTCAGTGATTCAGTGGACTAAGAGCGCGTGACCGACGCTCCGGTGAGCGCAACCGCTTCAAACCATCGTCATCAGGCTCGCGTTGCCACCGGCAGCGGCGGTGTTGATGCTGAGCGAGCGCTCGAGTACCAGCGGCACGGGCGACAGCAGGCGCCCGGCGAAGCGCGTCACGCCGACGATGGCACCGGCGCGTCTGGCCAGCAGGGCCTGCAGCGCCAGCAGGCCGGCGTCCGAGCCGGTGTGCAGCACGGCGTCGACATGCACGCCGGGCGACTGCCAGTCGTGCGTCAGCGTGATGCGGCTTTGCACGGCGGCGGGCAGGCGCTGCAACAGCCCACGTGCCGTCGCTGGCCACACCACGCGTGCGCCAAGGGCGAGGGCGGCGCTGAGTTGCAGCAGGCGTGTGTGGTCGGGGTCGGCTGGCCTTGCGACGGTGTCGGCAGCGTCGGCAGCGTCGGCAGCGTCGGCAGCGTTGGCAGCGTTGGCAACAGCGGCACCTGCCGCAGTGTCGGCAACAGCGGCAACAGCGGCAACAGCGGCAACTGCCGCAGCGCCGACAGCGTCGGCATCGACAGCGCCCGCCCCGTCCCCGTCGACCAGGCACAGCACCGCCTCGCGCGGCTGCACGGCATAGAGATTGGCTTCGCCGGTGGCGCTGGCCAGCACGCGCCAGCCGAGCACGGGCGATTGCTGCGCGTGGTGTTCGTTCGCAGCTGCCAGGCCGGCTTGCGCAGCGCCTTGTGCCCCGGCCCAGGCCTCGAACGCGGCCCACGCGGCCGTGGCATCGGCATTCATCGCTGCCAGATCGAAGCCACGCACCGGCGCCACGGCCGGCGCGCCAAAGCCGGCCACCGCGCGCCGTGCCGCATCGGCCGGCGCGGCGGCCAACAGGCGCAACAGCAACAGCGGCCCGCCGGCCTTGGGGCCCGTGCCCGACAGCCCTTCACCGCCGAAAGGCTGCACGCCGACGACCGCACCGACGACGTTGCGGTTGACGTAGACGTTGCCGGCGCGCACTGCCTGCACCACCTGCACCACCGTCTCGTCGATGCGCGTGTGCACGCCGCAGGTCAGCGCGTAGCCGGTGGCGTTGATCTGCTCGACCAGCGCCGGCAGTGCTTCGCGGTCGAAGCGCAGCACGTGCAGCACCGGGCCGAAGACCTCGCGCTCGAGCTCGCCCAAACGCTCGATCTCGATCACGGTCGGCACGACGAAGCTGCCTTGACTGGGCAGCGCTGCTGCCAGCGGCTGCCACACCGCGCGGCCGCGCTGGCGCATGGCCTCTATGTGGGCCGTTATGCCGTCGCGCGCCCGTGCGTCGATCACCGGGCCGACGTCCACGTCCAACGAGCGCGGATCGCCGATGCGCTGCTCCTGCATCGCGCCGCGCAGCATGCGCAGCACGCCGTCGGCCGCTTCGCGCTGCACACACAGCACGCGCAGCGCCGAGCAACGCTGGCCCGCGCTGTCGAAGGCCGACACCAGCACGTCCTGCACCACCTGCTCGGTGAGGGCCGAGGAGTCCACGACCATCGCGTTTTGGCCGCCGGTCTCGGCGATCAACGGCACCGGCTGGCCGCCCGCGCCCAGGCGGCCGGCCAGAGTTTGCTGCAGCAGCCGTGCGACGGCGGTGGACCCGGTGAACATCACCGCCTGCACCCGCGCATCGGCCACCAGCGCCGCGCCGACCGCCGCGCCGGTGCCGGGCAGCAGCTGCAATGCGCCGCGCGGCACACCGGCGTCATGCAGCGCCTGCACCGCGGCGGCTGCCAGCAGCGGCGTCTGCTCGGCCGGCTTGGCCAGCACCACGTTGCCAGAAGCCAGCGCTGCAGCGACCTGGCCGGTGAAGATGGCGAGCGGGAAGTTCCACGGGCTGATACAGACCACCGGCCCTAGAGGCCGGTGTAGGCAGACCACCGGCCCTAGCGGCAGGTGTGGGCAGACCACCGGCCGCGCAGGCCGGTGTGGGGAAACCACCGGCCCCAGCGGCAGGTGCACTGAAGCCATCGACCCCGAATCCAGGTGCAAGCTAACGTCGAAGCTGCTGTGCACCTGTGCCGCATAGAAGCGCAAGAAGTCGATGGCCTCGCGGACCTCGGCGCTGGCATTGCTGAAGCTCTTGCCGGCCTCGCGCACCAGCAGTGCGCTCAAGGGCTCGATGTCGTCCTGCAACCGGCGCGCTGCAGCGTCCAGCAGCGCTGCGCGCTCGGCCGGTGCCGTGGCGGCCCAGGCCGGCTGCGCGGCTTGTGCGGTGGTCAGCGCGGCCTGCACATCGCATGCGCGGGCATGCTGCACCCGGCCGACGCAGTCAGCGGGATCGGCCGGGTTGCGCAGCTCGTGCGATTCAGCGGCGTCGGCGCTATCCAGATTTACGGTCGTCGGTGCGGCGCGCCACTGCCGTGCCTGCGATGACGCCAGCAGCGGGCCTAACCGCGCCAGTTGTTGTTCATCCGCCAGGTCCAGCCCGGCGGAGTTGCTGCGCGCCGCGCCGAACAAGGCCTGCGGCAACTGGATCGCCGGGTGCGGCTCGCCCAGCCGCCCGTCCTGCGCGGCCAGCCGCAGGGCGGTCAGCACAGGGTCTTCGACCAGGTCCGACAGTGCCACCGCGTCACTCGCAATGCGGTTGACGAAGGAGGTGTTGGCGCCGTTTTCCAGCAGCCGCCGCACCAGGTAAGCCAGCAGCGTGTCGTGGCTGCCCACCGGCGCGTAGACGCGGCAGGGCCGATCCAGTTTGCCGTCGGCACTGCTGCCGACGACCTGCTCGTACAGCGGCTCACCCATGCCGTGCAGGCACTGGAATTCGTACTGCCCGGCATGAAAGTCGGGCCCGGCCAGCTCATAAATCGTCGCCAGCGTCTGCGCGTTATGCGTTGCGAACTGCGGGTAGACGGCCTCGGGTGCGGCCAGCAATTTTCGGGCGCAGGCGATGTAGGCCACATCGGTGTAGGCCTTGCGCGTGTAGACCGGGTAGCCGGCCAAGCCGTCTTGCTGCGCGCGCTTGATCTCACTGTCCCAGTAGGCGCCTTTGACCAGCCGCACCATTAGCCGGCGTTGCGTGCGGCGCGCCAGGTCGATGAGGTGGTCGACCACCGCGGGGCAGCGCTTGGCGTAGGCCTGGATGACAAAGCCGATGCCGTTCCAGCCCGCCAGCCGCGGGTCGGCGGCCAGGCCTTCCAGCAGGTCGAGCGACAGCTCCAGCCGGTCAGCCTCTTCAGCGTCGATGTTCAGGCCGATGTCGTACTGCCGGGCCTGCAGCGCCAGTGCAGCCAGCACCGGCGTCAGCTCGGCCTTCACGCGCCCGACCTGCGCGCGTGCAAAACGCGGGTGCAGCGCGGACAGCTTGATCGAGATGCCCGGGCCCTCATAGATGCCGCGGCCGGCGGAGGCACGGCCGATGGCGTCGATGGCGCGCTGGTACGACTGCAGGTAGCGTGCTGCATCGGCGGCCGTCAAGGCCGCTTCGCCCAGCATGTCGTAGCTGTAGCGGAAGCCTTCTGCCTCACGCTGGCGTGCGTTGTGCAGCGCCTGGTCGATCGTCTCGCCGGTGACGAATTGCTCGCCCATCATGCGCATGGCCATGTCCACGCCCTTGCGGATCAAGGGCTCGCCACCGCGGCCGACGATGCGGCGCAGCGCAGACGACAAACCCGCATTGCTGTGCTTGGCCACCAGCTGGCCCGTGATCAACAAGCCCCAGGTGGCGGCGTTGACAAACAGCGACGGGCTGGCGCCCAGGTGCTGGCGCCAGTCACCCTGGCTGATCTTGTCGCGGATCAACGCGTCGCGTGTAGCTGCATCCGGAATGCGCAGCAGCGCTTCGGCCAGGCACATCAGCGCCACGCCTTCCTGCGACGACAACGCAAACTCCTGCAGCAAGCCCTGCACCAAGCCGGCACGGCCGCTTGCGCTTGCACGCTCGCGCAGGCCACGCGCCAGCCGCAGTGCCAGCGCCTGCACACGCGCTGCGCTGGCCGGCGCCAGGCGGGCTTGTTCGATCAGGCCAGGCAGCAATTCGGGCTCGGGCGTGCGCAGACTGCGCGTGATGGCGTCGCGCAGCGGCTGCGCGGTGGTGGCCGTGCCCAACGGCGGTGTGCCGTGCAGCGCGGGGCTGTCGGCCCGCAGCGCGGGCGTGGTGGCCGCAGGTTCTATCAAGTTCGTCATGCGGTGTCTTCAATGTCGATGCCGGCTGTGGCGGCTGTGGCGGCAGGCAGTCTGGCAGGCGCGGCGCTCAGCGCCCAGCAGCCAAAGTGCGTGGCAGGCGGGCGCCGTGCAGCGAGTCGGCAAAGCACGCTGCCGTTTTGAACAAACGCCGTGCCACGACGGCCGATCAGGACGAGAGCTCACAAGGTGTGAATGAATCCGGCGTGGCCGAGCGGGTCGCCAAAACGCGCGCCATCAAGGCCGAGCCCAGGCACAAACAGTCCTGAAGACTGTTTGTGCCTGGCAAAGGCCAGGGCCTCCCGGCCCTGGCGCAAAGCACAGCCGTAGCTCGGGCTACGGCGAGCATTTGCAACGCCGAGGGCGCGTGTCTTGGCGGGACGAGCGGTCATGTCGGGTTCATTCACACCTTGTCAGGCGGCGGCAGCCGGTAGCTGGCCGGTGTGCGGCTGAGCTTGATCGGCGATGCCACGCCGCGGTAGGGCTCACCGGCATCGCGCGCAATCTCCACCACCATGCCGCGGTGCGCGGTGTGCGGCGCGGCCAGCGCTTGCGCCACGTTCTGGATCGGCGCGCACGGCACACCGGCGTTGACCAGCGTGCCGGCCAGCGGCTGGCAGGCGTGGTGCGCCAGCAGCGCTTCCAGCCGCTGCTTCAATTGCGCACGGTGCAGCGAGCGCTGGCCGTTGTCGATGAACTGTGGGTGCTGCGCCAGCGCTGCGTCGCCGAGCACGCGGCACAGCGTCGCGAACTGGCGGTCGTTGCCCACCGCCAGGAAGATCGGCTCGGTGGCGGTGGCAAAGGTGTCGTAGGGCACGATGTTGGGGTGCGCGTTGCCCGATCGCCCCGGCACGCGGCCGTCCATCAGGTGGTTGGCTGCATGCGGGTGCAGCAGCGACAAGCCGCAGTCGTACAGCGCGGCTTCGACGAACTGGCCGCGGCCGCTGCTGTCACGCTCGCGCAGCGCCATCAGCACGCCCAAAGCAGCGTTCAGGCCGGTGACCATGTCCACCACCGGCAGCCCCACGCGCAGCGGCTGGCCGCCATCGGCTGCAGGCTCGCCGTTGATGCTCATGATCCCCACCTGCGCCTGGATGGCGGCGTCGTAACCCGGCAGGCCGCCCAGCGGGCCGTCAGCTCCGAAGCCGCTGACGCGGCAGTGCACCAAACGCGGAAAACGCTGCGACAAAGTGTCCCAGCCCAGGCCCCATTTTTCCAGCGTGCCGGTCTTGAAGTTCTCCACCAGCACGTCGGCATCGGACAGCAGCAGCAGCAGTTCAGCGCGTGCCGCGGGCTCGGTGAAATCCATCGTGCGGCCGCGCTTGTTTCGGTTCAGGCCGTGGAAGTACGAGGCCGTGCCCCGGGCGTCGAAAGGCGGCCCCCAGCCACGCGTTTCATCGCCTTGAGGCGGCTCGATCTTGAGCACATCGGCGCCGTGGTCAGCCAGAATTTGCGTGCAGTACGGGCCACCCAGCACGCGGGACAGGTCGATGACGCGCAGGCCTTGCAGCGAGCCGGGTGGAATCATGGTGTGGCGCTTTCCTGAAGTTGGGTGAAGGCGCGGCCGCGATAACGGCCATGAACAGACGGCCACGCCCAGACGGCCCGGGCTGGCATCACACGCCGAGGTAGCCGGCCAACTCGGCGCTGCCGGCCAAAGCCTTGGCTTCGCCACTGAGCACGACCTGGCCTTTTTGCAGCACCAGCGCACGGTCGCTGTGGGCCAACACGCGGCGGTAGTCGCGGTCGACTATCAGCGTGGCGATGCCGTCCTGCCGGATCTGCGCAATCACACGCCAAATCTCGGCCACGATCAGCGGCGCCAGGCCTTCGGTGGCTTCGTCCAGGATGATCAGCTCGGGCTGCGTCATCAGCGCGCGGCCGATGGCCAGCATCTGCTGCTCACCGCCTGAAAGCTGGCTGCCGAGGTTGGGCAGGCGCTCACCCAGGCGCGGAAAGGTTTGCAGCACGCGCGCCAGCGTCCAGCCGCGGCCCGAAGGTGCAGCAGGCCTGGCGGCCATCACCAGGTTCTCGCGCACGCTTAAGGTGGGGAACACACCGCGGCCTTCGGGCACGTAGGCCACACCGCGGCGTGCCACCTCGTGCGGCCGGGCCTGCGACAGATCGGCACCGAACAGGTGGATCTGGCCACTGCGCTGGCCCACATGACCCAGCAGCGTGCGGATCAGCGTGCTCTTGCCCATGCCGTTGCGGCCCAAGAGGCCCACGGTCTGGCCGCGTGCGATGGCCAGATCGACGCCGTGCAGCACGTGGCTGGAGCCGTACCAGGCGTGGATGGCGCGTGCGTCGAGGATCAGTTCCGTGGTGGCCGATTTCTCGAGCGCCCCCTCGGGGGGCAGCGAGCGAAGTGAGCGTCGGGGCTCCATCCTCAGTGCCCGCCCAGATACGCGGCCTGTACCTCGGCGCTGTTGCGCACGGCATCGGGTGTGCCGGATGCGAGCACCGCGCCGTCGACCATCACCGTGATGACGTCGGCCACGCGAAACACCGCATCCATGTCGTGCTCCACCAGCAGGATGGCGTGGCCGGTTTTGAGCTCCCACAGCAGCGCCAACATACGGTCGGTTTCCTCGGCGCCCATGCCGGCCAGTGGCTCGTCCAGCAGCAGCACCTGCGGCGCGGTGGCCAGGCACATCGCAATCTCCAGTTGGCGCTTCTGGCCATGGCTCAACAGCCCGGCGGTCTGCTGCAGCAGGCCCAGCAGCCCGGCGCGCGCGGCGGCCGCGTGCGCAGCGTCCAGGCTGGCTTTGCATCGCGACGCGTCCTGCCACCACTGCCAGGCTCCAGGCGTGCTCGCTTGCGCAGCCAGGCGGCAGTTCTCCAGCACCGTGAAGCTCGGGTAGATGGTGTTGCGCTGGTAGCTGCGGCCCAGGCCTGCGCGCGCGCGGCGCGGCTGCGTCCAGTGCGTGGCGTCCTGGCCCAGCAGCTCGACTTGGCCTTCTGACGGCGGCACCTCGCCCGACAACAGGTTGATCAGCGTCGACTTGCCGGCGCCGTTGGTGCCGATGACGGCATGCACGCTGCCTCGCAGCACGTCCAGCGTGACCTGGTTGACCGCAGTCAGCCCGCCCCAGCGGCGCGTCAGGCCGATACCGCGCAGCAGCACATCGCCTCCAGTGACCGTGCTCACTGCAGAACCTTCGTGCTGTGCACTCGGGTATCGCCTTTGGTGCGGCTGGGGGGGGCTCATGGCGCTGCCTCTGCGCCCTTGCCCACTTCAGCGCGCCGCGAAGCACGCCCCAGCAGCCTCTGTTTCCACTGCGCCGGCAGCCCCACCAGGCCACGCGGCAGCAGCGCGACGCTGGCGATGATGGTCAGACCCAGACCCAAGTGCCAATGCCGGGCGAAGCTGCCGAAGATCGCTTCGGACTTGAAAAACTCCTGCAGCAGCGCAAACGCAAAAGCGCCGACCAGCGCACCGCGCAGGTGGCCGATGCCGCCCAGGATGATCATGATCAGCACCGCGCCGCTCATGTGCCAGCTCATCAGCTCGGGGTTCACATAAGCATCCTTGACGGCGAACAGAAAGCCCGCCAGGCCCGCCAGCGCACCGCTGATGGTGAAGGCCGCCAACTTGTACGGGTAGGTCGAAAAACCGGTGGCACGCATACGCTGCTCATTGACGCGAATACCGGCCAGCGCGCGGCCGAAGCGGCTGCGCGACAGT
This sequence comes from Rubrivivax sp., assembly GCA_026785885.1. Taxonomy (GTDB): domain Bacteria; phylum Pseudomonadota; class Gammaproteobacteria; order Burkholderiales; family Burkholderiaceae_C; genus Rubrivivax. The sequence continues at coordinate 38,818 of JAJAZC010000141.1, forward strand.
TGCGCCAAAAACGCGAAGACGGCGATCAGCGTGGCCAGCGTGAAGCCGTACAACACCAGCGGCTGCTGCAGGTTGAGCAGCGGGCCCAGCGTCGGCTTGACGTTGAGGTAAATGCCGTCGGTGCCGCCGCCCAGGGGCGTGTCGTGCACGACGTAATAGGCCATCTGTGCGAATGCCAGCGTGACCATGATGAAGTACACGCCCTTGGTGCGCAGCGACAGCGCACCCACCGCCAGGGCGTACAGCGCCGCGGCCAGCACCGCCGCCGGCAGCAGCCAGGCCAGTGATGCCGCGCCGTCCTTTGGCGACAGCAGCACAGCGGTGTAGGCACCGATGCCGAAGAACGCCGCCTGGCCGAAGCACACCAGGCCGGTGCCGCCCACCAGCAGCTCCAGGCTCAGCGCGAAGATCGCAAAGATCATGATTTTGGTGACCAGATCGATGCCGAAGCGGCCGCCCACCAACGGGTACAGCGCCAGCAGCGCGAAGGCGCCGATCACGAACACCGCTTTGGACGACAGTTGCAGCTTCACAAGTCATCCCGCTTTGAACAGGCCGTCCGGCTTCCACAGCAGGATCAAGGCCATCAACACATAGACCAGCACGCCGGCCGCCTGCGGCACCAGCACCTTGCCGAAAGTGTCGACAAAGCCGATCAACAGCGCCGCCACCAGCGCACCGCGGATGGAGCCGATGCCGCCGATCACGACAACCACGAAGCAGATGATCAGCACCGAGCTGCCCATGCCCGGGTACACGCTGCTGACCGGCGCGGCCACCATGCCGGCCAACGCAGCCAGCGCCACACCGGCGGCAAACACCACGCGGTAGAGAAACTGAATGTCGATGCCCAGGCTCTGCACCATCTCACGGTTGGTGCTGCCGGCGCGGATCATCATTCCGAGCCGCGTGCGCGTGAAGACGAAGTACATGCCGAGCGCCAGCACGATGCACACGCCCGAGATGAACAGCCGGTACACCGGATACGTCATCACATCGCCCAGCGGGAGCGTGCCAGCCAACAGCGGCGGTGCCGGCACGCCGTGCACGTCATCACCCACGAGCAGGCTGCGCAGTTCTTCGAACACGAGGATGAGGCCGTACGTCATCAGCACCTGCTGCAAATGCTCACGCTCGTACAGGTAACTGTAGAAGACCCACTCGAGCACATAGCCCAGCACGATGGCCAGCACGGTACCGACCGCCAGCACGGCGAAGAAGCCACCGCCGAAGGTAGAAGCCACCAGCGGCGACAGCGCAAAGGCCATGTAGGCGCCGATCATGTAGAAGCTGCCGTGCGCCAGATTGATGACGCCCATGATGCCGAAGATGAGCGTCAGGCCCGAGGCCACCAGGAACAGCAGCAGCCCGTATTGCAGCGCGTTCAGGCACTGGATGAGGAAGGTGGCCAGGTCCATCGGACTTTCTCTTTTTAGGGCTGGGCGGTCCCTGGTGCAAAGACCCCGGTTTGTACAACACCGTTGGCGGCCTGCAGGCCCGGTCGGCCTCGCTCGGCAACAGCGCTGTGGGTGCCGCCACATCGCCGCGCGGTATGGCCGCGCTTGATGACCGCGCTTGATGACCGCGCTTGACGACCGCGCTTGACGACCGCGCTTTATGGCCGCGGTCTAAGCCCGGGCTCTGTGTTCGCGCTCTATGCCCGCGATGCACCACCGCGCCCCATGCCGCGCTTAAAGTGCAGCCCATGAAATTTGCCGACTTCCACGTGGGCCAGCAGATCGAAGCCGGGCCCTACACGCTGACCGAAGCGGAGGTGCTGCAGTTCGCGCGCGCCTGGGACCCGCAGTGGTTCCATACCGATGTGCAAGCCGCGGCGGCCGGCCGCTTCGGCGGGCTGATCGCCAGTGGCTGGCAGACTTGCTCGATTGCGATGCGCTTGGCCGTCGAGGTTGCGCTGTCCGGCTCGGAGTCTTTTGCTTCGCCCGGTGTCGAGCACATCCGCTGGCCACATCCGGTGCGCCCCGGTGACTCGCTGCGCCTGCTGGCCACCGTGACCGGCGTGCGCCGATCACGCCAGCGCGCTGCGCTCGGCATCCTGAGCTGGCGTTGGCAGCTCTTCAACAGCGCGGGCCGCGAGGTGCTGGACTTGCAGGCCACCAGCCTGTTCGACCTGCCGGCCTTAACTTGAACGACGCAGCGTCGGCAAGCCCACGCCGCTGGCGTCGAAGCCGCCATCCACCGCCAGCACCTGGCCGTTGATGTAGCTGGCAGCCGGGCTGCATAAAAAACCCGCCACCTCGGCAATCTCTTCAGGCGTGCCGTAGCGGTTGAGCGGTATCGCGTCGTAGGTGTCGAAACGGATGGCCACGCTGTGCACGAGCTTGGCCATCTCGGTATCCACCGGCCCGGGTGCAACCACGTTGACGCGGTTGCCGACGTTGCCCAGCTCCGCCGCTTGCTGCTTTCTCGGGTGAATCAGCGCTGCCTTGCTGGTGCAGTAAGCCACGCGCAGTGTGCTGGCGCGCAGGCCAAAGATCGATGCGATGTTGACGACCGCGCCGCCGCCGGTGTGCAGCATCAACGGCGCCGCGACCCGGGTACACAGAAAGGCGCCGTCGAGGTTGGTGCCCAGCACCTGGCCCCAGTCGTCCCACGTGGTCTGCAGGATGGGCTTGAAGACCGCCACGCCGGCGTTGTCGACCAGCGCGTCGATGCGGCCGAAGCGCGCCACCATGGCCTGCATCGCGGCGGCCACTGGCGCGGGTTGCGAAACATCGGTGGGTAGCCTCAGCACACGTTCGGGCAAAGCCAGCGCATCGGCGCTGAGCTGCAGTTGCTGGGCCGCGATGTCCAGCAACGCAACGGGCCAGCCGCGGGCCAGGAACCAGCACGCCACCGCCAGCCCGATGCCGCGGGCGCCGCCGGTCACGACAGCGACCACAGCGACAGCAGCGACTGCAGCACCAGCGGCAGCCGCGCCACCCGCGCTACCAGCACCACCCACACCACACGCGGCACCCGCGCCACCCGGGCCACCCGGGCTACCCGGGCTACCCGCGCTACCCGCGCTACCCGGGCTACCCGGGCTACCCGGGCTACCCGGGCTACCCGGGCTACCCGCGCCACCCGGGCTACCCGCGCTACCCGCGCTACCCGCGCTACCCGCGCTACCCGCGCTACCCGCGCCACCCGGGCTACCCGGGCTACCCGGGCTACCCGGGCCCACGTTATCTTCGGCAACGGTCGAGGTCACGGCAGCTCCAGCATCGCGGTCGGGCCGGCGTTCTGGCGCGCGGTGCAATCACGTCGGCGCAAGCGTGGGCCCGACGCGCGTGACGCCAGCCGACGACTCCGCCACCGTGCGCCCGGCGTGCATGCGCGCGATGGCCGCCGCGATCGCCAGGCCCAGCCCATGGTGGGGTTGCGCCTCATCGCAGCGACGCGATTCGTCGGCGCGGAAGAACCGGTCGAACAGGCGTGGCAGCGCTTGCTCGGCGATCGCCGGTCCTTCGTTGCGGACCCCGACGCGGACCTGGCGGTCGGACTCCCGTGCGATGCCGATGACGACCGTGCTGCCCCGGCTGGCAGAGCGCGTCGCGTTGCAGAGCAGGTTGGACGCCGCGCGCTTGAACAGCGATTCGTCCACGGGCAAAAGGGCATCGCCCTGGACCAGCACGCGCAACTCGGCGTCTTCGAGCGCGCCTTCATGAAACTCGACCACCTGCTGTGCCAACGCCGCCAGGCTGACGCGTTGGCCGCGGCGGGCCACCGCGCCACGGTCGGCCTGCGACAGAAACAGCATGTCGTTGACCATGGTCGACAGGCGCTGCAGCTCCTCCGGGTTCGAGGCCAGCACCTCGCGCAGCTCGGCCGCCGGCCGCTCGCGCGACAGTGCCAGCTCCGTCTGGCCCATCAGCGTGGCCAGCGGCGTGCGCAGCTCGCGGGCGGCGCACCCACGCGCGCCAGCAGCTCAGAAAATGCAAACGGCTTGACGAGGTAATCGTCCGCGCCCTGCTCCAGGCCGCGCACGCGGTCCTCGACCTTGTCGCGCGCCGTCAGCATCAGCACCGGCGTGTAGCGGCTTTGCGCGCGCAGCGCGGCCAGCATGCCGACGCCGTCGACGCCGTCGACACCGGGCAGCATCAGGTCCAGCGGCATCAGGTCGCACTCGCCACCGGTGGCCAGGCGCCGGCCTTCGATGCCGTCGCGAGCCACGTCCACGACGTGGTCGTTTTCCGTCAGCCCCTCGTGCAGGTACTGCGAAAGCTTGGCTTCGTCTTCGACCACGACCAAGCGCATGGCGGGCCTTGGATGACGGGAGTTCGGAGGCCGCGATCGTTGCATTTCCGCTGCTGGCGGTGCATTACGAAATTGTCATCTGGCTGTCCGGTGGGCGCAGTTCCGGCTTACAGGATTCATTCCGTGGTTGGCGCAGAACTGGCCCCACAGGCACTACCGGCGCTACCGGCGCTACCGGCGCTACCGGCTTCCAGCGCATTACCGGCATCACCGCATCGCCCGCATCGCCCGCATTACCGGCTTTACCTGCTTTACCTGCTTTACCCGAACGCCTCAATCAACCAGCTCCGAAGGAAACGATCTTGAAGACCTGCACCCTGTTCGCCGCCATGGCCCTGGTCCTGGCCGCCAGCGGCGCCGCCCTGGCGCAGGAAGCGATTTACGGCTGCCCGCCGGCCACCGCGTCGCAAATGACTCGCGCCGCGGTTACGGCCGAGCTGAAGCAGGCCCGCGCCGACGGCAACGTGCTGGTCGGCGAAACCAATGCCCGCCAAGGCGCGCCTTTCATCTCGACCCGCACGCGGGCCGAGGTGCATGCCGAGGCCGTCGCTGCGCTGGCGAGCTGCGAGCTGCGAGCTGCGAGCTGCGCAACCAGCATGGCGAGTACAGCGCCTATCTTGTCAATGCCGCGCCCAACGCCATGCGCCTGGCCGGCAAGTAAGTCGCGGTGGCGGCCTGCTGCGGTCCGTGCGCGAGCCCGGGCCACAACAGGCCGCACTTAAGATGTCGGGTGATGGAAACCCCCGGCAACCTGTTCTGTGTGGCGGCGCCCAGCGGCACCGGAAAGTCAAGCCTGGTCAAGGCGCTGCTGGAGCTGGATTCGCGTTTGGCGGTGTCGGTATCGCACACCACGCGCCGCCCGCGTGGGCAAGAGGTGGACGGACGCGAGTACTGGTTCATCGAAGAGCCGGCCTTTCGCGCCAAAATCGATCATGGGGACTTCTTCGAATGGGCCGAGGTCCACGGCCACCTGTACGGCACCAGCCGCAAAGCCATTGAAGAGCTGCTCAACCGCGGCCAGGACGTGGTGCTGGAAATCGATTGGCAGGGCGCGTTGCAGATCAAGACGCTGTTTGCGCATGCGGTGCTGATCTTCATCCTGCCGCCGGGCTGGGGCGAGTTGTCGCAGCGCCTGAACCGCCGTGGCGAAGACCCGGCCGATGTCATTGCGCACCGACTGCATAACGCCCGAACAGAGGTGTCTCAGGCCCGCCACTTCGACTTTGTTATCATCAACAGTCTTTTCGAGACCGCGCTTTTCGACCTAAAGACGGTCGTCCACAGCCAACGTTTGAAGTACGCAGCCCAGCTTCGCAATCGCTCGCAGGTCTTTGCAGCGCTGGGTTTGGTCTGAAACGAAGCACTCAGCCTAATTCAACTAGCCGAAAGCACCGCACATGGCCCGCATCACCGTCGAAGACTGCCTGGAAAAAATCCCCAACCGTTTTCAGCTCGTGTTGGCCGCCACCTACCGCGCCCGCATGCTGAGCCAAGGCCACGCGCCGAAGATCGAAACCAAGAACAAGCCCGGTGTGACGGCGCTGCGCGAAATCGCCGCTGGTGAGATCGGTCTGGAGATGCTGCGCAAAGTGCCCGTTTGAGCACCGGCTGAAGCCCCGCCCCGGCCCGTGATGGGCCCCTGACAACAAGCGCACGGTCAACCCGACCAGGCGCTTTTTTCATGGCCGATCGCGACGCAGCAGGCTATGCCCCGGCATGGCTGCGCGCAAGACAAAGCACGCTAAATTCGGGCCATGGGATTGCGTTCTCTGGCCGCTGAGCTTCTGCCTGCTGCGCTGCAGGGGCTGCAGCGTGCGCCGCTGGCGGCCATGGACAGCCATCCAATGGCCGAGGCCTCCAGCTTCGCCGCCCTGACCGACAAGCTGTCCTACCTCGGCAAAGCCGATCTGAAGCAGGTACGCGAGGCCTACAAGTTTGCCGATGAGGCGCACCTGGGCCAGTTCCGCGCCAGCGGCCAGCCCTACATCACGCACCCGATTGCGGTGGCTGGCCTGTGCGCCGACTGGAAGCTCGACGCGACCGCGATCATGGCCGCGCTGATGCACGACACGATCGAGGATCAGGGTGTCACCAAAGCGGAGCTGATCGAGCGCTTCGGCGCGCCCACGGCCGACCTGGTCGACGGCCTGACCAAGCTGGACAGGCTGCACTTCAACACCCGCGAAGAGAGCCAGGCCGAAAGCTTTCGCAAGATGCTGCTGGCGATGGCGCGCGACGTGCGCGTCATCCTGATCAAGCTCGCGGACCGCCTGCACAACATGCGCACGATGCAGGCCATGGCGCCTGACAAGCGCATGCGCATCGCGCGCGAGACGCTGGAGATCTACGCGCCCATCGCCCACCGTCTGGGCTTGAACCAGATGTACCGCGAGCTGCAGGAGCTGTGCTTCGAGCTGCTGCACCCATGGCGCCACAGCGCGCTGGCCAAGGCCGTCAAGCGCGCGCGCGGGCACCGGCGCGACATCGTCGAGCGGGTGCAGCGCGAAGTCGAAAAAGGTTTCACGGCGCAGAAGTTGAAGGTCCACGTCAGCGGCCGCGAGAAAACGATCTACAGCATCTACCGCAAGATGCGCGAGAAGCACGCCGGCTTCGCGCAGGTCTCGGACATCTTCGGTTTTCGTATCGTCGTTCCCACGCTGAATGACTGTTATGTCGCGTTGGGTGTGCTGCACCAGCTGTACAAGCCGGTGCCGGGCCGCTTCAAGGACTACATCGCGATACCCAAGGCCAACGGCTACCAGAGCCTGCACACCACGCTCGTCAGCCCGCTTGGCACGGCGGTCGAATTCCAGATGCGCACCGACACCATGCACGCGGTAGCCGAGGCTGGCGTGGCTGCGCACTGGCTGTACAAGGTCGGCGAGAAGGACGGCGGGAACGGCAAACAAGGCGGCAAAGAAAACGGCAAGGGCATGCCCGACGCGCAGCGCCTGAGCACGATGTGGCTGCAAAGCCTGCTCGACATCCAGGTCGAGACGCGCGACGCGGCTGAGTTCCTGGAGCACGTAAAGATCGATCTCTACCCCGATGCGGTCTACGTCTTCACGCCGCGCAGCAAGATCCTGGCACTGCCGCGCGGCGCCACGCCGGTGGACTTTGCCTACGCGATTCACTCCGATGTCGGTGACCACACCGTGGCGGCCAAGGTCAACGGTGAGCCGGCCGCGCTGCGCACCGAGCTCAAGAGCGGCGACGTCGTCGAGATCATCACCGCGCCCGGTGCACGCCCCAACCCAGGCTGGCTGAGCCTGGTGCGCACCGGCCGTGCGCGCAGCAAGATCCGCCACTACCTCAAGACGATGGAGACCGAGGAGTCGCGTGCGCGCGGTGAGAAGATGCTGGCGCCGGCGCTGCGCGCGGAAGGTCTGCAGTTGCCGTCTGCCGAGCCGGCCGACACCGTCGCCGCGGCGCTGTGGCATCAGCTCACGCGCTGGAGCGGCAACCGCCACCGCGGCGAGCTGCTGGTGGACATCGGCCTGGGCCGCAAGATCGCCGTCATCGTGGCCAAGCGGGCTGCGCAGTTGATGCTGGAGCGCGGCATGCGGCCCGATGCCTTGACGCTGAGCCTGGGCCGCTATGGCAGCGACGACACGCTGCCGGCGCAGGGCGTGGTCTTCATCGACGGCAGCAAGGGCAACTCGATACAGCTGGCCACCTGCTGCCGGCCGATTCCGGGCGATCAGATCGTCGGCTACCTCGGCCGTGGCGAGGGCCTGCTGGTGCACACCGCCGAGTGCCCCACCGGCAAGCGGCTGTTCGAGCGCGACAGCGAACGCTGGATGCACGTCGAATGGGCCGAAGACCTGAGCCTTAGCTTCGACACCAGCCTGTACGTGCTGGTGCGCAACGGCAAAGGCGTGCTGGCGCAGCTGGCCTCGGCCGTCAGCAGCGCAGAAGCCGACATAGTGCACCTGGACATGGACGCTGAACCGGTGGACGACAGCATCGAGTTGCGCCTGCAGATCAGCGTGCGCGACCGCGTGCACCTGGCCGACGTGCTGCGCACGCTGCGGCGATCGCGGGTGGTGGCGAAGGTCTCGCGCTACCGCTTCAACTGAAGGGCCCGCAGCGCGCTGCGCAGGCCCTGGCCCGGGGTGCGTTTCAGGCCTGCAAACCGGGGCCGGAATCCGGCGCGCTCAGGTCGGGGTAGCGCACGGCGACGATCTCCAGCTTCTCGACACCGCCCGGCGTCACCAGCGTCACCTCGTCGCCTTCATGCGCCTTGATCAGCGCGCGCGCAATCGGCGACACCCAGCTGACTTCACCGGCCAGGCTGTCGGCTTCATCGATGCCCTTGATGGTCACGGTACGCTGCTCACGCGCAGCATTGGCGTAGGTCACGGTGGCGCCGAAGAAGACCTGGTCGCTGCCTTGGTGCAGGCCGGGGTCGGCAACCTCTGCGATGTCCAGCCGCTTGCTCAGGAAGCGGATGCGGCGGTCGATTTCACGTAGGCGTTTCTTGCCATAGAGGTAGTCGCCGTTTTCGCTGCGGTCGCCGTTCTTGGCGGCCCAGGAGACGGTTTCCACGACCTTCGGGCGCTCGTCGTCGAGCAGGTTCATCAGCTCGCGCCGCAGCCGCTGGTAGCCCTGCGGCGTGAGGTAGTTTTTGCTGCCGGCCGGCAGCGGCGGCAAGCCGGGCGGGCCGTCGTCGTCCGCGTCGTCGGCATCATCGGGTTCCTTGACGAAGGCTTTATTCACGCGGGCTCGCTCAATCGCAGGGTGGCGGGGCCGCCAGGTCACCAAGGATAGTGGGCTGCTGCCGTGCCGGTACCAGGTTTCGCGCTGCGCTGCAGCTGTGCTCGACGCGGACCCGCGCCATGGCGCGCAGATGCGCTGCCAGCGGCAGCGATCAGTTTTCAGTTGTCACCAGCATCCCCGTGCAACACTGCTCCGACGTCTGCGCAACGCCGCTTCGACGCCGCACTCCGCACTCCGCACTCCGCACTCCGCACTCCGCAGGGTCGAGCAAGCCCGTGTTGACGATCAATTAAAGACACACAACAAACCGCATGACGACAGCCGCACACACGCGCGATTCGAGCGCTGCTTGGCAGGGCCTGACGGTCTTCGAGCGCGGCTGGTTGTCGTGCAACAACGTGCTGTTGCACAGCGGCGCAGACGGGCCCGGCGCGGTACTGATCGACAGCGGGCACACGCTGCACGCAGAGCAAACCGTGGCGCTGCTGCAGCAGGCGCTGCACGGCCGGCCGCTGACCCAGGTCATCAACACCCACCTGCACAGCGACCACTGCGGCGGCAATGCCGCCGTGCAGCGCCACTTCGGCTGCCGCATCGTGATGCCGCCCGGCGACTGGGCCGCCGCACGGGTGTGGGACGAAAGCCGCTTGAGCTACCGCGCCACCGGGCAGACCTGTGAACGCTTCGTGCCTGATGCCGTGTTGCAACCCGGCTCCGTGTTGACCGTCGGCACGCGCCGCTGGCAGGTGCTGGCCGCGCCGGGACACGACCCGCACGCGGTGATGCTGTTCGACGCGCAGCAGGGCGTACTGATCAGCGCCGACGCACTGTGGGAGAACGGCTTTGGTGTCGTCTTTCCGGAGCTCGACGGTGCGCAGGCTTTCGATGTCGTGGCGCAGACGTTAGACCTTATTGAATCGCTGGACGCGCGCTGGGTGGTCCCGGGCCATGGCGCAGTATTTGGCGGTGAACCCGGCGCCATAGGGGCCGCACTGGGCCGAGCGCGCCAGCGGCTGGCCGGCTTCATAGCGCGGCCAGAGCGTCACGCGCGGCACGCCGTGCGGGTGCTGCTGAAGTACCACCTGCTGGAAGTTCAGTCGGCCGACGAGCGCGAGGTGCTCGACTGGTTCGACACTGCGCCGCTGTGCCGCAGCACCTGGCAGCGCATCGGCGAGCCCGGCAGGGCGTTGCGTGAGTTTGGCTCGTGTTGTCTAAATGAGCTCGTGGGCAGCGGCGCGCTGCTGCGGCAAGGCAGCCGCATCGCCAATGCTTGATGCTCGGGCGCGGTGAAGCTTCAGCGTACCGGCTGTGTCAGCCGCCACAACAGCGCGTCGCAAACGCTTTGTGCTGCTGTGGCGGCTGGGCCGTCGAAACAGCCATGCACATCGAAGCGGCGCATTGCCAGTGCTTCCCTCACGCTGCTGTGGCCGCCGCCCACTTCGCGTGCCAACACTGCTTCAGGGTAGCCGGCCAATGCTTTGTGCAGCCGCCGTGCAAACAGCCGGTAAGCGGTGGCGTTGATGCGGGCGCCCGTCGATTTGATCGTCTCCATGGCTTCCAACCGCACGGCCAGGTCGGTGACGTACAGGCGCTTCGCGTACAGCGGATCGAAAAGTTGGCGCATCGAAAATCCTGGTTGCCTGGGCCGACAGCGTGCGACAGAGCCGGTGCCAGGCAAGGGCCGAAAACCGGTTCGTGCGTGGTGCTGTTCTCACGATCTTGGCCGCTGTGCGAACCAGCCTGCCTGAAGAAAACTTCTTTGCATCCGTTTGAGCAGGGCCTGCTTCGTGGCGATGGATCGGGGCCAGCGTGGTCTGGGCGTTGGCAGGGGCTCACACCCGTGCGCTGGCACATTGCGCATCGCCGCGAGGCGTTGCATGCTGACGCGCGCACGGCCCACTGCCTGCCAAGCCAGCGTGCCGCCCAGCACGAGGCCATCCGCGCCACGTCGACGTCGCTGGCTACACTGACGAGGCCGGACCCAAGCCCCCGCTGCGCTGCGCCTGCCCACTCTGTATTTGCAGCCCTTGCGCGTGCTGCAGCGTGATGAAATTCCGAGCGCTAAGCGGTTCGCTCAAAGTTGCCAATGCGCATGGGCTGCAATCGATTGCGCGTAGCAGTTTCTTCGGCGATGCTATGGCGACTGGTGGGCCGCACGCCGGCAGCACAATTCAGCGCAGCATTCATTGCGCCGCCGGCAACTGCCAAGCAGTTACCCATCTATTTCCAAACCAGCGAGCGGCCCTTTGCGGTCATCAACAGGCCGCAGGCGCCCGTTGATTTTTTAGCCATACCTGGAGTCCGACGCTGTCCAAGTTACCGCCACTTCAGAGCTTCCCGATGGGTGTCGTTCCCGCGCTGCGTCTCTTGGGTGGGCTGACCTTAGCTCCCCGCCACCCCGTTCAGGCAGCAACGCCCGAGGCCCGATTGGCGGCGGGCGAAAGCCGCCACCACGTGCAGGCCGTGCTGGCCCTGGCCGGTGCGTCACGACAGGGCATGCCGCGCGACGAGGTCGTCGACATGTTGTGGCCGAAGTCCAGCCTGGCGGCTGGCCGCAATCGCCTCTATCACACCGTTCACTTGGCACGTCAGGCGTTGAGCACGGTGTCCTGCGACGACGAGTGGGTGATGGTTCGCCAGTCCCGCCTGCTGTTGAGCGACAGGGTCTGGTGCGACGTTCATGACATCGAACGGGCAGGCCTGGGCACGCTGTCGGAGCTGCCCGACGACACGCTGCACACGGTGCTGTCACTGTGCGCGGGTGACTGGATGCCGCAGCTTGATTTAGGCGCATCGGGGCAGACCATCCGCTTGCGCTTGCGGCGCACGCAATCTGCGTTGCTCTGCGAGGCCGTGCGGCGCTTGCGCTTGCAAGGCGACACACCTACGCTACGTGCCCACCTGGATCACCTGCTGCGGCTCGAGCCCACCGACGAGCCGGCGCACCGCGAGTTGATGCTGCTCGATCTGGCGGCCGGGCGCCGCCATGCCGTGCTGCGCAGCTTCGACAAGATCAGGCGCGAGCTGGCTCTGCAACTCGGGCTCAAACCCACCGCCCAGACGTGCAGCCTGGCCGCGCAGGCATCCATGCTGCTGGCGCAGGCAGAGCCGGCCACGGCCCGGGTGAGTCAGGTGAGCCGCGTCAGCTCCCTGACAGCAGCGCACGTGCTCGTCGGCCGCGAGCCTTTGAGCCACGCGCTGGTGCAGCAGATGAGCGAGCGCGGCGGCATCTGGAACCTCACCGGGATGGGCGGCGTCGGCAAGAGTGCGCTGGCCCGTGAACTTGCCCAGCGCTTGCAAGCGGTGCTGCCAGACGGTGTCGTCTGGGTTGGTCTTGGAGACTTGAGCCCACACGACACCGCTGCGGCAGCCTGTGTGCGTGCCCTGGGCCTGAACGCCTACGACGCAGGCAGCGACCTGGAGGTGCTGGCCCGCGCCGTGAAAACGCGGCCGCTGCTGCTGGTGCTGGACGATCTGGACACCGCTGCCGATGCGACGGCCCTGCTGGCGGCCCTGCCCCGGGTCATGCAGGGCCGACTCATCGTGACCAGCCGCGCGCCGATGGTGGATGCGGGGGCCATCGAGGTGCCCGTGCCGACGCTGGCCATCCCGGACATCGCCGACTCGCCTGAGCAAGCGCGCCTGCGTTCTGGGTATGTCCTGTTCTTGATGCGCTGCACCGTCACCGGTGCCGAGCTGCACAGCGCTTCCTGGCAGCGCGATGTGGTGCGGCTGTTGCACCGCCTGGACGGTTTGCCGCTGGCCATCGAGTTGGCCGCTGCACGCTCGGCGAGCATGACGCCGGGGGAAATCCTCCATCACGTCGAGCGCGGCCTGCATCCGCTGGCCGACGGCCCGCTGGACTTGGAGTCCCGCCACCGGTCCATGCAGTCATCGTTGGACTGGAGCGCCCGGCTGTTGAGTGAGCCAACGCGCCGGGCCTATGCGGCGGCAGCCGTGTTTGCCGGTGCTTTTTCGCGTGACGAAGTGTCGGAACTGTCCGCCGCAGCGGGCCTGATGCCCGATGCCATGCAGCGCGGCGTCGACGAACTGCTGGCCGCCGGCTTGTTGAGCGGCACTACCGATGCCGGGCGCCTGCGCATGTTGCACCTGCCACGCGCCCACGCCCGTGCGTTGGGCGTCGCGCAAGGGCTCGACAACGCGCTGCGCACGGCACGTTTGCACGCCATCGGCGCAGTGCTTGCATTGCACCGCCTGGACTTCGAATCGCCGGCCTGCGCTGCCGGCCTGCACCAGGTAATGGCGCTCGAAGAGGACGCCGTCGCGCTGCTCGACCATGCCCTTGCGCACGAGCCGCGACGATTTGTGCAGCTGTGTGCCGCGTTGTGCGAAAGCTGGACGCAGCGCAACCTGGCCGGCAGCGTGCAGCGCTGGGCGCCGCTGGCCATCCGATGTGCGCAGGCCTTGGGCGACGCGCGTCAGGAACTGTTGCTCGAACTGCTGTTGGTGCTGGCCTGGCGCCGCGCCGGGCTGCCGATCGAGGCTGAGCAGCGCTCGCGCGCTTTGCCGCTGCTGGCCGACCGCATCAACGACAAGCCGCTGGCAGCACGCGCGGCATTGGTGCGCTCAATGGCCCTGTCGGGAATCGGCGAGGAAATGGCGGCCACTTCGCTGGTGCAAAACACGATCGCGGCGCTGCATTTGCAGCCCTCGGACGAGGGTTACTGGACCTTGGCCAAGCGGTTGTCCAGCGTGCTCAATGAGGCCACTGTGCTGCCGTACCTGCCGGCACTTCGCGCCCGCGCCGCGGGCTCACCGCTGTGGCCACTGTTGCTGGGTGCCTTGTGCAGCCATCGCGCCGCCATCGATGGCTGGTCAGACCTGCTGCTGCTGGCCGATGAGATCGTGCAAATCGGCCGCAACACCGGCTGGCTCAGTTGTCTGATGGGCGGCCTGTGGCACCGTGCCGCTTCCCGGGTCGGGAATGACCAGCTTGACGCTGCCGTGCAGGACTATCAAGAGTACCTGACCCTGGCGCATCGGGCGGGTTGGGACAACGGCGTCTCGCTGGCCCATCACGTGATGGGGTCGCTGCATATGCGACAGGGCCGTCTGGATTCGGCACGGGCCATCGTGGGCACGGGTGACGGCTGGTGCCCGCCTGAACATCTGCACGCCGCAGTGCTGCGCGATCCGCTCATGCACGCCACGATTTTGGTGCTGGAGGGCCGGCCGGCCGATGCGGCCCGCCATATGCAGAAGCTGCCGCTAGCCTGGTTGCAGCAGGCCGACGACAACGATCTGGTGGCCTGGTCTGAACTTGCCGCGTTGCTGGCAGCGCGGCTGGGCTGGGATACACAAAGCCAGCAGTTGGCCACCGACATGCGCCGGCTCGACGGTGCCGACGACCACCTACCGGTGCTAAGGCGCTTTCGTGATCGGCACTTCGGCCCCGGTCAGGCGCTGCAGCGCCACGACCCAGACGCACTGCACACAGTACGCATCCGACTACGGGTTGCGGTTGCCGCGCTGTACGCCCGCCTGGGCGACGCCACGGACCCGGCCGCCGCGGTTTAAGGCTGCTCGCGTCGCGTGCCCACACGGTGTCAAGGCCGCAAGTGCGGGGTGGGAAAATTTGTTTGGTCTTTGCCAATGCCCGGCACTTCGGTAAAAACCCCTTGCTCCATCGTCACTAAAACTTACGGTACGGGAAGGACCCACGCTTCACCATTGTTTGCCCACTCTTGTTGTCGCAAGCAGTCGTTGCGGCCCTGAAGTCGGGAACGAGGTTCAATGATGTTTACGAGTCCGTTGCACGGGTCCGCAACAACCTGGTCTGCTAGCCGGCCCGCTGTTGTTCTGCGCTTGCTCGGCGCCTACGCATTCGAGTTCGGTGGCCACCCGGTCGCCCAACCTACCTGGCAGCGCTCGCACGCACGCCGCCTGATTCAGCTGTTGTGCAGCGCGCCCAAATGCAGCGAATCGCGTGAGACCGTGCTGTCCGTGCTGTGGCCCGGCTCGGAAGAAGCACGTGCCCGCAACCGCCTGCACCACACCGTGCATTTCATCCGCAAGGCTTGGGACGAAATGCCTGCCGCTGCGCGGCCGCAGATCGCGGTGTGCAGCGACCGCGTCACCGTTATGCCGGCCCCGGACACCTTGATCGACGTGCAGGCGTTTATCGCGCTGTCAGAAGCGGACCTGCCCGACGCCGAGCAGCAACTGACCAGCCTGGAGCAGGCGCTGTCGATGTACGCCGGCCCGCTGGCCGACGGTTGGGACGGCTGTGCAGTCATCGACGGCCGGCGCGCCTGGCTGGCCAGCCTGCGTGAGACGGTGTTGCGCGAAGCAGCTGCCACCGCCTGCGAACTGGGGCACGCCGAGCGCGCGCTGCATCACGCCCACCGGCTGGCGCTGCTGCTGGAGTCCGATGGTCAGGCGCACGGCCAGTACGCGCTGCTGCTGGCCGACAACGGCCGCGCCGATGCGGCCCTCTTGCACTGCCAGGCCGTGCGGCCGCTGATCGAGGCCGAAGACAGGGTCTCGCTGGCGCAACTGGATCAAACCATTCAGTTGATTCAACAGCGCGCCAACCGTGCCGTAGAGCGGGGGAGTGCGCAGGAGAGTGCGCGGGTGATCGCGCGGGGGAGTGCGCAGGCGACTGCGGGTCCGAATGTCGGCACGAACAGCGGCCTGGAAAGCGGCCTGGAAAGCGGCCTGGAGGTCGGCACCAGCGTTGGCACAGACAACGGCATGGATGTCGGCGCGCATGTCGGCGCGAATGTCAGTGCGAATGTCAGTGCGAACTTTGGTGCAAACGCGGGCACGAAGGTCGGCGCAGATGCCAGCATGGAAATGGGCGCGAGCGTCGTTGCGCGTGAAGACGCGGCTCCATTCAGGCCACCCGCCACCGCGTACGCCATCGCGCAAGCGCCAGCTCCTGCCGGCCCGTTGATCGGCTACGCCATGCAGCTCGATTTGTGCCTGCACTGCCTGCACGATCCCTATGGCGCGTTGACTTCGGTGGTTGGCCCGCCCGGCTCGGGCAAATCGTTGTTGGCGGCCACCGCAGCCCTGCGCATGCAACCGGCGCTGCGGCATGGTGTGCTGTGGGTCGACGTGTCGCAGGTCGGTGGTGCACAGGACCTGCTGCAGACACTCGGCCGGGCTTTGACGCAGTGGTTCGGTGCCACGAGCGCAGACCTGGCGTCCATCGCGCGGGCACTGCAGGGCAAGGAGTTGCTGGTGGTGCTCGATGAACTGGTGGTGCCGGCCGACAGTCTGCAGCTCGCTTCGCTCTTCGGGCTGGCAGGGCGCGACACCCGCTGGCTCGTCACCGCCGACTCGGCTTGCCACCTGCGTGGCGAACGCTTGGTGCGAATCGAGCCGCAAGGGCTGCTTTTGGCGCCGGGCCCGGGTGCGGCTTCACCGGCCGCACAAATCCTGCTGCGCCACTGTGTCCTGGCAGCCCACACGCAGGGGCCCCGCGCCTTGCAGCCGATCGAGCAGATCGCCACCGTGCTCGACGGCTTGCCGCTGCTGCTGGAGATTGCCGGACAAGCGCTGACATCAATGTCGCCCAATGAATTGCACGCGCGGCTCAAGCGCGACCCACTGGCGCTGATGCGCGATCCGCAAGGCCTCGGGCACGAGGCGACGCGTGGCGCCGCGCTGCCGGCTGCCCGGCTGGCGCAGCGCGTGATCGCCTGGCTGCAGCCTGCGTCGGCGCAGATGCGCGACATGCTGTATTTGCTGGGCCACTGCCGCAGCGCGTTGACACGGGAGGACATCGAAGTCCTGCTCGATCACCCGGGCAGCCCGCTGGTCAACACCTTGATCGAACAGGCTGTACGCCATCAGTGGCTGCTGCGCCGCTCGGGCCGCCCTGCCGCGCATGGCGTGGTCAGCGAGTTCAGCGTGCCGCGCATCGTGACTGCGGCTCTGCGCCTGCTCGGCGACAACGACGAGTTGGCGTGCAACCGCACCCGCATCGAAAACTGGCTGACCCGCGGCCACCTGGCCGTGCGCGCAAATCCAGCTGCGCCCGTGGTGGGCACAGCAGCCGACACGGTCGCGTCGCATTGGTTCGATGCGCATGTGGCGGACATCGACGATGCCGTCGTGGCCAGCCTCGAAGCCGGGCGTCTGGATGCAGCCGCCGGCCTGTGCAAGGCCCACGCCGGGCACTGGTCACTGCAACAGCATGCAGCGCGCCTGAAGGTCTGGCTCGAGGGCTTGGGCGACGCGATGGACACGCTGGACGCCAGCAGCGCCGCGGCGCTGCTGGTGGCCCGCGCCCGGCTGCGCGTACACCTGGGTGACATGCACTTGGCATGCAAAGACGCCAGCCGTGCGCTGGCCCGGGTGGACCGTGATCAGGATGCCGAGGTCTCACTACAGGCGCTACACCTGTTGCAGCGCTACGGCTCGGCCAACGGCAGCCATGAGCCCGACCGGCCGTCGTCCTTGCTCCAGCGTGGCGTCGATGCCGGTGAGAGCCTGCTGCGCGTGGCGCAGCTGGCGGTGCGCCACGGACAGTTGACCCAGGCCTTGCCGCTGTGCGCGCAAGCCCTGGATGTCTTCGAGTACTTCGGCCTGGCCAACGGCATCGTCGCAGCCCACCAGTCCCGATCCAAGATCGCCTACGCGTTGGGCAATACGGAACTGTCTTTGCTTTGCCTGACCGAAGCCGAGCGGGCCGCTGAGCGCTCCGGCAACGCGCGTGAGGCGCACCGCACGCGCTTGATGCGGGCCGACGTGCTGCTGTCACAGATGCATTTTTCCGAGGCCATCAACATGGCTTCCGGACTTATGTCGAGCCCGGACGGCCACCACGATCCCATCCTGGCGCTGCGCGGCATGGGAACGGTTGCCTGGGCCTATTACGGGCTCGGCGCCTACCGCCTGGCGCAGGCCCTGTGCAAGGACATGCGCGACCAAGTCAACGAGACGCGCGGCGTGGCGGCGCGCTTGAACGTGCAGATTCTTTCGGCGTTGATCGAAGCCCGCTGCCAGCGCCCGGCAGCAGCGCTGCGTAGCGCCTGCTCCGCGCTGGACTTGCTGATGACGAAACGGCCGCTGTCGGATCAGCAAGGCGATTTGGTCAACATGGCCGAACTGGCTTTTTGCCTGGACCGACCCGATCTGGCCCGCCCCATGCTGCGCGCTCTGTGCGCATTCTCTGCACGTCCTGAACACCGGCTGCGCGAATGGGTCAGCGCGCGCATGAACCTGCTGACCGGAAAGGATTGGGCGACCACGCCGCAGCCGGTTGGTGAGGAGCCGATGGCCAGCCAGTTCGATGTGCTGACGACGCTGACGACGGTGCCCGCCCCGCTGTAGCGTGTGGCTTGAGACCGTGCCGACCTGGACACCCGCGAGCGCAAGGATTTGCGCTAGCTTGTCGTTGAACACGCCCGGGCCTTCGTCCTGCACGAGCACGCTGACTTCGGTCAGCGCGTCGACGTCAACGCCAGCGCCTGAACAATAGAGCGACGGGCGACGGGCGACGGGCGACGGGCAGCGGGCAGCGGGCAGCGGGCAGCGCTAGTGCGTCCTTTGGTTGCCTTGCTTCGATCGTGCGGGGCGCTTTGTCATCGCTTTGTCGGCTCTTTGTCATCGCCTTGTAGGCACTTTGTAGGCGCTTTGTAGGCGCTTTGTAGGCGCTTTGTCGGCGCTTTGTCGGCGCTTTGTCGGCGCCTTGTCCTGGTTACCGGCGCCGCAAAGCCGGCCAAAGAGCGCGCAAAGCTGTACTGGCGACGCTGCGCTCCATTCGCTAGCAGCTCCCAGCCCCCCAAGTCAAGGAAAGAGGACCGCAATGACGACAGATCGAGAAGCCGGCGCCATCTTCATGATCGACAGCGAAGCGCCGTGGCAGCGGGTCCTCGGCGATGGCCTACTCGAAGCGCAGACCACCCTGGCGCAGCTGCCACCCGAAGCTGCCGGGCCCACGCAGCGGGGCTGGCAGATCGTCGGACAGGCTTTCGAGTCCGGCATGCGGGCGCTGCAAGCCATTCGCGGCTGAGCCGGCCAAAGCCAGTCGCGGCACGTCCATCCATGCAGGCTTTGCCGCACCCCGCCGCGCCGCACGCCCCGGACGCCGCGGCGCTTCAACTGCCACCGGGTGTGCACCAGGCCTGGCTGTTGATGCGCTGGGCAGCGGAGCGCACGCACCGCAGCAAGTGGTTGATGGCGTGCGCGATGGCGCGGCTGCAATTGCTGATGCGGGCACGCGTTGCGGCCCGGGTGCACGAGCGATTGGCGCTGGCCTACCCCGGCCTCAGCCCGCGCCAACTACAGGCACTGTTGCGCGACAACCTGCGCGAGACGGCTTATGCCGCAATCGACCGTTTTCGCCTCTGGCGGCTGTGCGAGCAGGACCTGCGCGATCAGATCGACCTGCACGGTGCGGCCATCCTGCATCGCTACCTCGGCCGGCAACCCTTGGTGCTGCTGTGCCCGCACTTCACGGGCCTGGAGGCCGCCGCCCAGCGCCTGACCCTGGAGGGGCCGGGCATGACGCTCTACAACCCGCAACCCGACGCGAACGTCGACGCCGTGTGCCGCGCTGGCCGCCAGCGTTTCGGTGTGCAGCTGCTACTGCCCGTGGGCGCCAGTCTGCTGCCGATGGTGCGCCGGCTGCAGCGCGGTGTGGCACTGTTGTTGTTGCCCGATCTGTACCACAGCGGACCTGCGGCGCCCCCGTCGCGCTTGTTCGATCCTTCTGCAGGCACCGGCCCGCTGGCGGCCTGGTGCGCGGCCCGCATTGGCGCCGTGCTGCTGCCGGTGACGGTGTTGCGCACCGCAGGCCGCTACCGCGTCACCGTGCACGAGCCGTTGCCCGATCAAGCCGGTGGCGCCGCTGCCACCTCCGATGCGCTCTGTGCCGCGCTGGAAAGCCTGGTGCGCAAAGCGCCGCAGCAGTACTTGTGGGCGCAGCTGCGCGCCCCGCGGACCGCAGCCCGGGCACCATTGGCAAACAGGCCGTAAAGCGCAGCAAAGCGCCGTCGAATCGGTCCGTTTGAAAGTGGGGAAGCGGCGCTTGGCGGCCGCGCCCTCCTGCGCCACCCAAGGACCCTGACATGGATGCAAACATGAACCGCTGGCTAGTCTCTGGCGTGTGGCTTGCGGCGGTGATGGCCCTGGTGTCGGCATCGACGCAAGGGGCCATCGGCGTGGCCGCAATGTGGGCCTTGCCTGCTGCGCTGGCCGCCACGATGGCCGGGCTCGGTTGGCCCGACAAACCGATGTCGCGCATCGTCGCTGGCGCAGGCTTGGTGTGGCAGCTGGCGCTGATCGGCGCGTACTGGCCATTTGCACACCGCGACGACGCCCCCGGCGCCATGGGCCCGATGACCTGGCCGCTGCACTCGCTGGTGATCCTGGGTGTACTGATCGCGCTGTCGCTGGCTTTCGTGGCCATGTTCTTGCTGCCGGCGTTGGGCTTGTCCAAGCGCTTGAAGCAGGCCAGCGAAGCGGTCCCCGGCCCGGCCGAAGAAGCCCGTGAGTGCATGGCCACCGTGCTGCAGGCTGATCCCGAACTGATGCCGCTGTGGAAGGAGTACCTGGCCCTCTTGCACCCGACGCTGGACGACGTCGGCAACCCGCGCACGAGTGCAATGGTCAGCGCGCGTGCCGTGTTCGAGCTGGTTACGGTGACGCAGTCGCGGCTGCGGCTGGACCTGTTCCGCAACCTGCCGGGCATCTTCACGGGCATCGGCATCATCGGCACCTTCAGCGGCCTGATCATGGGCCTGCGCACGTTCCGCATCTCGCAAGACCCGCAGGTCGTGCAGAAAAGCCTGGAGCTGCTGATGGCTGGCGTCTGGGAGGCCTTTTTGATCTCCGCGCTGGCCATCACATTGGCCATTGCGGTAACGCTGATCGAGAAGGTTGTGATGTCGCTGGTGATGCGCCGGCTCGACCGCTTGACCCTGGCGCTGGATGAGGCGTATCCGCCCGAGCCACCGATGCAGGCTACAGCCCAGAACGCTGCGGTTACAGAGAGCTGGATGCCGCGCCTGGTAAGCGTGTTGGACGCGCTGGCGTCAGGCCGCGCGCCGGCACCCATGGCGGCCGTTGCGAACACGGCGCTGATGCCGATTGCGGACTACGGCGACATGCCGATGCAGCCTGGCGTGGCCACCACCGCATCGGCAGCCATGCCCACCGACTTGCTTGGCCCGCTGATGGACATGAGCCAGCAGACCCGCCTGGCCACCACCGCGATGGCCGAGCTTGCCGGCAGCCTGCCGGCCGCGCTGGCGCAGCAGTTTCAGGGTGCCAGCCAGGCGCAGCAGCAGTCGGTGCAGGCCATGCGCGCGCTGTCGTCGCGGCTCGAGGGTGTGGCCTCGGGCATCGAGGTCTCCGGCCGCAAGACGCTGGAAACCGTCGCATCGCGTTTGATGCAGTCCGAGGCCAACATGAACGCGCGCCACCACGCGGTGGTTGAAAGCCTGGCCGAGCTGGTGCAGCGCATCGAAACCCTGTGCGGCCTGCTGCAACAGGACCGTCACGACGGCGCGGGCGGCCATGCGATGTTCGACTCGCAAGCGGCGGATGGCAACGGCTTCGAGCTGCCCAACTACGCAGGCGAAACGCGCCGTGGAGGCAACGGCGCGGGCTTCCAGCAATCTGCCGCCCAGGGCCGCAATGCAGCGCGCCCGTCGCCGGTGAATTACGAGGACTTCAACGACTTCGACGATGCCGGCTACGGCCAGCCGCGCGAGCCGGACAACCGCTATGGGCGCGGTGGTGACGGCGGAAGTTTCGGCACATGAACGCGCTGAACTACCGCCGCCGTGCGGCCGCGGATGGTGGCGGCGAGAGCGCAGACAAAGTGTTCTGGATTTCCTTCGCCGACATGATGACGGCGCTGATGGTGCTGTTCCTGATGGTGATGGCCGTGGCGCTGTTGGCCATCACGCAGCCCCAGCCGCCGCAGCCCACGCCACCGGCCGAGATTGTCAAACCCGAGCCACCCTCGGCGGCAGAGCCCGAGTCGACGCCACGGGTCAAAACAGAAACGCCGCCCGAACCGGTGCCGCCGGATGCGCAAAGCCGCGCGGTCGAGCTGCTGATGCAGCAGATTGCAGCCGCTGTCGAAGGCACACCCGGCGTGCAGCTGGACACGCGCCGCCACGTCATTGATTTCGGGGACCGCGCGCGTTTCATGACCGGCAGCCACCGGCTCGATACCGCCAGCGCGCAACTGTTGCGCGGCTTCGTGCCGCAGCTGCTGGCCATCACGCAAACAGAACTCGGCAAACGCTGGATTCAGCGCGTCGTGGTCGAAGGCTTTGCCGACCCGCGCGGCGACTACCTCTACAACCTGAACCTGAGCCTGCAACGCGGCCAACGTGTGCTGTGCGCGCTGCTGGACCGCGCTGAGGACGGCAGCGTGTTGAGCGATGCGCAGCGCACGGAAGTGCGCAACATCTTCTCCGTCGGCGGCTTTTCGTTCAACGATCAGCGCGAGTCGCTGGATGCCAGCCGGCGCATCGAACTGCGCATCGAGTTCGGGCCGCGCCCGCCGGTGCCGGCCACCGCACAAACGGTGGGCTTCGGCAGTTGCCGGCTGGCACCGTGATGCAACTGTCGACCGTGCCAAGCGGTACGCAAAGCCACGCAAAGCAAGCCGAAAGCGCGGGTGCCCACAGTACGTTGGTGTCTTCAGCCCTCGCCTGCTCCTGATGAGCGCTGATGTCTAACACGACCGAGGCCCCCGATGTACAACCGCCACGACACCGCAGCCAGACCTGCCCCAGCTGACAAGCTCGAAGGCCTGGACCTGCTCGTGACGGACAAGCGCGGTCGCCAACAGCGTTTGTCGGTGGCCAGCGGGTGGCCGGAGCCGGCTGTCGCAACCACGCCCACGGTGCCGGACCGCGAAGCACCACCGAGTGACCCAGCGCCGCCCGCGGCTGAACCGGCGGCACCTGACATCCACCACATCGCCATTCACATGGGCAGCGTGATGGCCAGGCCCAAGGTCGTCGAGACGGAACTCGAAACCGCGTTTGCTGATGGCAGCAAGGCGGTGGACGACGCGGCCGCAAGCGACGGCGGGCTCGATGCGCAAACTGCGCCAGGCCTGTTGAACGACACCGCTGCCGCTGCCGCGGACGCAGCCCATTCCCACCCCGTTGCCGGCGATGGCAACACACCATCCGACCCACCCAAACCCACCTGAAAGGAAACGACGTGGCCGTCAATGCAGCTGCAATCAAAGCCGTGCAAACCATCATCTTGACCAACGTTTTCGAAAGAATGTTGAAGCCCCAAGGGAATGACGAAGACTCAGACGGCGGCGACGAATTCGCCGCCTTCACCGGTGCCGGCGGCAGCATCGCCGCAAACCAAGTCGGTCTGAACATGGCGAAGATCGCAGTCGGTAAGTTCCCCTGACAACCCGCCCAACCTACAAGGAGTTTTCCATGAACCAACTTGTTCAACCCGCCGCAGCTGGCAAGCCAGCGATCGGTCTTAAAACGGTCATAGACGTTTTGTCCGGTGGCAATCAAGGCCGCAACGACCTGGACTCCGCATCGAAGACCGTTGCCAGCGTCGGCAAGATGGCCAGCCTGTTCCCAGGTGTCGGCACGGCGGTCAGTGCTGCATGCGGCGTGATCTCGGGTGTTTTGTCCTTCCTCGCCAGCCCCTGCGGTTGACGAGGCGCCTGTAATCAAACGTCCGCACTGTGGCCATGGAGAGAACGATGTCGTTGTTACCCCTGCGGCGTTTGGCCGGCGCCAGGCGTACCCCCCCCCCCCAGAGGGAGAATTGATTTAGTGAATAGGATTGGAGGGGCAAACCACCCAACACGCTCAAAAAACCC
>JAJAZC010000142.1 GCA_026785885.1 Rubrivivax sp.
CCCCGGGGCCACCCCAACGCCCCCGCGCGCCGGGCGCCGGGGGGGGGGGCTCCCCCCCGCCCCGGCTGCGTCGCCCCCCGGCGGCGCGCCGCCGCCGTCGCTGCGGCGCGCCGGGCCGGCGCGCTCGGGGCGCACACCGTCGATGCTGTGCACGATGAGCTGCACGCCGTCGGTGCCCATGTTGGCATCGGCCACCGTGATGACGGCCGTTTAGGCCAGGCTGCGCGCCTCCGGCAGTGGCGTGGCGCAGCCGCCTAGTAGCGCGGCGGCCAGCAACAGCCCGCACGAAAGGTGCACGGCGCTGCCCGTAATCAGGCCACCGTCTGCATCAGCTCACCGCGCGCATAGCGCTGCGCCACGTCCTGCAGCGGCAGCGGCTTGATCTTCGGCGCCTGGCCTTCACAACCAAACTCGACGTAGCGCTGTTTGCAGATGCGGTAGGCCGCCTCGCGCGCTGGCTTGAGCCATTCACGGGCGTCGAACTTGTCGGGGTTTTCGGCCAAAAACTTGCGCACCGCGGCTGTCATCGCCAGGCGAATGTCGGTGTCGATGTTGATCTTGCGCACGCCGTACTTGATGGCTTCCTGAATCTCCGACACCGGCACGCCGTAGGTCTCTTTCATCTGGCCGCCGTACTGGCGAATCTGCTCCAGCAGATCTTGTGGCACCGAGCTGCTGCCGTGCATCACCAGGTGGGTGTTCGGAATGCGGCGGTTGATCTCTTTGATGCGGTCGATGGCCAGGATGTCGCCCGTGGGCTTGCGGCTGAACTTGTAGGCGCCGTGGCTGGTGCCGATGGCAATGGCCAACGCGTCCAGCTGCGTGCGCTTGACGAAATCGGCGGCCTGCTCGGGGTCGGTCAGCAGCTGCTCGCGTGTCATCAAAGCGTCGGTGCCGTGGCCGTCTTCCTTGTCGCCCTTCATGGTCTCCAGGCTCCCGAGGCAGCCCAGCTCACCTTCGACCGTGACGCCCAAAGCGTGCGCCATGTCGACGACCTTGCGCGTGACCTCGACGTTGTAGTCGTAGTCGGCGATGGTTTTGCCGTCGGCCATCAGGCTGCCGTCCATCATCACCGAGCTGAAGCCCAGATCAATGGCGCCGCGGCAGACCTCGGGGCTTTGGCCGTGGTCCTGGTGCATGACCAGCGGCACCTGCGGGTAGGCCTCCACCGCGGCCTGGATCAGGTGCTTGATGAAGGCCTCACCGGCGTATTTGCGGGCACCGGCGCTGGCCTGCAGGATCACCGGCGCGCCGACCTCGGCCGCGGCACTCATCACCGCCTGCACCTGCTCCAGGTTGTTGACGTTGAAAGCGGGAATGCCGTAGCGCTGCTCGGCGGCGTGGTCCAGCAGCTGGCGCATGGATACGAGGGGCATGGCGATCTCCGATGTGCCGTGAACGGGCGCAAACCCGGACTTGAGGGCGGGCGTGTGGATGGGCGGATGGGCGGATGGGCGGATGCGTGGACAGCCGAGCAGAGTGCCCGGCCATACGCTGCAACCATGCCATCTTAGAACCCGCAGACGCGGCAAACAACGCGCCAAGGGCCCGTTGCGCGCAGGGCCGGCGCGCTGGGCCAAGCCAGGGTTCAGCCGCTGAACAGCTGGCTGAGCACCTGGTAGGCGCCCAGTAGCAGCGCGCTGACGGCCAGGCTGGCCAGCAGATGGCGGCCACCGCGCTCGATGCGGATGCCCACGCGCACCGACACGCAGCCCCACAGCATCACCAGCAGCAGCGCACCGGCGTCGACACGGCTCAGCGCCAGCTGTGCGGCCTGCATCAGGCCGACACCGGCGACCCACAGCCCGACAGCCATCACGCTGGCGGTGGCGATTTCGGTGTGGCTGGGCTTGCGAAGGGGGATGCCGATGAACTGCATGTTGAGAGCCGCGCTGCAAAGCCACAGCATCGCCGCTCTTGCGCGCGCCGACGGAACGAAAAAGCAGGCTGCGCGCGGGCTTTTCGTCGGGCGGCATTCGCGCCGCCAGAGCCGCGGTTTACGCGCCGCTCGCGGAACTCGCGGCCGCTTTGCCGGCCAGGTCCGCTCAGCGGACCCGGATTCGGAGCCGCGGCTCAACGCCGCTCGCAGGGCTCGCGGCCGCAACGCCCTCCAGGTCCGCTCAGCGAACCCGGAGCCGCGGCTCAGCGAACCTGGCTGACCTTCAGCATGTTGGTGCCGCCGGGGTAGCCCATCGGCTCGCCGCAGGTAATGGCGTAGGTGTCGCCGGGTTTGAGCACACCGCGCTCGACCAGCAAAGCCTCGGCTTTGGCCAGCGCCTGGTCGCGGTCGGTCATCTTGGGCATCAACAGCGGGCGCACGTTGCGGTACAGCGTCATGCGGCGCTCGCTGCCCAGCTGCGAGGTCATGCCGAAGATCGGCACCTTGATGTTGTGCCGGCTCATCCACAGCGCGGTCGAGCCCGATTCGGTGAGCGCGATGATGGCCTTGCAGCCCAGGTGGTGCGCGGTGAACAGCGCTCCCATCGCAATGCTCTGGTCGATGCGGCCGAACTTCTTGTTGGTGAAGTCAGTCTCCAGCGACACGTCTTCGGCGCGCTCGGCTTCGAGTGCGATCTGCGCCATCTGCTCCACAGTCTCGACCGGGTACTTGCCGGCCGCTGTCTCGGCGCTCAGCATCACGGCGTCGGTGCCGTCGAGCACCGCGTTGGCCACATCGCTGACCTCCGCCCGGGTGGGCACCGGCGCGTAGATCATGCTTTCCATCATCTGCGTGGCGGTGATGACGACCTTGTCCATCTCGCGCGCCATGCGGATCATGCGTTTTTGCAAAGCCGGCACCGCGGCGTTGCCGACTTCCACCGCCAGATCGCCACGCGCGACCATGATGCCGTCGCTGGCCTTCAAGATCGCCTCCAGGTGCGGGATCGCTTCGCTGCGCTCGATCTTGGCAATCATGGCCGGCTTGTGGCGGTGCGCTTCACCGGCCACGTTGGCGAGCTGGCGCGCCATCTCCATGTCGGTGGCGTTTTTCGGGAAGCTCACCGCCAGGTAGTCGCATTGAAAGGACACCGCGGTCTTGATGTCGTCCATGTCCTTGGCTGTCAGCGCCGGTGCGGTGAGGCCACCGCCGGCCTTGTTGATGCCTTTGTTGTTGGACAGCTCGCCGCCCAGCACGACGCGGGTGTGCACCTCTTCGCCGAGCACGGCTTCGACGGTGAGCTTGATTAGCCCGTCGTTGAGCAGCAGCGTGTCGCCGGGGCGCACGTCGCGCGGCAGCTCTTTGTAATCCAGCCCGACGCCGCCCAGATCCCCGGCCTCGGTGCGCGCTGCATCCAGCACGAAGGCAGCACCGGGCTGCAACATCACCTTGCCTTCGGTGAACTTGCCTACCCGGATCTTCGGGCCCTGCAGGTCGGCCATCAACGCCACCGGCTTGCCGAGCTTCTTGGCAATCTCGCGCACCAGGACGGCCCGGTCGATGTGGTCCTGCGCCTTGCCGTGGCTGAAGTTCAAGCGCACCACGTCGACCCCCGCGAGCAACAGCCGCTCCAGCACCCCGGGGTCGCTGGTTGCAGGGCCGAGGGTGGCGACGATCTTGGTGGCACGCGTCATGTCGATTCCGTAAGCCTTGAGAACAACGGCGAATTATGGGCGGCGGGTCGGCGGGCGGGCCAACGCAGCAACATGGCCACCTGTTGACTATGTGTTGGCTGCATGTTGGCTGCGTGTCGGCTGCGTGTCGCCTGCATGTCGGCTGCACGCCCGCTGCCCCCTTGACACCCCCCCGATGCCCGAAGCATCATGACAGCAACTAAGCTGCAATCAAGATGCGATGAGAACCACGGTCACGCTGGACACCGATGTGCAGGTATTGCTGAAAAAAGCCATGCACAAGCGGGATGCCAGCTTCAAGCAGACTTTGAACGACGCCATCCGGGCCGGCCTGAACCCACCGCGTCAACGGGCCACCTCGGCTGACACGTTTGACTTTTCCGCCTACCGCATGGGCGAGCCTTTGGTCGACCTGACCAAGGCCAACGCTCTGGCTGGTGAACTCGAAGACCAGGAAGCGATTGCCCGCATGCAGCGTCGCCGATGAAGCTGGTTGATACCAACGTGCTGGTGTACGCCGTCAACGCCGACGCGCCGCAGCACCGGCTTGCCCATGATTGGCTCAGGCGCGCGCTGGCTGACCCCGCAGGTCTGGCAATGCCGTGGATGTCACTCCTGGGGTTTCTGCGCATCAGCACCCGCGGTGGCCTCCTGCCGCGGCCCCTGGCGCCAGCAGATGCACTGGGCTTGATCAACCGCTGGCTCCACATGCCGCACACCCGCGTACTAGAGCCGACTGAACGGCATGCCGCGCTGCTGGGCCGGCTGCTACTGGGGGCCGGCATGGCCGGCAACCTGGTCAACGATGCCCATCTGGCTGCACTTGCGCTTGAACACGGCGCCACGGTCGTCTCGTTCGACCGTGACTTTGCGCGCTTCGCCGGCGTGCCGTTCGAGTTGCTCAGTTAGGCGTCGCGCTGCCGACCGCCAGTGCCGTCATGTTGACGATGCGCCGCACCGTGGCACTCGGCGTCAGGATGTGCGCCGGCTTGGCGGTGCCGAGCAGGATGGGGCCGATCGTGACGCCGTTGCCGCCCGTCATCTTCAGCACGTTAAACAGGATGTTGGCAGCGTCCAGGTTGGGCAGCACCAGCACGTTGGCGCTGCCGGCGAGCGTGGTCTCCGGCAGATAACCGCGGCGCACGCTTTCGCTCAAGGCGGCGTCGCCGTGCATCTCTCCATCGCATTCGATATCCGGTGCCAGCGCGCGAAAGAGGCCGTGGGCAGCGCGCATGCGCTGCGCCGAAGGCCGCGACGATGAGCCGAAGATCGAGTGCGACAGAAAAGCCACCTTGGGCGGCACACCGAAGCGCTGCACCTCGGCTGCGGCCATCATTGCGATGTCGGCCAGCTCCTCGGCGCTGGGCTCTTCGTTGACGAAGGTGTCGGTGATGAACAGCGTGTGGCGGTCCAGCATCAGCGCGTTCATGGCTGCCATGGTGCGCACGCCGGGCTTGCCGCCGATGACGTTTTGCACATGCTCCAGGTGACCGTCGAAGCGGCCGACCAGCCCGCACAACATCGCATCCGCTTCACCGCGCCGCAGCATCAGGCTGGCGATCAGCGTGTTGCTGCGCCGCACCGCCGCCTTGGCCGCGTCAGGCGTCACGCCGCTGCGCGCCATCAGCGCGCGGTAAAGCTCCCAGTAGTCCCGAAAGCGCGTGTCGTTCTCGGGGTCGACGAGCTCGAAGTCGTGACCCGCCCGCAAGCGCAGCCCGGCGCGCTCGATGCGCATCTTTACGACCTCTGGCCGGCCGACGAGGATAGGCCGCGCCAGGCCTTCGTCCAGCACCACCTGCAGCGCACGCAACACGCGCTCGTCCTCGCCTTCGGCGTAGACCACGCGCGCCGCGTTGTTGGCCAGCGCCGTCTTGGCAGCGGCAAACACCGGGCGCATGAACATGCCGGTCTGGTAGACAAACCGCGACAGCGTCTGCCGGTAGGCGTCGTAGTCGGTGATCGGCCGCGTGGCCACACCGGAGTCGGCTGCAGCCTGCGCCACGGCTGGTGCAATGCGCAGGATCAGCCGCACGTCGAAGGGCGTCGGGATGATGTAGTCCGGCCCGAAGCGCAGCTCGCGCCCTTGATAGGCAGCAGCCACCTCGTCGCTGGTTTCGGCCTTGGCCAGCGCAGCAATCTCGCGCACGCAGGCCAGCTTCATGGCCTCGGTTATCTTGGTCGCGCCGCAGTCCAGCGCACCGCGAAAGATGTACGGGAAGCACAGGACGTTGTTGACCTGGTTCGGGTAGTCGCTGCGCCCGGTGGCAATGATGCAATCGGGCCGCGCGGCGCGCGCCAGTTCGGGCCGGATCTCGGGCTCCGGGTTGGCTAAAGCCAGGATGATGGGTTTGTCGGCCATGGACAGCACCATCTCGGCGCTCAGCACACCGGCGGCGCTGCAGCCCAGGAAGACGTCGGCATCCTGCACCACGTCGGCCAGCGTGCGCGCTTCGGTGTGCTGGCAGTAGCGCTGCTTGCTCGCGTCCAGCCGGCCTTCGATGAAGTCCTTGCGGGCATCGTGCACGACACCCTGGCTGTCGCACATGAAGATGTTGTTGCGCAGCACGCCCAAACCGACCATCACGTCCAGGCAGGCGATGGCCGCCGCGCCTGCGCCGCTGACGGCCAGCTTGACCTCGCCGATGTGCTTGCCCACCAGCTCCAGCGCATTGAGCAAAGCGGCTGAGCTGATGATCGCGGTGCCGTGCTGGTCATCGTGGAACACGGGGATGTTCATGCGCTCGCGCAGCTTCTTCTCGATATAGAAGCACTCGGGCGCCTTGATGTCCTCCAGGTTCACACCGCCCAGCGTGGGCTCCAGCGCGGCGATGATGTCGACCAGCTTGTCAGGGTCGCGTTCGGCGAGTTCGATGTCGAAAACATCGATGCCGGCGAACTTCTTGAACAGGCAGCCCTTGCCTTCCATCACCGGCTTGCCGGCCAACGGGCCGATGTCGCCCAGGCCCAGCACCGCGGTGCCGTTGGTGATGACGCCGACCAGGTTGCCGCGGCTGGTGTACTCGGCCGCCAAGCTCGGGTCGTCCTGGATCGCCAGGCAGGCATACGCGACACCCGGTGAATAGGCCAGCGACAGATCGCGCTGGTTGGACAGTGGCTTGGTCGGCGTGACGGCGATCTTGCCGCGCGTCGGACTGCGGTGGTACTCCAGCGCGGCTTCGCGTAGCTGGCTTTCGGCGTCGGACAGCGGCTTGCGCGCTGACCCGGGTGGGTTGGGGTTCAAGGGGCGTCTCCTGTTGTCATGGCGGCCGGTGTGAGCCGCCTTAGAAGACTACGCCGCCTGCCGCGCAGCCCGGCGCTGCATTCAAGCCGCCGCGGGTGCTTCAGCTTTGCGTGCGCCGGGCCAGCCTGCGCCCGCGAGACGGGCTAGGAGCGTGGGCGGCAGAAGGCGTCGAAGCGAAACGTGCGAAAACCGAGTACCGCTGGGGAGCGCCGACAAGCCCAGGGCTTACCCCCTGGGCGCCGGAGGCGATGCCCGGCGGTGCCGGTTTCTCGCGCGTTGCAGCCGACGACCTTCTGCCGCCCACGCTCCTAGTCCTGGCCCTGCCGCGCAAGGCCGAACCATCAGCCTTGCGCGCGCCGCGCCAGGATCTCGAAGGCCGGCAGCGGCTTGCCTTCCAGCACCTCGAGAAAAGCGCCGCCGCCGGTGCTGATGTAGCCGATGTCGCGCTCGATGCCGTACTTGGCAATCGCCGCCAGCGTGTCGCCACCGCCGGCAATGCTGAAGGCGCCGCTGCTGGCAATGGCGCGCGCAATGGTCTCGGTGCCGTGGCTGAAGGCATCGAACTCGAAGACACCGACCGGCCCGTTCCAGACCACCGTGCCGGCCTTGGCAATTTGCGCGGCCAGCAGCGCTGCGGTCTCCGGGCCGATGTCCAGGATCAGGTCGTCGGCGGCCACGTCGGCAGCGCGTTTGACGGTGGCCTCGGCGTCGGCCTTGAAGGCCTTGGCGACCACCACGTCCACCGGGATCGGCACTGCTGCGCCCCGCGCTTGCAGGCTGTCGATCACCAAGCGCGCCTGCGCCACCAGATCGGGCTCGGCCAGGCTTTTGCCGATGGACAGGCCGACCGCGAGCATGAAGGTGTTGGCGATGCCGCCGCCAACGATCAAGCCGTCGACCTTGTCGGCCAGCGCCTGCAGGATGGTCAGCTTGGTGCTGACTTTGCTGCCGGCCACGATGGCCACGAGCGGACGCCGCGGCGCAGCCAGCGCACGCGTCACGGCGTCGATCTCGG
This sequence comes from Rubrivivax sp., assembly GCA_026785885.1. Taxonomy (GTDB): domain Bacteria; phylum Pseudomonadota; class Gammaproteobacteria; order Burkholderiales; family Burkholderiaceae_C; genus Rubrivivax. Next base: position 7,830 of record JAJAZC010000142.1, read on the forward strand.
CCGCCAGCAGCGGCCCGGCGCAGGCGATGGGCGCGTACTGCGCGATGCCATAGGTGCTGGCTTCGGCGCGGTGCGCAGAGCCGAAGGCGTCATGCACGAAGATGTCGCAGAGCGCTGCCATCCTGCGGCTCAGAGCCTCGTCGTTTTTCTTCTCGCCTTTGTTGAGGCGGCAGTTCTCGAGCAGCACTACCTGGCCCGGCTCGACGCTGACGCCGCCGACCCAATCGCGCAGCAGCGGCACCGCACAACCCAACAGCTCGGACAAGCGCTTGGCCACCGGGGCCAGCGAATCCTCCGGCTTGAATTCGCCTTCGGTCGGGCGGCCCAGGTGCGAGGTCACCATCACCGCCGAGCCGGCATCCAGCGCCATGCGGATGGCCGGCACGCTGGCGCGGATGCGGGTGTCCTCGGTGATGCGGCCCCGGCCTTGCGGCGAATGGTCCTGCGGCACGTTGAGATCGGCGCGGATGAAGACCCGCTTGCCGGTGACATGGCCCTGGGCCACGAGGTCGTAGAAGCGGATCACGTTCATGGCGGTTTCCTGGGCGGGTTTGGAACGGCGGCAATTCTAGGGACGCCGGCTACCAGCCCGGCAACTACCAGCCCAGCAACAGCTTCAGCGGCAGCAGCACGGCCATGCCGCTCAAGATGGTGCCCAGGATGTCGCGCCGCCAGAAGAAGTAGGCGGCAGCGGCTGCGGTGGCGTACAGGCGGGCGTCTTTCAGCGTGTCGATCAGCACACCCTGCGTCAGCACGACCTCCGGCAGCACCACGGCCATCAGCGCGGCCAGTGGTGCGTAGCGCAAGCCCTGACGCAGCCAGTCGGGAATCGGGATCTCGCGCTCGGTCAAAAAGAAGAAGCCGCGGGTCAACACGGTCAACAGCGTCAGGCCGACGACGGTCAGCACACCTTCGGCGGCGCCCAAGTTGTTCAAATGGCCCCCAAGACGCCGTGCGTCGTCCCCCCAAGGGGGAATTCGCGCTTGGCAAAGCCGGCGCCGCTCATACAGCCCCCAAGACGCCGCTCGTCGTCCCCGCACTCATGTCTTGTCATCCACCCGCGCGGCGGCGCGCGGCGTCGTGTGGTCGATCAACAAACCCATGGCCACGGCCGCGGCGATGGCCACCACGATGTTGAGCTTGAGCGGCAGCGCATAAGCCGCCACCGCGGCGCAGCCGGCCACCACGCCGGCCACGCCGGTGGCGCGGTCGGACAACAGCGACAGCGCAATGCCCAGCAGCGCCAGCGTGCCGGCAAAGCCGATGCCCCAGTGCATCGGCACCACATCAGCCAGCACGATGCCGGCCAGCGACGGCAGCTGCCAGGAGGTCCAGTTCAGCACCACCCCGCCCCAGAAGTACGGCAGCTGCTCAGGCGCAGGCCGCGGCTCGGGAAAGCGGCGCATGAACAGCACGTAGTTGAGGTCGGCCGTGAAGTAGGCCAAGCGCAGCCGCATGGCCAGCGGGTAAGCCATGAAGTAAGGCCGCCAAGCCGCGCTGAAGATGATGAAGCGCAAGTTGATGCACAAAGCCGTGGCCCACACCACGCCCACTGGCGCGCCGCTGGCCATCAGCGGCAGCACCGCCAACTGCGCGCTGCCGGCAAAGACCAGCAGCGACATCATGATCATCAGCGCCAGCGGCAGGCCGCTGTTGCCCATGGCCACGCCGGTGATCAGGCCCCATGCGGCAATGCCGATCGCGGTGCCTAGCATCTCGCGTGCGCCGCGGGCGAATTCAGGGTGGCGCCAGATCGGCGCGGCTTCGGTGTCGGCAGTCACCGGCGGGATTGTCGCCGTGTGTTTTGCGGCCTTCGGCGGCGGGCTTTCTCGGTGCGGCCAGGCGCTATCAGTGCGTGTTTGCAGCGCACTGCAGTTTCACGCTGGTGCCCGATTCAACGGCGCAGCGCGGGGCCCGGCAAACCCGGGATCACCGCTTCCTGACGCTGCCGGCCACCGAGCTGGTAACCACGGCCTGGCCGCTGTAGCCGACATCGCCACTGCCGGCGATGCTGACCTTCAGCGTCTTGCCGGCATTGACCGCGGCGTTGCCGCTGCCCGCCATCGACACCTGCACGTCGTCGGCCTGCATGTCGGCCAGCCGCGTGTCGCCGCTGCCGGCGATGCGGATCGTCAGCCGCGTGGCGCTGCCGCTGCCGCTGACATGGCCGCTGCCGGAGACTGCGATGTTCAGATCGGCGGTGGCCAAGCCCTGCAGCCGCGTGTTGCCGGAGCCGGCGACGGCCACGCGCAGTGCCGGCGTGTTGAAAGCTTCCAGCGTGGTGTTGCCCGAGCCGCCGGTGACCAGCGCCGACAGCTTGGGCACGCTGACGCTGACGCGCACGCGGCTGCTGGTCTGCGGGCTGTCGTAGCTGCCCCACTCACCCTTTTTCCAGCCCAGCTGCAGCGTCGCGCCGTCGCGGCCCGGCTCGACCACCGCCTCCAGCAGCGGCAGCAGGTTGTCGTCGGCCGACACTTCCACCGCCTGCGCACCTTGGCGCACGACGAGCTCCATGTCGCCGCTGAGCGCAATGGCCTGGAACTCGGGCACGGTGCGCTTCTCAGTAGCCACCTGCCCCGAGCCGCGCAGGCCGGCGGCCTGGGCCGCAGGCGGCAGCAGCGAGATGGCGCACAGCAATGGCGTGATGAGTGCAAGGCCGAAGGCGACGCGCAGTGCACGGGGCGTGTCAGGCTCCTGTTGAACGCGCCCCGGCTGTGCAGCAGCGGCCCAGCGCGGAGGACTCCGGTGCGACCGGTAGGCACAGCCGGCGACGAAGTGACGGCGCGGCGTGATCGGGCGTGTCGGGTGTGAGGGGCGCGACGGGCGCGACGGGCGTGCCCGAGATCAGTGTATGTTGCCCGTGGCCTGGCGTAGATCGTGTTGCCTGCCCGCGGCCTGGCGCGGTCAGGGCTTCTTGGTCGTGGCCGTTTTGTCGTCGCCTTCTGTCTCGGCGGCGGCAGCAGCAAGCTCGGTGGCGGCCTCGGCCGGCACGGCTTCGATCTTGTTCTCGGCCATGTACTCGTTCATCTCTTTCCAGCCTGCAAACACCGCGGCCTTCTCGGCGCGTTTGTTCTGGCTGTAGCACTGCTCGACCGAGCGTGCCGAGTGCCGGCAGCCGGCGCCGATGGCTCGGCTTTCGGCCTCCCGCTTGGCGGCCACGGCGCTGGCCGATTCGATGCCCAGCTGGTCGCAGCCGGCCAGCGCAAAAGCGGCAAGCGTGACGAGGGCGGTAGTGGCGCGGCGCATGGCTGGCGGGGGCTGTGCTGAGGTGTGGAGAAACGGCGGACTGAGGGTCAAGCGGCTGATCGGCTGATCGGCAGCAGCAAGAGGGCTCGTTGGGATATCGGCGCGCTGGGCTGCGGGCTTAAGCTGCGCTTGATCTGCGTTTGATTCGCGCTTGATCCGCGCTTGATCTACGTTCGCTCCGCGCCCGAGCCGCGCTCGAGCCCCGCGTCAGTTGCGCCCGAGCCGCGCTCGAGCCAGATCAGCCAGCGCGCAGCGGCAGCTGCTGCAAGAGCTCGCGCACGCCGATGCGCCGGCCGCCGGCGCGCTGCAGCTGCATCAAGGCCAGCGCACCCTCGCCGCAGGCCAACACCAGGCGATGGCCATCGGCCTGCAGCACGCACCCAGGCGGGCCGGCGGCTTCTGCCCTGCTCACCGCCACCACCACCTCGGCGCGCCATACCTTCACCAATTGCCCGCCCAGCACCGTCGTGCAGCCGGGGAAGGGATCGAAGGCGCGGATGCGCCGCTCCAGCACAACGGCCGGCTGCGACCAGTCCAGCGCAGCTTCGGCTTTGTCGATCTTGTGCGCGTAGCTGATGCCCGCCGCCGGCTGCGGCCGCGGCTGCAGCCGGCCCTGGCCGGCGTGTGCGAAGTCATCGACGGCCTGCACGATCAGCCGCGCGCCGAGTGCCGCCAGCCGGTCGTGCAGCGTTGCGCTGGTGTCCTCGGGCGTGATGGTCACGGCTTCTTCGAGCAGCGTGTCGCCGGTGTCCAGGCCGGCATCCATCTGCATGATGGTGATGCCGGTGCGCGCGTCGCCGGCCTCGATGGCACGCTGGATCGGTGCGGCGCCGCGCCAGCGCGGCAGCAGCGAGCCGTGGATGTTGAGGCAGCCCAGCGCCGGCAGCGTCAACACCCACGGCGGCAGGATCAGGCCGTAAGCCGCCACCACCATCAACTGCGGCGCAGCGGCCTGAAGCTGCGCTTGCGCCGCCGCTGCGTCGGCGCCGTACTTGCCGTCCAACCGCAAGCTGCGCGGCTGCGACAGCGGCAGGCCTTGCGACAGCGCCCACTGCTTGACGGCCGACGGCTGCAGCTGCAAGCCACGGCCGCCGGGGCGGTCCGGCTGGGTCAGCACCAAGGCAATCTCGTGGCCGGCCTGTTGCAACGCCTGCAGGGCCACGCGCGCGAATTCGGGCGTGCCGGCAAAGGCCAGCTTCATCGTTGCGCGGCCCTGCGTTTCAAGCTGACTCGTCGCGCAGTTTTTTCAGCATTTTGGTGCGGATGCGGTCTCGCTTGAGCTGGCTCAGGTACTCGACGAAGACCTTGCCGAGCAAGTGATCCATCTCGTGCTGCACACATACCGCGGCCAGACCTTCGGCGTCCATCTCGAAGGGCTGACCGTCGCGACCCAGGGCCTGCACCCGCACCCGCGCGTGGCGCTCGACCTTGTCGTAAATCTGCGGCACCGACAGGCAGCCTTCTTCGGCAACCGCAAACTCCGGGCTGGTCCAGATCAGTGCCGGGTTGATGAGCACTACCGGCTGGTCGTGGAGCTCGGAGGTGTCCATCACGATCAGCTGCAGGTGCACGTCGACCTGGGTGGCCGCCAGGCCCACACCGTCGGCGGCGCACATGGTCTCCAGCATGTCATCGACGAGTTGGCGGATGTGCTCGTCGACCCCTTCTATCGGGCGCGCCACGGTATGTAGGCGGGGATCGGGATAACGCAGGATGTTCAATCGGGCCATGTCGTTAACGTTTAATCGGCGTTTGATCGGCGTTTGATCGGCGTTTGATCGGCGTTTGATTGCTGCCTAATTGGCGCTCAATGGGAAATTAGCAAGCGGGCCATTGCAGGCCGGGCTTTCGGGTACTGTTTCAGCTGCCAACCCGGGCCGTTGGAAACAGCGCGCAACAACTGTCCTGAAGGCGAAACGCAGGCCCTGTGACAGGGCTCACGACTACGCAGAACAAGCCCCGTTTTGTTTACCACATCAAGGGTTTAGCGCCAGAATCTGTGAAACCATATGAGCATTGTCGCCGTCGCCGGCGATTGGCGTAATGCCCACCGGCAGGCGTGACGGCCGCGACGACAAACAGGTTTTGGCCGCCGCCATTTTCGCATCCGCGACCCTGCCGTATGGAGATCCCCGCGTCATGAGCATGAATTCACTGCAACGTCGCCACGCCCTGCTGCGCCTGGCCGGCATGGCCGCCGCAAGCGGCGCCCTCTCGTCGGGCATTACGTCCGCATGGGCGCAGACCAGCAAGCTGCCGGTAACACCCGAATGGCGTGCCACCGCTCAGCGTGTGGCCGAGGCCGGCGTGCCGCTGTCGGAGCTGTCGCCCACCGCGCCCGATTCGCACACCGTCAAGCCGGGTGACACACTGTGGGGCATCTCCGGGCTGTTTCTGAGAAGCGCCTGGCGCTGGCCTGAGCTGTGGGGCATGAACCTCGACCAGATCCGCAATCCGCACCTGATCTATCCGGGCCAGACGCTGGTGCTGGACAAGTCCGATGGCCGCGCCCGCCTGCGCCTGGCGGGCAGCGAAGCCGGCACTCCGACCAACACCGTGCGCATGTCGCCCCGCGTGCGGTCCGAGTTGCTGGACAACGGCGCCATTGCCTCCATTCCGCTCAATCTGATCGGCCCTTTCCTGGCCGAGGCCGTGGTCTTCAATGTCAACGAGCTGGATACCGCGCCCCGCGTCGTGGCCACGCAAGAGGGCCGCGTGATGGTCTCGCGCGGTGAAACCGCCTACGTGCGCGGCGATCTCGGCGGCGCGCGCGATTTCCGCCTCTTCCGCCAGCTGCAGCCGCTGCTGGACCCGCTGACCAAGGAGCTGCTGGGTTACGAAGGCCGCTACGTCGGCACTGCCGAGGCCACACGGGCCGCGGAGACCGGGGGCGCGATGCTGGTGCCGGCGGCCTTCCGCGTCACCAGCACGCGGCTGGAAGCAGTGGTTGGCGACCGGCTCTCGCCGGTGCCGCAGCAGGAGCTGGTGGCCTACGTGCCGCGTGCGCCGGCCAACCCGGTGGACGGCCGCATCGTCGGCCTGTATGGCGACGGCTTGCGTGCCGGGCAAAACCAGGTCGTGTCGATCAACCGCGGACAGCGCGACGGCATCGAGCGCGGCCACGTGCTGGCTTTGTGGCGCGCCGGCCGGCTGGCCGTCGACACCACCAGCGCCGACAAAGCGGCACTGCGGCTGCCCGATGAACGCCACGGCATGCTGTTTGTCTTCCGCGTTTTCGATCGCGTGTCGTATGCACTGATCCTCAACGTGCAGGATTCCGTGCGAGCGGGCGACCGCTTCACGCAGCCCTGAAATCCTGAGAGACCGGGTGGTCTCGCAAGGCACGGCCGTGCTGGGTGCCGATGAATTTGCAGCCTGGTTCAGACTGCTCGAGTCACCCGGCGTCGGGCCCGCAGCACTGCGGCGCCTGCTGGCGGCCTGCGGCTCGGCACCGGCCGTGCTGGCCTGCGATGCGGCCACGCTGCGCGAGATTGCCGGTGCCGCGGCATCCCGCGCGCTGGCCATCGAGCCCCCCGAGTACAGCGCGCGGCTGCAGGCGGCGCTGGCCTGGTTGGGCGGCGGCGCTGACCGACAGGCGCTGACCCTGGGCGACCCGCGCTATCCCGCCGCGCTGCTTCAGACCACCGACCCGCCGCCGCTGCTGTATGTGCAGGGCGACGTGGCTTGCCTGTCGCGGCCATCGATTGCCATCGTCGGCAGCCGCCATTGCACGCCGCAGGGCGATGCCAACGCGCGGGCCTTTGCCGCGGCACTCGGGCAGGCCGGGCAGGTCATCGTCTCTGGCCTGGCGCTGGGCATCGACGCCGCAGCGCACGAAGGCGCGCTGCAAGCCGGCGCTGCCACCATTGCCGTGGTCGGCACCGGGCTGGATCGCGTCTACCCGGCACGCCACCGCGCGCTGGCGCACCGCATTGCAGCGCAGGGTGCGCTGGTCAGCGAATTCTCGCCCGGCATGCCGCCGCTGGCCGACAACTTCCCGCGCCGCAACCGCATCATTGCGGGCCTCACGCAGGGCACGCTGGTGGTCGAAGCCGCGCTGCAGTCCGGCTCGCTGATCACAGCGCGGCTGGCATCCGAGGCCGGGCGCGAAGTCTTTGCGATGCCGGGCTCGATCCACGCGCCGCAGTCGCGCGGCTGCCATGCGCTGCTCAAGCAAGGCGCCAAGTTGGTGGAGACGGCGCAGGACATTCTCGAAGAGCTGCTCGCATCTCCCGTGGCGGCCATAGCCGGCCCCAACCGCGGGACCTCCGGCGCAGCCGGCAAGCCGGCGCCCGAGCCGGCGGCCGACCCGCTGCTGGCCGCGCTGGGCCATGACCCGGTGACGCTGGATGCGTTGATCTCACGCACCGGCTGGCCGGCGCATGAGCTGTCGGCCAAGCTGATGGAGCTGGAGCTGGAAGGCCGCGTGTCACGCCTGCCCGGCGGGCTGTATCAGCGGCTGTTCATCGGCTGATCGGTACCGCGCGCCCAGGGCTTGCGCGCCGCGCTCGGGCATCGGCTTTCGACACCGCCTTTCGACATCACCTTTCGACATCACCTTTCAAGCGTCCGGCCAGGTCATGACGGCCGAAACCGCTCGGGTATAGTGAATTCATGTTCGACGTGCTGGTCTACCTCTACGAGAACTACTGGCGCCCGGACGCGTGTCCGGAGCCCAAGCAGCTCTCACGCAAACTGAGCGCGGTTGGCTTCGAGCCGGAAGAGATTCAGGACGCGCTGCGTTGGCTCGACGGCCTGGCCACCACGGCTGAGAGCCACAGCGGCAGCCCGGTGCAGGGCAGCATGCGTATCTACACCGCGCAGGAGCGCGATGTGCTGGGCGATGAATCGATCGGCTTCATCGTCTTCCTTGAATCCGCCGGCGTGCTGCCGGCGCCGATGCGCGAAATGGTCATCGACCGCGCGCTGGCCGTCGGCACTGGCCCGATGGAGCTGGAGGACGTGAAGATCATCGTGCTGATGGTCTTCTGGAGCCTGGGCGAAGAGCCCGACGCGCTGGTGCTCGACGAGCTGTTCGTCGACGCCGAAGACCGCGTCATTCACTGACCCCGGGCAGGCCCGCGGTCAGTTCAGCAGCCGCGAAGCATCCACATCCAGTTTTGCCAGCGCACTGCGCGTGGCGCGCACGGTCAGCGCCTCGTCCTGCGCCGGCACGATCAACCCGGCCTGCAGGTACGAAGCCAGCCGGTGCTGCTGAAACAGCACACAGCGGCCCTGCGGCGTGACAAAGAGCGACAGCTGCTTGCGCAGGCCGTGCCAAGACAGCTGCACCGGCTCCGTGTGGCCGCCGCGGTCCAGCATGTACCAGCTGCCCACCTGCAGCTCGCGCGCCCAGGCCACCATGGCCGCCGTCGGCATCGAGCCGCCGTCGAGCACCACCTCGAGCTCGCTGCTTTGGTGGCCCGACAGGTCCAGCACCATGCTCTCGTCGATTTCTACATCGGCTGCATCGGGCAGCAGCTCTTCCAGCGTGTCCAGCCGCTCCATCAGCTCGCGCAGGCGCTCATCCGGAATGACCGCGGCTTTGGCTGTAAAGGCCGCGGCCAGCGAGTTGTTGAGCTGCTGGATGTGCTCATCCTGCTTGGCGGTGTCCATGCCGGCACTGGCCATGCCTTCACGCAGGCTTCTCAGCAACAGCGGCAGGCGGCGGATGACCTCGGCTCTTTCCTCCCGGGTCACTTTGGCGCTGGCGCTCCAGATCAGGTCAGCGGCAGCGCGCTTCATGGTCTTGGTCTGCTCGCCCTGGGCGGTGTAGCGCACGGCCGTGGTGGCCAGCACGTCGGCCCAGACGTGAAACAGAAACTGGCGCACACCTTCCTGCACCGGCACCTCGTTGAGCATGCGGCGCAGCTCGATCGTGTACTGGATGGCCAGCGTCTCGCGCTGCTCGACCTGCTGGGCCAGCGAGACACCGCGCCGGGTGGCCTCGTTCTCGTTCTTGAAGTAGTGCTCGAGAAACTTCTCGAACTCGATCAACACGGTCTGGAAGACGCGGCGGCCGGTGTCGGGGTAGGCCTCGACGACCTGCACGATGCGCTTGATCTCTTTTTCCAGCGCCTGGGTCGAGGAATGAGCAACGCTGCTGGCCGCGCTGTCGAAGCCCATCACGCAGGCGCCCATGCGGTCGATCAGGCGCCGCGCCGGGTGGTCGATAGTGGCGAAAAAATCGGGCTCGCTGACGGCCACGCGCAGCACCGGCATCTGCAGCCGCGCAAACCACACCCGCACGGCGGCCGGGATGCGGTCTTCGGTGAGGATGCTCTGGAACAGCAGCGCGACGATCTCGATGGTGGCGCGCTCCTCAGGCGAAGCCGCGGCCTTCTTCAGCGCCTGCTTGCGGTAGTGCAGCTCTTCCAGCAGCACCGGCGTGGTCAACACCGGCTCGCCGTGGTGGGTGCTGGACTGCAGGCGCTGGCGGATGCCCTGCTCGGCCGAATCGATGGCCCGCGCCAGCCCCGGCGACACCGGCAGCGCCGGCCGGCCGATGCCCTGCGAGCGCGTAGACGGCGCAAACTGCGGCACGTGACGGCCGATCAGGCGGTTCAGGCGCCCGAGCACGGCCTCGGCGTGTTCGCGCCCGCGGGCCAGCGGCGCAGCCCGTGTCATCAAACGGGTTTCATCACCGACACCGCGGCCACCACCAGGGCCCGGCCAACCGCTACCGCTACCGCTAACGCCACCGCCACCGCCCCCACCGCGGCCGCCGTAGTTGCCGTAGGTGCCAAAACCCCCCGACGGCGGGTACTCCGAAGGCGCGTTCAGGGCCATGGCAGCCGACGAGCCGCCGTCACTGGCGAAGCTGCTGCCAGCCCCGCCCCAGCCCAGGTTGGCGTTGGGGTGCGTGCGTGAGCGCTTGATGAAAGGCCGCAGGTCGACCTCGGGCAGCACCTTGTGCTCGATCAGCCAGCGGTTGGTCTCGTGGTAGGCCTCTTCGACCAGCAGCGCGAACTCGTCGTGCAGTGCGGGCTGTATCTCGCGCCAGCCGTCCAGGTCCAGCCCGGCTGCGCGCCAGGCGTCGAAGGCCAGGCGGGCCAGTACGTGGGCGCGCAGCATGTCGTGCGGGTCGAGTTCGGTGCGGCCTTCCAGGTGCGCCACGCGCGAGCGCAGATCGGCAAACTCCCAGGACGCGCGGTCCATTACGGCCAGCGCCAGACGCGAGGTCACGATCTCCAGCTCGATCGTGTCGTCCGACACCAGCGTGAAGCCGTCGCGCCCGCTGCCGCTGCCGCTGCCGCTGGGCGGCGTGTCGCTGGTGCGTGATGCTGCAACGCCGTGCGCCAGCGCCTGTCGCAGGCCCGCCACGATGCCGCGGTGCCAAGTCTGTGCGCCTTTGCGCAGGCCTTGCGCCAAGTCACGCCGGCGCTGGAAGACCACGTGTTCGGACGGCTTGTCCAGCAAAGCGCCGGTGGCGTCGATGATGTTCTGGACAACGCCCGTGAGCCCTTTGACGAGCTCCTCGGTGTACAGCCGCCTCGCCTGGCCAGCAATCGAGTCGGGCGAGGCGCTGATGGCCATGTCAGGTGCTGGGTCGATCCAGGGTGGGGAGCCGGTTCACTCTACACCACCGCCCCGGCGTTGGGATCGTTGGGATCGGCCTCTTTGGCCCCTACTTTGATCAGATCCTCGCGCTTGACACCCAACCACATGGCAATGCCGGCGGCCACGAAGATCGACGAGTAGATGCCGAACAGGATGCCGATGGTCAGTGCCACGGCAAAGTGGTGCAGCGTCGGGCCGCCGAAGATCAGCATGCTCAGTACCATCATCTGGGTGCTGCCGTGCGTGATGATCGTGCGGCTGGTGGTGCTGGTGATGGCGTGGTCGATGACCTGCGGCGCGGTCAGCTTGCGAAAGCGCCTGAAGGTCTCGCGCACGCGATCGAAGATCACCACCGACTCGTTGACCGAGTAGCCCAGCACCGCCAGGATGGCGGCCAGCACGGCCAGAGAAAACTCCCACTGGAAGAAGGCGAAGAAGCCCAGGATGATGACCACGTCGTGCAGGTTGGCAATGATGCCGGCCACCGCGAACTTCCACTCAAAGCGCATGGCCAAGTAGGCCATGATGCCCAGCACCGTGACGGTTAGCGCGAGCGCGCCGTTCTGGTACAGCTCGGCGCCGACGCTGGCGCCCACCGCCTCGGTTCGCGTCAGCACCAGCGGCTCTTGGCCTCCGGCTGCAGCGCAGGACGGGCGGCTTACCTCTTCACCCTGCGCCGTCGTGTACTGCTTGGTGGTGACGCTGCCGCTTTCACTTTTGCACAGCGCGTCGAAGACGCGGCCGGCGACCTCGGTCTGCTTGACGTCACCACGCACCGGCAGCCGGATCAGCACGTCGCGGCTGGTGCCGAACTTCTGCACCTGCACCTCGCCAAAGCCCATGCTCTCGACCGTGGCGCGGGTGCGGTTGATGTCGGCTGCCTGTGCGTACTCCACCTCCAGCAGCGTGCCGCCGGTGAACTCGATCGACGGGTTCAGGCCGCGCGTGGCCAGAAAGAAAACGGCCAACGCAAAGGTAACGAACGACACCACGTTGAAGGCCAACGCGTGGCGCATGAACGGGATGTCTTTTCTGATGCGGAAAAATTCCATGGTCGTTCTCCGGCTTGCCTGGTTTTGTGGGTCAGGCCTTGGCTTCGTCGACCGGCAGCGGTATCCCGCCATCGGGGCGCCAGACCTGCCCGATCGACACACTTTTGAGCCGCTTTTGCCGGCCATACCAGAGGTTGACCAAGCCGCGCGAGAACATCACGGCAGAGAACATGCTGGTCAGGATGCCAAGGCAATGCACCACTGCAAAGCCGCGCACCGGGCCCGAGCCGAACGCCAGCAGCGCCACACCGGCAATCAGCGTCGTGATGTTGCTGTCGAGAATCGTGCCCCAGGCCATCTCGTAGCCCTTGTGAATGGCTACCTGCGGCGAAGCGCCGGCGCGCAGTTCTTCGCGCACGCGCTCGTTGATCAGCACGTTGGCGTCGATCGCCATGCCCAGCGTCAATGCGATGGCCGCAATGCCGGGCAGCGTCAACGTCGCCTGCAGCATGGAGAGCACGGCCACCAGGCACAGCAGGTTGAAAGCCAGCGCCACGGTGCTGAACACACCGAACAACAGGTAGTAGCCGCACATGAACACAGCGATCGCGGCAAAGCCGTAGATCACGCTCTGGAAGCCCTTGCTGATGTTTTCTGCGCCCAGGCTCGGGCCGATGGTGCGTTCTTCAATGATCTCCATCGGCGCGGCCAGTGCGCCGGCGCGCGTGAGCAGCGCCATGTCGGCCGTTTCCTGCGCTGTGAAGTTGCCGGTGATCTGGAAGTCGGTGCCGAATTCGCCCTGGATGGTGGCAACCGAGATCGCCTCACCGCGGCCTTTTTCGTACAGCACGATGGCCATCGGCTTGCCCAGGTTCTCACGCGTTACGTTGCGCATCGCGCGGCCGGCCACGTCGTCCAGGCGCACGCTGACGGCTGGGCGCTGGTTGGAATCGATCGTTGCGCTGGCCTGCTTGAGCTGCTCACCGGTGCCGATGACTTCGCGTTTAAGGCCCACCATGCGCGGTGTCGTCTCACCGGCCGACAGGCGCTGCGGCACCGTCTCGGCCGCCGCGGCGGTGTCGGGCTCCACCAGCCGGAACTGCAGCGTTGCCGTGCGGCCGATGATGTCCTTGGCGCGCGCCGTGTCCTGCACGCCGGGCAGCTGCACGACCACGCGGTCCGAGCCCTGCTGCTGGATCACCGGCTCAGCCACGCCCAACTCGTTGACGCGTTTGTGCAGCGTTTCGATGTTCTGCGCCAGCGCCTGCGCGCCGATGTCGTTGACGGCCTTGGGCGACAGCCGCCCGACCAGGCGCACGCCCTCGGCCGCCGTCTCCACGGTCCACTGCATAGACGGCAGGCGGTCGGCCATCAGGCCGCGCGCGGTGTCGGCGCTGGCTGCGTCCGGCAGGCTGATCGTCAGGCCGTTGCTGTCGCGCGCGATGCCACCGAAGCGCACACGCTTTTCGCGCAGCGCATTGCGCGCATCGCTGCCGTAGGTGTCGACCTGCTGCTTCAGCGCGGCGCGCATGTCGACCTGCATTAGAAAGTGCACGCCACCGCGCAAGTCCAGCCCCAGGTACATCGGCAGCGCGCGCAGGCGCGTCAGCCAGGCCGGTGAGCGCGAAACGAGGTTCAGCGCCACGATGTAGCGCGGGTCGGCCGGGTCCGGGTTGAGCGCCCGGGCGAGGGTGTCCTTGGCCTTGATCTGCGTGTCGGTATCGCGAAAGCGCGCGCGCACCGAGCCGCCGTCGAACTGCACGAAATCGGCAGTGATCTGCGCCTCAGCCAGCACCTGCTGCACCCGCGGCACCAGGTCAGCGTCGACCTTGACGGTGGACTTGCCGCTGGACACCTGGACGGCCGGCGATTCGCCGAAGAAGTTGGGCAGCGTGTAGAGCAAGCCGATCACCAGCGCCAGGCCGAGGATCGCGTACTTCCACCAGGGGTAGCGGTTCATTCAAATTCCTTGGCCGGCGGCCGGGCCATCAACGCAACTCGGCAACCAACAATCGGCCAGCGGCACAGCGCCGCGGCCGGCTGGCGCGGCGATCTACTTCGACGCAGCAGCAGCGCTGTAGGTGCCCTTGGGCAGTACCTGGATGATGGCCGAGCGCTGCACCTGCACCTCGACGCCGTTGGCAACCTCGACATTCAAGAAGCTGTCGCCCATCTTGGCCACGCGGCCCAACACGCCGCCAGCGATCACCACCTCATCACCCTTGGCCAAGGCTTCGATCATCGTCTTGTGCTCCTTCTGCTTCTTCATCTGCGGCCGGATCATGATGAAGTACAGCACCACGAACATCAGCACCAGCGGCAGCATGCTGAACAGCGTGGATTCCATGCCGCCGGTGGCGGCTGCGGGGGCGGTCTGGGCTTGGGCGGTGGAGATGAACACGGGCTTGGGTCCTTGGGTGGTGTGCGGTGCAGCCGGCGCTAGGTCTAGCCTTGTTGCGCGGGTATGGGCGGGCATTAAGCCCGGCTGCGCCAGGCAAGCAGCAGAGTTTAGGCGAGCGGCAAGCAAGCCCGGCGCGCTGAGCGCATCGCCCATGGCTTGTTTTAGGCAGTCGGACCGCGGGCAGCGCCAGTGCGCCGGCAAGCCGATGCGCCAGCGCGCCGGTGTATCGGCTCAGCGGCCGGGGCGCCAGCCTACGCTGCCGGCCGCCGCTTGCATCAGCCGTTTGATGTGCCGGGGCCGCCGCCACCAGGCCATTGCCAGCGCGTGCACGCCAGTCCAACGGTGGCCGAGTTGCAGGTGGTGGTAGCCGAACTCGGCACCGTAGTTGGCCACCGTCTGCGCGAAGACATCCCGCGGCATCGCACGGCCATCCGCACTGGCCAGGCCATGAGCGCGGGCGTAGCGCAGCAGCAGCTCTGTCCGGTAGTCATGGCGGCGCAGCGCACGTGAGCCCTGCACCGGGTGGTGGCGGTACAGCACCGGCGGCCAGTTGAGCAACGCAAACGGCACCTGTTGCGAAAGGCGCAGCCACAAGTCCCAGTCCTCGCTGTAGCGCAGCGTGGCGTCGAAGCCGCCGACGGCCCGCACGGCGTCGACACGCAGCATCGTGGCGCTGGTCAACGCCCAACAGTCTTTCAGGAACTGGTGATAGACCCAGCCGCTGAAAGCGGGGTCGGCGGTCAGAGTGGGCGGGCGCTGCAAAAACGTTGCCGGCTCCACGTAGACGCCGTCTTGCGGGTGCCAGTGGATTAGCGGGCAGACCAAGGCTCCGCAATCGGGATTGCGGTCCATCCACAGGATCTGGCGGGTCAAATGTTCAGCGTGCCAGATATCGTCCTGATCAAGGAAGCAGGCATAACGGCCGCGTGCTGCGGCCAGGCCGCGGTTGCGTGCAGCACTGACACCGGCGTTCTGCTGCTGCAGCCGGTGAGCCTGCGGTGCGACTGCCGTGACGACAGCCAGCGTGTCGTCAGTGGAGCCATCGTCGACGACGATGATCTCGACCGCCTCGTGCGTCTGCGCCAGCACGGCACGCAAGGTCTCGGCGATGTACTTGCTGCCGTTGAACGTAGGGATGACGACGCTGACCCGCACATCGTCCGGGCCGCTCTGCGCGGCTTGCGGTCCGGGCTCCATCTCACTCCGCCCGTGCTGCTGCGGCGCCTGCCTCAAAGCGCCAGTCCGGCGCATGCCCACGCAGCCACTGCTCCAGCATCATCAAAATCCACACCATCTCGCCGTAGTAGCCCGGGTGGGCCGGCAGCAAATCGTCCAGCAGCTGTTGCGCAAACTCGGGCCGCACGACGCCGCGGGTGGCAAAGGCGCGTACCGAATCGCTGGCCAGCGCTTTCAAGCCCGCGTGCTGCGTGGCCCACACGCCGAAGGGCAGCCCGAAGCCTTTTTTCTGCTTGGTGATGATGGCCGCGGGCAAGAAGTCGCGCAGCGCTTCTTTGAAGAACCAGCGCAGCTTGAAGCCGCGCAGTTTGTAGTGCGTAGGCAGGCGCATCGAGAAGGCCAGCAAGGCGTCGTCGAGAAATGGGTAGGCCACGTCCATGCCGGCCAGCCGCGACGTGCCGCGGACCTTGGGCAAGTCCGACTCGGCCAGCGTGTAGCGCCAGTCATAGGCCAGCATGCGGTCCAAGTCGTTGTCGGCCTGCGCCATGGCCCAGACGTCGCGCTGCTGCTGCGCGATCGACTCCGGCCGCATGGCTGCCAAAAAAGCCGGGGCGAGCACTTGCGGCAAGCCCAGTTTGTTAAGCAGGTTGTAGTGGCCCAGCCGATCTGGCAGGGGCACCTTGGCATCGCGTACGTAGTTGCGCCCCTTGCGCAGCAGCGGCACCTGCTGCGCGCCCGCAATGCCCAGTAGAGGCTCGATGACCGCCGTGCGTAACAGCCCGGGCAAGCGGCCATACAGGCCATACAGGCGCTGCGTGGCATAGCGCGAGTTGCCGCCGAAGAGCTCGTCTCCGCCGTCGCCCGCCAGCAGCCGGGTGACGCCGTCTTCGCGCGCCTTCAAGGCGCAGTAGTAGCTGGGCAGCGCCGATGAGTTACCGAAAGGCTGGTCATATGCGGTGGCCACGTGCGCGATGCTGCGCACCAGGTCTTCGGGTGTCACGTAGTACTCGTGGTGCTTGGCACCGAAGTGCTGCGCCGCCATGCGGGCGTACGCCATCTCGTCGTAACCCTGGGCGTCGAAACCAATGGAGTAGGTGTGGACCTCGCCGGCCAGTGCCTTGATGTGGCCGGCCACGGTCGAGCTGTCTGTGCCGCCGCTCAAAAAGCAGGCTGGCGTGCCCTGCCCCAGCCGGGTCTGCACGGCCTGTCGCAGCAGCTGCCGGAACTCTGCCTTCAGGTCATCGAAACGGGGCCTGGCATCGGGTGCGAAGTGCGGGTGTGCGAAGGGTTCAATGCGAATTTGGCCGTCTTGGGCCAGCGCACAGTGCCCGGCAGGCAGCCGCTGCACGCCGCGAAAGATGGTGCGCGGGGACGGCACCATGTGGAAGAAAAGATAGTCTAGGATCGCCTCGTTATCGATGTCGGTGACACCCAATGCGTCGGCCCGCTCGGCAAACGCGATGTTCTGCCCCTGCCGGCGCCAGCACAGCGTTTCTTGCGCAAAGCGGTCGACCGCCAGGAACACGCCGCCGCCTTGCAGCGGCAGCGCAGCCGCAAAAGCACCGCGCGCCGCGGCTGCCGTGGCCACAGGCCCTTGTTCAGCCAACGATTGGCGCCAGGCCGCCGCAGAGCGGGAGACCAGAGCTTCGCCCAGGAACAAGTCTTCAGACGGATCGGTCATGCGATGGCGGTCATGCGTTGGCGTTTGTGCACGGCTTGCAGCTACCCGCCCAGACGGGCGCCGTGCAGCCACACAAGCACCTAGTGTCGCCCGCGCCGACCTGGCCGCGCCATCGCAAGGACCCGGGGCGTGGCAAATTGCGCGCCCGGGCGGCAAGCCGCCCGGGCGCATTACGCGCTAATTGGCTGGCGGCCCAACGTAGGTCTTGGCCACCGAAACGCGGTCGACGCGGTAATGCATCGTCGTGGGGCTGGCCGGGATACCGCCGTGGTAGACGTCCATCCAGATACCCTGCACGCCGAACTCGGCGTGGCGGCGCCAGCGGTAATCGGTGCGGCTGTAGACCGGGTAGCCGTTCAACCACACCTCGTACACGCCGTCGGCATTGGCCGTCGCGTAATTGCCCAAACCATCCTGCGCGCCGCTCATGCTGTTTTGCTTGATGCGGATGTCGAAGCAGTACCAGGATTCCTTGCGGATGGCGACGTTGAGGAAGTTCTCACCCGCCGGGAACGGGCCTTCCTGATCCAGGTTGTATGGATAGATGCCGATGCCGAACCAGCCGTTGTAAGGGTCGTCGTCTTCCGGCCCCGGCGCGACGCCGGTCAAAAAACGCACGCTGTGGCCCTGGTACTCGAAGTTCAGTCCAGCACCCCGATCCACCTTCAGCCCGGTGCCGCGCGCGCCGCCGTTGCCGGTGGTTTGCTGCCAATAACCAACGGGGTTCCACCAGCCGAACTGCACACCCATCGCCGGGATCTTGATTGCCGTATCGAGCGTGGTGCCGAAGTCGTTTTCGAGGTAGAGCCAGTACTGGCTGAACAACTCCTCGTGGACCACATTGGGCGTTCCGCGTGCGCCGCTGCCTTGGGTGACCTCCGGCCGTGCATCCAGGCTGCCGTTTGCACCGGCGGCCAGGGTGCCGCGTGCGTACGTCGTGCCAGTGGCGGGGTTCAAGGTGCGCGTGGCCGGGGGTGAGAAGCCCTTGTCGAAGACGCCGGGTGACTTGAAATCTGCTGCATAGAGAAGGTTCGGGTTGCCGCTGGTCTTCAAAGCATCGAAGCTGGCGTATTGCGCCGCAAGACCGCGCTTGGGCGAGGCCACGTTCTCGGGCACGACGATGAAAGGCGGGTCGCATTCAAAGACGTCGATGACCTGGCCCGTGCGCCCACCCTCAAAGGCCTTGACCTTGACCGACAGCGTGGCGCTCGTCACCGTGCCAGCGACACCGCTCAGGTCGAAACGCAGAACAGCCGGCTGCGTGCCCGGTGAAAGGCGAAAGCCGGCCGCCGAACCACTGCCTTGGTACGACGTCGAATTCCAGGTTGCGTTGGCTGCTGCCACCAGCGTGTAGCTGCCACTGTTGGTGACGACCGTCAGCGTCGGCCTGTCCGCGGCGGACGGTGCAGCCCGGCCGTGAAAGTCGATCGGCCATGCACTGCCACGCACACTCAGGTAAGCACCGCGGTTGGCACCGGTACTGAGCCAGCGCCGCACCAGCGCCGCAACGTTGATAGCCGTGCTCTGCCCCAAGCTGGTCAGCACCACACTGCTGCCGTAAGCCGTGCTGCCTTCGGGCGTCTGCGCAGCATCGAGCCAGTTGCCCACGCCAAACAAGGCACTGCCACTGGCGTACTTCCGCTTCCACGGAATGGCCATGCGCTTGTGCCAGAAGTCGCGCGAAGGCGCGCTTAAGTTCAAGGTGTCGAGCGCCGTACCGCCATCGCTGGTGAGGTATTGCGTGATGTTGCCAGTGGGCGGCGGCGGCGGCGGGGGGGGTGTCGGTGTCGGTGTCGGTGCCGGTGCCGGTGCCGGTGCCGGTGCCGGTGCCGGTGCCGGTGCCGGTGCTGGCGGTGTGGGCGCTGGTGGAGTCGGCGCTCGCGGTGCAGGCGCTGGCCCTGGCGGCGCTGGCGGCGGCAGCGCCGGACCTCCGGGGCCCTGCGCCTCTGCGGTGCCACCACCGCAAGCAGCAAGGCTCAAAGCGGCAAACGCACCGGCCAGCACACGGCGGCGCTCGACTTGGGTACCGGCCGGCTCGGCTTCACCGGGGCGTGCGCTGTCGGGGGTTGAAACGGGTGGTGAGTGGATGGATTTCATGGGTGATCTTTAGAAGGCAGGCAAGACGCAGGTGGCAGGCGCCTAGCGCATTTAGCGGAACGAAGGCGCGACGAAATCGAATGCAGCGCGACGGTATCGATTCGGTATTGCAGCCGCAGATTCAATTTGAAAGCGGGTGTAGGCAAAGGTCGATCGAACCGAGCAGCCGCGATTCATTGCACGGCGCGCATCACGTAAAACGTGGGCGATACACGTAGGCCACGTCGTGGCCTTGGTCTGCACGTTTTGCGAAAGCAAAGTAGAAGATCGACTTGATCTTGTGGTCGTAGTGGAAGCGTTTGAACTCGCCGGTGGTGTTCATGTCCGGCAGGGTTTGACCAGCGCCGAACGGCGCTCTCGTCACTGTCCAGGCGCTGCTCAATGTGTCTGGAATTTGGACCTCGTAAACCGCGGCGTTATCACCACTTATCGCGCCGAGAATGATCCGGTTGTTGTCAGGGCACCAAGTCGCTGCACCCCATGGGTCCAACACATTCAGCCGCGTGCTCAGCGTCGCGGTTCCGCCCTTTGTTGGCTGTGCGACGGTCACGTCCATCCACTGCAGTTCAATGACGCCTGCCCGCCGATACGCGCACACCAGCAATCCACGCTCAGGCACGTGGAACAGCGTGCCGCCGTCGGAGCCATCTGCCAAGTCAAAATCGAAACCAACACCGCTGCCAGTCACGTAAGTGCCGGTGGCCTTGTCAAACCACCACACGCGAGTTAGGCCGTTGGTCACGACGTAGACCCGCTGCTGTCTGGGCACCCACTGGGTGAGGACCGGGGCTGCTCCATTGCCGGTTTCGTTAAGCCGGTTCAAAGACTCTTTGCGCCAAGACCGTGTGCCCGTAGCGGCGGTCGTGCTGACAAAGTCCAGGGCCAGTGCAGAAACTGCACCGTTTTGGCTGTTGCGGTTGAGCGCTGGCGACCAAACCCGGAGGTGCGTCCCGTTGGCCGCGCCGCCATCGGCCGGGCCGATGAAGTCGCCAGAACCGTAAGTGTGCGATGAGCCGGGAGCGCCATCGATAGTCGAAATACCGTAGTTAAAGACCCTGGCCGGATCGCCAGGGGCGCTGATGACGTCCATCTGCCCCGGGACGCTGACCCCTTTGATAACTTCCGAACCCGCAGCGCTGTTATTGACCTTGGTGTCCGAGTCGGTACCTCTGCCAAACCAGGGCGTCGGGTCTGTCACTCGCTTGAATGTCACAGCATTGACCCCGTATTCAGCCATCGTGACCGAGTTGTCGTTGATGTTGCCGTGCCCGCCGCTGAAGAACATCGCCGCGCCATAGGAGCCCCAAAACGGGTTCTTGAAGCAACCGCCGTAGGTGTTGGTGGTGCGGACGTAGTAGTAGTCGGAGTAATACGGCGCGCACTCGTCGCGGAAGTTGTTGGCCAGCCCCCCATTGGCGACCGTCAGCATGGCGACCTCACCGGCCGCTGGCACCCAGGTTGGCAAGGCCGCGCTGGTCAGGCTGCCCTGCAGTTTCACTATCCGCCCGAGCCATGAAGGAGTGAAACCAAAACCGCTTACGGCCCCTTGCATGGCCGTGTCGTTTCGGTCCTCGGTCCAGATCAAATCCCGGTAGAAGTTGCCAAGCCGGGAGAGGCGCTGCATGGTGTTACCGGTTGCAGCCACTGTGCCGGTTATCGCATTACTGGTCAGCAGACCGACCTGGATGCTGTTCGCATCCGTGGTCAGAGACTGATTTAGCGCCGCGTTCAACAGGGCAAGTGTCGGGCCAGCTTCAAACGACACAACGCTGTGCGCGGCAAACAGTTGCACGGCGATGCGGGTGGCGGAGCCGACCGCTGCGGTCCATGCTTGGTTGCCGCTCAGCGAAAGAGCCACGCCGTAGAAAAGACGCTCATTCGCGCCCCATCCGGCAAGACTGGCCTGCGGGAGCGCGGTCAGCGTGACGCCGCCAATTACAAATGAGTCGATGCTTCCGCCGCCGCTCCCCGTGTGACTGATAACGCGCACCACGATGCCCGTGCTTGGGCCGGTGCCAACATCGAATGGTTCACCAACAGCAGTGCTCGACAACACAGCAACGAAGTTCCCGCCACTGTCGTAAGCCTTGGCATTCTGAAAAACCGGCGATGAACCGATGCCACCGGGCCGCGATGGGGCCGGTGCCGGTGCCGGTGCCGGTGCCGGTGCCGGTGCCGGTGCCGGTGCGGGCGCAGGCGCAGGCGCAGGCGACGGTACTGGCGTAGGTGCCGGTCCCGGTGCAGGAACAGGTACCGGTGCAGGTGCTGGCAGCGGCGAGGGCGCAGGCGTTGGCGTCGGCGAAGGGCCGCGCAGTGGCCCTCCTGGAGCAGCCGCCTTTTGCGCATCGAGATCCTCATCCCCCCCTGCACAACCGGTCGCCCAGGGCGCTGCGCCAAGTGAGACCAGGGCCGCACGGAGCATTGAACGACGACGCTGATCAAAGTCCGCGCCCGCTTCGGGACGCGCATCACCCAGGAGACCGGGGCTGACTTGCAATTCATTCACCTTCGGATTCCTCAAGCCGGCTGGCGCCGGATTCGTCTTAGTTGTTGTCGGCTTAAGTCCGACGATGCTTAGTCAGTCGGATCAGCCAGTTGTCATTGAATGCAACCGTCGGCGACTTAAAAGGCTTGAACACCCTAACTAGGAATTGTCCAACGATGCGGCTGTGCTACGCCGTACGCAGGCGTATCAATCTGCAAATGCAAAACCTACGCGGCCCACTGCCGCTTTGGCATAACACAGCCAGGTCACTACACCGATGCCTGCGGCTGCGTGCAGTTGTGCACGGGACCGCGCTGGCTGTGAGCGCGACGCACCCTAGACTCTGCAAGCCAAGCAGGCTCGGCACCCAAGCCTGCGGGCCATAAGAAGCCGCATCAAGGCGGACCTGACCGCGGTCACCAAACTTTGCTACATGTCGACACCCGTTGCTAACGTTGAAGAAGTACGGGATCTAGCTGCGGTGGCTGCTGATGTCGAGCGCCTTATGCTTGCCGGTGAGGCCAGTGACTTTCAAAGCGGCCTTGATTGGTATCGCCTGTTATCGAACAGCGCCTTGCCTGAACCCGCGGCTGCGTCGTTGTGGGTGGTCAGGAAGGAGGGCGTCCCGGTGGTAGGGCTACCCGTTCGCCGGAGTGCCGATAAATTTGGATGCGAGGTGCTGTCGTTAGGCAACTACTACACATCGCGCTTTGCGCCCGCCATATCCGCTGGGGCCGATGCGAATGACTTGGCCAGCCTGTTTCACACCATGCGAAAGCAGCGCCCACGGGCACGGGCCTTCCTGCTGTCGCCCATGGACCCCGACAGCCGCGAGTACTTGCTAACGCGTGCGGGCCTGAAGGCCGCCGGGCTGGCTGTTTTTCCGTACTTTTGTTTTGGTAACTGGTACCTGCCCCTGACCGCCGGCGCGAGTTCCGCAGACCAGTACTTGGCGGCGCGCCCGGGCGAAGTGCGCAGCACCTTGCGACGCATGTCCAAACGGTTTGGCACCGATGGTGGTCGCATCGAACTCATCCTGGACGAGCCTGGCGTCGAGCGCGCTATTGCGGCCTATACAGCGGTGTACGCCGCAAGCTGGAAAGTACCAGAACCCCATCCTGACTTCATGCCTGGGCTCATCCGGCTCTGCGCGCGACGGGGGTGGTTGCGGCTGGGCATTGCATGGCTTAAAGAGCAACCCATTGCAGCGCAACTCTGGATCGTTAACGAAGGCCGCGCATGCGTCTACAAGCTGGCGTACGACTCGCAATTCGCTCGTTACTCACCGGGATCGCTGCTGACGGCATCTCTAATTCGACAAGTCATCGAGGTTGATCGCGTCCATGAAGTGGACTACCTTACGGGTGACGACGCCTACAAACAGGACTGGATGACGCACAGGCGCGAGCGCTGGGGTCTGGTGGCCTATGATCCATCGAGCCCAGCCGGCGCTTTGCTGCTGACCCGTGAATTGAGTGCATCTCTGAGCAGGCCGCTCATCACCCAAGTGCGAAGTTGGGCGGGCAAGCTCATTCCACATCGCTGACTATTCCGGCGCTTGAGCTCCGGGCTTTTTTTACAAGAGAACTGCTATGCAAAACCGGGAAGCCACACTCTCAGGACTGCATGCCGGGTTCTTTCGGTCAGCTGCGGACAGGCCGCACCGCCCAGCTCTGGAGGTAGGTACTGACGCCCTAAGCTACGAGCAGTTGCGTCAACGTGCTTGCGCACTGGCCGGCACGCTCAGCCGCAACACCCTTTGTACTCACCCCAAGGTCGGGATTCTGGCCAGCCGGTCAGTGGACATGTACGCCGGCATTCTTGGTGCGCTGGCGTGCGGGGGCACCGTGGTGCCTTTAAACCCAGGCTTTCCCGCCGAGCGTTGCGCGCAGATGATCGAGTTGGCAGAACTGGATGCCATCGTGGCCGACAGTACTGGCTGCAAGATGCTGCACGCGGTGATGTCATTGCTCACGCGGTCGGTGCTGCTGGTGGTGCCGGAGAGCCGGGTCGACGAGATTCGGGCGCAACTGCCGAAAGCCAAGGTAATGGGGCCTGAGCCCGCCCGCCAAGACTGGCAACCCAGTGACGTCGAGCCCGAAGACTTGGCGTACCTTTTCTTCACGTCAGGCAGCACGGGCGTGCCCAAGGGTGTGACTGTGTTGCATCGCAATGCCGCCCGTTTTGTCGAGATGTCGATGGAACGTTATGGCCAATTGAACATCGGCCGTAACGACCGCTTCTCTCAGTTTTACGACATAACCTTCGATTCGTCGATGTTCGACATCTTTGTGTCGTGGGCCTGCGGCGCTTGCCTGTGTTGCCCGACAACCGTCGAATGGGTCAATTCGAACAAATTCATTGTCGAACGAAAGCTCACGGTGATCGATATCGTGCCCTCGATGGGGCACACCATGAACCGCAGCAACGGCTGGCGAGCAGGCCGCTTTGAAACGCTGCGACTGTGCCGCTTTGGCGGTGAAGCGCTGCCGGCGGAATTGGCTGCCGCTCTGGCAAGCGCAGCGCCGCACGCCGCCATCGACAACGTCTACGGCCCTACCGAATGCACCGTGGATGCCGCCTATTACCGCTGGGACCCCGCGCGGTCTGTGCGGGACGCAGTACACGGCGTGGTGCCCATCGGCATTGCCGGCCCCAGGGTGGGGCTGCGCGTGGTGGATGAGCAGATGAACGACGTGCCCGTTGGGCGCGACGGTGAACTGTTGATCAGCGGGCCGCAAGTGACGCCGGGCTACTGGAAAGACTCCGACCGCACGGCGCAGAGCTTTATTAGCCTGCCCGGTAGCGGTGTCGTCCACTATCGCACCGGGGATCTGGTGCGCCAAATGCCGCCTGGTCAGCCGATACCCTACCTGGGCCGCATGGATTTTCAGATCAAGATCGCCGGCGTGCGGATTGAGCTGGGCGAAGTGGAGCAGGCCCTGCGTCAAGCCAGCGGCACCGACTTGGCCGTCGCGGTTGGATGGCCGCCCAGCCCCAGTGGCGCGGCGGGCATCGTGGGCTTTGTGGTCAAAGAAGGCGGCGACGGTGCGGCCATCCGACGCAGGTTGAAAGAGGTTTTGCCCGCGGTGATGGTGCCCAAAGACATTCACGTTATTGACAACATGCCGCTCAACGTCAACGGCAAGATCGACCGTAAGGCGCTGCTTGTACGATTGAAAGATGCAGACGACCCGGTGGCCGAAGGATTCGGGCGGTGACCAAGCAAATCCTGATGTGCAGGCCCACGTACTTTGACGTCAAGTACGAGATCAACCCCTGGATGCACTGCGACAACCGCGTTGAACCCAAACGGGCCAAAGCGCAATGGCAGGCGCTTTATGACATCTACACACTGAAGTTAGGCTGGCAGGCGCACCTCATCGAGCCGCAGCCCGGACTGCCCGACCTGGTGTTTACAGCAAACGGCGGTCTCGTTATCGGTGGCCAGGTTGCCCTGCCCCGCTTTCGCCACCCAGAACGGCAAGGCGAGACACCGGTCTTCAAGCCCCGGTTCCTAAATAACGGGTTCAAGACGCTGCCCATCCAGGCGCATGATTGCGAGGGCGAGGGCGAGGGCGACGCGGTGCTCTGGAACGACGTGCCCTTTGCAGGCTACCCGTGGCGCAGCGACCGGTTGTCGCATCAGGCAGTTGCCCGCGCATTGGGCGTCAACGCGGTGAGCCTGCAACTGACGGACGATCGCTTCTACCACCTGGACACCGCGTTGACGCTGGTCAATCGCAGCACGGTAGCGCTGTATGCGTCCACCCCCACCAGAGAAAGCGTTGACAAGGTGCGGCGCGTGGTGCCCAACGTGGTGCTTGCCAGCGAGGACGACGCTTTGGCGTACCGCCTCAACGCCTTGATCGACGGCGAGCACATCGTACTCAGCGACCGCGCAACCGGGCTTGCTGACATGTACCGCCGCATGGGCCTGCAGGTGTGGCCGACGCCCATTGACGAATTCCAGAAGTCCGGCGGTGGCGTCAAGTGCCTGAGCCTGGAGCTCAGACATTGAGTCTGCTGCGGTCGAGTCGGCCTACGCGATCAATTCGCGGTGTCGCCGCAGGCGGCTTCCGCGAAGCAAGATAAGTCTAGAAGTGGGGTCGATTTCCCGCACGGGCAAAGGCCACGAAGGCAGCGCGCTTCGCAAACGGACCCGTCCCGCAAAGTCCAAGGCACGCACACGAGCAACCACACGAAAGCCTGCTGTTTGATGGGCCCGCATGGACGCTGCGTCCAACCAATCCACATCGCTCCAGACGCGGCGTGGTTGCCCGTCCCCGCGGTCTGCCAGGCATGTAGCGATGTCGGCAAACAAACGCCGGCCGCGCCAAGACGGCATGACGAAGACATCGCGCACCCACAGCTCATCGGGCGCCATCGGTAACAGCCAATTCAATTCGTCGATGTAGCGCCCACCGCCACCGACGACCCACGTTGTGGCGACCGGTGCTCCAGCTGCGTCCATGCGCAGAAAGCGAAGGCCGTTACCCAGCCGTTGCTGCAGGCGCCGCCCGGGGATGTGGTGACCGACCGCTTTGTGGGCAGCCAAGATGCCCGCTGCGTCGGTCTGCTCATGCACGCTGATAGACGGTTCGCGGCGCGTTGTTTTGGGACCGCCGGCATCCCGAGTTAGAACTGCAATGTCGTGCAGATAAATGTGAAGACGGGCAAGAAGCATGTGTGAAGAGCAGCTTGGATATTTACAAGTGGCCAAGTTTGGCGCGATCTGCAAGTCCTTCAACGGGCTGCGGTAGCCTGCCATGCAGAACACCGGGGACGCTACCGCGAACGACACGATTTCAGTCACGCATGTTCGGCTCCAGCTTGAAGTTCGTTTCGAGAGGCAACACCGAATCGGCCGTTTAAGCCCGGTCATCCGGCATTTCGTCGGCACAGAAACGTGAACCTGCCGCTGGACGTCTGCGACCGATTTAAATCATCAAAGTTGACTAGATCCTGGATCCGTGACCAGGCTGGCTGAGAGCAACCGTCAGCAGCCATTGCTCGCGTAATTCAGGGCGCATTTGGTACCCCCATTGAGCAAATGCTCGGCACGACCCGCGAGGTCCGCTCGTTTGGTGGTTCGAATGTCGATGCGCCGTCGGTTTGACA
>JAJAZC010000143.1 GCA_026785885.1 Rubrivivax sp.
GGCGCAAGCGGCGGGCGCAAGCGGCGGGCGCAAGCGGCGGGCGCAAGGGCGGGCGCAAGCGGCTAGCGTAAGCGGCAGGCGCAAGCATGCACCGCATGCGTCAGCCGCGTGCCAAGGCAATTTGAGGCGAGCGCCGAGCGAAGCGAAAGCTCGGTACTGCACGATTCCCGTGTGAGGAGGCAAGCGCGCGCGGCCCAGACGCAGTGGGCAACACGTTGATGCACAGCGCTGCCATGCAGGCGTAAATTCCGGGTATGCGCACCCCCCGACACTGGACGCTCGGCGCCAAGCTCGCTTTGGTGGCTACGCCGTTTCTGGTGCTGGCCATCGTCTGCATCGGCGTGCTGGTCTGGATGTCGCTGCAACTCGAGGGCGGTGCAGCCTCGGTGAACGAAGCGGGGCGCCTGCGCATGCAGGCCTACCGGCTGGTGCTGTCGGCGGGCACGGGTGACGCCGCAGCGTTGCCGCACCAGGTGGCCGAGTTCGAGCGCAGCCTGGCCTTGTTGCGCGACGGTGCGCCCGAGCGGCCGCTGTTCGTGCCGTGGGAACACACCGTCAAGCTGCGCTTCGCAGCGGTCGAGCAGGACTGGCTGCGTTTCCGAGACCACTTTGCGAGCCCGCTGTCGCCAGCGGCGCTGCTCGCCCTGGGCCCGGACGCCACCCGGTTCGTTGCCGACATCGATGCTTTCGTGGCGGCCATCGAATCGCACCTGTCGCGCTGGACCTCGTTGATGCACCTGCTGCAGGTGAGCCTGATGGCGCTGGCGGTGCTGGGCGCGGCCTTGCTGCTGTTCGCCCGCCATCTGTTCGTGCTGGAACCCGTCAGCCTGCTGAAGCGAGGTCTGCAGCGCATTCAGGGCGGCGACTTCGGGGCGCGCGTGGAGCCGCACACCACGGACGAGTTCGGCGCGCTGGCGACGGGCTTCAACAGCATGGCCGAGCAGTTGCAGTCGATGTACCGCAGCCTGGAAAGCCGCGTCAGCGAGAAGACCGCGCAGCTCGAAGAAAAGCACCAGCGTCTGGAAAGCCTGTATGAGGTGACCAACCTCGTGAACCAGGCGACGACGCTCGACGCGCTGGCCGCCGGCTTCACGACCAGCGTCGCGCGCATCGCGCATGCCGACGGCGTGGCGCTGCGTTGGTCGGACCAAGGCAACAGCCGCTATGTGATGTTGGCGTCGTACGGCCTGCCGCAGCCGATGCTGGATGTTGAGCACTGCCTGATGGCCGGCGACTGCCATTGCGGGTCGCCGACGGCACCGCCCGGTGCGCGTGTCATTCCGATCCGCGCCTTGCAGCCCGCGCGGCTGGCGCACTGCGCAGAAGCGGGCTTCGAGACGCTGGTGTCGGTGCCGGTGCGGCTGCACGAGCGCCTGATGGGAGAAATCGACCTGTTCTTCCACGCCCAGGTCGACATGCCTGCGGCTGAACGTTCGTTGCTGGAGGCGCTGGCCGTGCAACTGGGCGGCGCCATGGACAACCTGCGGCTGAACGCGCTGGGGCTGGAAGCCGCGGTGTCGCGGGAACGCGGCCTGCTGGGCAGCGAATTGCACGATTCGATTGCCCAGTCATTGGCATTCCTGAAGATTCAGGTGCAGCTGATGCGTGACGCGCTGGCCAGCGGCAACCGCCAGCAGGTCGACCATGTGCTGGCCGAGATCGACCTGGGAGTGCGCGAGAGTTACGGCGATGTGCGCGAACTGCTGTTGCACTTTCGCACCCGGGCGAACGCCGAAGACATCGAACCGGCGCTGCAGACGACGCTGCGCAAGTTCGAGCAGCAGACGGGCTTGAAGACCACCTTCCAGATGGACGGCCAAGGCATGCCGGTGGCGCCCGATACCCAGGTCCAGGTGCTGCACATCGTGCAAGAGGCGTTGTCCAACGTGCGCAAGCACGCCCGTGCTGGCCAGGTCTGGCTCGACGTGCAGCAGCGCCCGCAATGGCGGCTGGAAGTGCGCGACGACGGTATCGGCATGGACAGCCAGGCCAGGCCGCCCGATGAGACCCACGTCGGCTTGCGCATCATGGCCGAGCGCGCTGCGCAACTGGGTGCACAACTCGAAGTCTTGTCCACACCCGGCCGCGGCACCTCGGTCGTGCTGACACTGCCCTCGACACCCCGGGCTGCGCTGCCCGGTGAGCCACCCCGCAGTCTGCGAGCCGCCTGATCTCCCATGAACCCTGCTGCAATCCACCCTCGCGTCACGCCCATCCGCATCCTGATTGTCGACGACCACACGTTGTTTCGTCGCGGCCTTACCGCATTGCTGCAACGCGAGCCACAGTTCGAAGTCATCGGAGACGCTGCAGATGCCAGCGAGGCGCAGCGCCGCGCCGAGGCGCTCAAGCCCGACCTGATCCTGCTCGACCATCACCTGCCCGGTGTCAGCGGCGCCGATGCGCTGCCCGCCTTGCTGCGCGCGGTACCGGGCGTGCGGGTGCTGATGTTGACGGTCAGCGAGGATGAAGGCGACCTGGCGGCGGCCCTGCGCGGTGGCGCCTGCGGCTACCTGCTGAAGACCATCGAAGGCGACGCGCTGGCATCGGCCATTCGCCGCGCCATGCGGGGTGAAAGCGTGGTCGCGCACGAGATGACCGGCAAGCTGTTTGCGGCCTACCGAGACGCCGCGTCACCGCTCGCGGCCTCGGCGCCGTCTTCGACACCGCCCGTGACGCCGGTCAACACGGCGGCCACCAGGCTGGACGTGCTGTCGCAGCGCGAACTCGACATCCTGCGCGGCATCGGGCGCGGCCAGGCCAACAAGGAAATCGCGCGCACGCTGGGCATCGCCGAGTCCACCGTGAAGATTCACGTGCAGCACATCTTGCGCAAACTCGATGTCAGCTCGCGCGTTCATGCCGCAGTGATCGCCAGCGAACACGGTCTGAATGTCAGCTTCTTTGACGGACATCAAGGCGCAGGCCGTTCGCCGCCCGGGTAGTTCTTCCGGCCGATGGCAGCCTGCGCTGCCATCCCTCGTTTGCCGCGCGGCGCTGGTCCGGCAGAAGGATGTCGCCGCAGCGCGCTGATTCCTACAGTCTGCTCATGGTCAACGAGCGGACGGAACCATGACCCACAAGAGCCAGGCCCTGGCGGTGCTGCTGGTCAGCACATTCGCCTTCACCGTGTGCTTCATGGTGTGGATGATGTTCGGCGTGATCGGCATCCCGATCAAGAAAACGCTGGGCCTGAACGCCACCGAATTCGGCTTGTTGATGGCCACGCCGGTACTGACGGGCTCGCTGGTTCGCGTGACGCTGGGCATCTGGACCGACAAGTACGGCGTTAGCATCGTGATGACGCTGCTGATGGCGGCCACCGTGCCGGCCATCTGGCTGATGAGTTAC
>JAJAZC010000144.1 GCA_026785885.1 Rubrivivax sp.
GCCCGAGCGCGATCTCGCGCGCGAGGGCTGAGCCCGCGCGTGCGAGGCCGGAAGGCCTTGCGCGGCTGGCGAAGGCCCGAGCGCGATCTCGCGCGCGAGGGCTGAGCGAGAATCCGCCCCGCTTTCGAGCCACCCCTCCCACCCACCCAGAGCCGATGCCCGATCTTTTCGATACCCCTGTCGCCGATCCAGCCGATCCTCCCGACACCTTGGATCTCGCCGGTTATGCGCAGCGCGCTTACCTGGAATACGCGCTGTCGGTGGTCAAGGGCCGTGCGCTGCCCGATGTCTGCGATGGCAACAAGCCGGTGCAGCGGCGCATCCTGTATTCGATGTTCCGCATGGGCTTGGCCTACACCGGCACCGGTGCCGGTGGCGCGCCCAAGCCGGTAAAGAGCGCGCGTGTGGTCGGTGATGTGCTGGGCCGCTACCACCCGCACGGCGACACCGCGGCTTACGACGCGCTGGTGCGCATGGCGCAGGATTTTTCGCAGCGCTATCCGTTGATCGACGGCCAGGGCAACTTCGGCAGCCGCGACGGCGATGGCGCCGCGGCCATGCGCTACACCGAAGCGCGCCTGGCGCCGATTGCACGGCTGCTGCTGGATGAGATCGACGAAGGCACGGTCGACTTCCAGCCCAACTACGACAGCAGCACCGAAGAGCCGCGCCAGTTGCCGGCGCGACTGCCGTTTGTGTTGTTGAACGGCGCCAGCGGCATCGCCGTCGGCCTGGCTACCGAGGTGCCCAGCCACAACCTGCGTGAAGTGGCCGCAGCGGCGGTCGCGCTGCTGAAGAACGACCAGCTCGACGACGACGAACTCTTCACGCTGCTGCCAGCGCCGGACTTTCCCGGCGGCGGCCAGATCATCAGCAGCACGGCCGACATCCGCGAGGCCTACCGCAGCGGCCGCGGCAGCATCAAGGTGCGCGCGCGCTGGATCATCGAAGACCTGGCACGCGGCCAGTGGCAGCTGGTGGTGACGGAGCTGCCGCCCGGCACCAGTACGCAGAAGGTGCTGGAAGAGATCGAGGAGCTGACCAACCCGACGGTGAAGGCCGGCAAAAAGGCGCTCAGCGCAGAGCAGGTGCAGCTTAAACAAGGTGTGCTGGCGGTGCTGGATGCGGTGCGCGACGAGTCCGGCAAAGAGGCCAAGGTGCGGCTGGTCTTCGAGCCCAAGAGCCGCAGCATTGGGCAGGCCGAGCTGATCACGAAGCTGCTTGCGCACACCAGCCTGGAAAGCAACGCACCGGTCAATCTGACCATGGTCGGGCTGGACGGCCGGCCGATGCAGAAGAGCTTGCGCCGCATGCTGCAGGAGTGGATTCAGTTCCGCCTGGCCACCGTGCAGCGGCGTACGCAGCACCGGCTGGCAAAGGTGCTCGACCGCATCCATGTGCTGGAAGGCCGGCAGCTGGTGCTGCTGAACATCGATGAGGTCATCCGCATCGTCCGCAATGCCGACGAGCCCAAGCCGGCGCTGATTGCGCGCTTCGGCTTGAGCGAGCGGCAGGCCGACGACATCCTGGATATCCGGCTGCGGCAGCTGGCGCGGCTGGAAGCCATCCGCATCGGGCAAGAGCTTGAAGAGCTGCGCGACCAGCAGGCCCGGCTCGACGATGTGCTGGGCAGCCCGGCTGCACTCAAACGCACGGTGATCAAGGAAATCGAGGTCGACGCCAAGGCCCATGGCGACGAGCGCCGCACCTTGATTCAGGAAGACAAGCGCGCCGTGGCCGAGATCAAGGTCGTCGACGAGCCGGTGACGGTGGTGGTGTCGATGAAGGGCTGGGTTCGCGCGCTGAAGGGCCACGAGATCGATGCCGCGACGCTCGTATTCAAGCCGGGCGATGCGCTGTACGGCGCGTTTGTGTGCCGCAGCATCGACACGCTGCTGGTCTTCGGCACGCCGGCCAAAGGCAGCGGCCGGGTTTACAGCGTGGCCGCGTCAGGGTTGCCCGGCGGGCGCGGCGACGGCGTGCCGATCACAACGCTGATCGATCTGGAAGCCGGTTCGCAGGTCGCGCATTACTTTGCAGGCGCTGCGTCCACAAGGCTTTTGCTGGCCAACACCGGTGGCTTCGGCCTGTTGGCGCTGGCTGGCGACATGCTGTGCCGCAACCGCAGTGGCAAGGCGTTTTTGACGCTGGACGACACGCACCGGGTCCTGCCGCCGGTGGTTGTGGCAACGGCGCATCGCCACGTGGCCTGCCTGTCGATGGACGGCCGGCTTTTGCTGGTTGAGCTTGCCGAGCTGAAACAGCAAAGCGGCGGCGGCCGTGGCCTGACGCTGATGGACGTGGATGCCAAGGCGCCGCTGGTCAGCGTGGCCACCTGCGGCGATGCGCTGCTGGTGCAGGGCCTGGGCCGTGGCGACAAGGCAAAGGACGAGGTACTGAAGGGCGCGGCGCTCGCCGCCCATGCGGGCAAGCGCGCGCGCAAGGGCCACAAGGTCGAAGGCTTCAAGCGGCCGATGCGGTTGCTGGCGCCTTGAGCGCGCAGTGGCTCTACCCGGGAACGTTGGGCTCGACCAGGCGTGCCAGGTTGCGCAGCGATTCCTGCCAACCCAGGTAACAGGCTTCGAGCGGGATGACATCGGGAATGCCTTCTTGCGTGATGCTCACGTCGGTTCCCACCGACACCGCCTTCAGCACCACGGTCACGGTCATCGTTCCTGGCAGGTTAGGGTCGTCGAAGGCGTCGGTGTAGCGCAGCCGTTCACCCGGCACCAGCTCCAGGAATTCACCGCCGAAGCCGTTGCTGCCGCCACTGGTGAAGTTGGTGAACGACATGTGAAAGCGGCCGCCGACGCGGGCGTCCAGCTGGTCGACATGGCCGGTGAAGCCGTTGGGCGGCAGCCAGCGCGCCATCGCGTCGCCGTCGGTGAAAGCGCGGTAGACCTTCTCGGGCGGTGCGCTCAATACACGGTGCAGTTGGAAGGTGCTCATGCGGAGTCTCCTGGAGCAGCAGCTGCTGATGGGTGCGCCCCGCACCTTGAGGGGCTGTTGTCTGCTTGACGAACGGCGGGCTGTGCAATCGGCATCAAGCCGGCCGGCGCAGTACACGCAAGCCGATGAAAGCCAGCAGCGCGAACAGCGCCAGACTGTAGAACTCATACGGCACGCCGGCCAGCTTCACGGCCGCATCGGCGCAGCTGGCGTACGCCGCAAAGACCTGCGGCGCCAGGGTGTCCAGACCGAGCCCGCCGACGATGCGGTCGGCCAGCGTCAGATTGCACGATGCACTGCTGGCGGCCACGAAGTGCTGCCACAGCGCAGCCGCCATGCCGGCCACCCCCAGCAGCAGCACGAGCCCAGCGCCGATGCGGCGGGACAGCGGCGTGCGCAGCAGCAAGCCAGCCAAAGCCGCCATCGCGATGGCTACGAAGACCAGCCGCTGCAACACGCACCAGGGGCAGGGCTGCATGTCGTAGACGTGTTGGGAGACAAGCGCTGCCGCCACGGCTGCCAGCGGCAGCACCAGGCAGACGGCCAACAACGTGGCCGCACGCCGCGCTGCGGTGGCTGACTCGTTCACAGGCGGGTCAATCCACTTCGGCAATCAGCTCGATCTCGACGCAGGCACCCATCGGCAACTGCGCCACACCGAAGGCGCTGCGCGCGTGCGCGCCGATCTCGGCACCGAAGACTTCGCGCAGCAACTCGCTGCAGCCGTTGGTCACCAGGTGGTGCTCGGTGAAGCTCGGCGTGCTGTTGACCAGGCTCAACAGCTTGACGATGCGCCGGACCTTGGAAAGATCGCCGACCGCGGCTTGCAGCGTGCCCATCAGATCGATCGCGACGGCGCGCGCGGCGCCCTGCGCGGTGGCCACATCCATGTCCTTGCCGAGCTGGCCGACCCAGGGCTTGCCTTGCTGGCGCGCGATGTGGCCGCTGATGAAAACGAGGTTGCCGGTGCGCACAAAAGGCACGTAGGCCGCGGCCGGCACGGCCACCGGCGGCAGGGTGATGGCCAGCTGTTGTAGACGGTCGTTGACGCTCATTGCGGGGGGTCCTTCAGAGGGACGTTCAGGGTCTCGGACGATCCTACACTGGCCCCCATGAAGCCCGGTGCAGCAAGGTGGGGCGCTGCTCCCAGCAGCGCGACGGGCCGGGCGGCGGCGCCGGATGCGATCGGCTTTTCAGCAGCGCTCGCCATCGCTCTGGGCTGGGCCGCCGGCTGTGCGCTGCAGCTGCAGATGCCGGTGTTGTGGCCGGCGCGTTGGGTCGCTGCGCTGTGGGCGGTAGCCGGCGGTCTGGCGATCGCCGCATGGTTGCTGCATCGGCATGGACCTATGGCCGCAGTGACCCCGGCACCGACCCCAGCGCTGACTCAGGCAATCACCCCTGCACGAACGCCGGCGCAGACCCCGACACTGGCGGCGGGGGCGGCCGGGGGGCGGGGCGCCCCACACGCCCGGCGGCGGGCGGTAGGGAGGAATCCCCCCCCCGCGCCGCAGGGGGGCGCCCAAC